>CAYXSJ010000001.1:0-6820 GCA_964467095.1 uncultured Methanotrichaceae archaeon
GCCCCAAAAGACTCGATTGACTGAAGGATATCCTTCCTTTTAGCAAATTCATCGAGATCCAGAGTCATGATTTCGGCAACATTGCTTTCAGCTACAGCCTGAAGCCGGGCCACTTCTTCCGGCACCGGCTTGACCTGTTCCTGGACAGCGTTCTTGATCGCCGCTTCATCGGGCACAACCATTGTAAAGGCCATTCTCAATTCCTCCCAGGATTACAGTTTGGCGTTGAACATGCTGCCAATCTGATAGACTACGTCCTCGGTATCGGCGTTGATGCTGGCACCCTCATTGATGAGGGAGATCTCCCTCAGGGCTTCAATATCTGCATTATAGCCGATTGTGTTTATTGGTATTCCGAGTTCCTCAACTATGCTTCTGATATCGTTCAGATTATGGCCTCTATTGGTTTCGCCGTCGCTGAGAACGAAGATCATCGGCTTCAGATTGGGATCTATTGCCTGCTGTCTCGTGATCATATCCATGGCGATAGCAATCGCATCGAAGGTTGCCGTGCTGCCCCCAGCCTGCAAATCATCAACAGCTCCGGCAAAATAGGCCCTCTGAGTCAGATTGAATTTAGAGATAGGCAGATCGATATTGACACCGTCGGAATATGATACCAGGCCAATCAGATTGTCCTGGCCGATGTATTTTTGACCCTCGCTCAATGATATCTTTAGATTATTCAGAGGACCGCCCATCATGCTGCCGGAAACATCGGCCACAAATACAGCGCAAATAGGTTTAGGATCTTTCTTTTCTTTCCAGAGTTTTTGGGCCTGGATGATCACATCGCCGCCCACTGGTCCAGCAATGGGTTTGTATTGATTAAGACCGTTAAAGCCATATCTAGTGGCCAGGGCCTGGTACTTTTCCTGCGTAGAGAACTGGACGAATTGATTCAGGATTTTCCTTTTCTCAGGAGATAGCTCGCCTATCGCATACATCGGGCTGTCATGTCTGAACCCAAAGGGAATGAATTCATAGGACCTGATATCTGGTGTATTCATGTAGGTCTGGTATTCCAAGATGAAACCGTCCAAATCACCCGATTTGACCAAATTCCTCAATTCCATGGTTGTATAAGCGACTACTGGAATATTGGCCTGGAAGCGCTCAAATCCGGCGGCTGCTTTGTCGCTCAATGGGTTGCTACTGTCAAAGGTTTGCAATGTTGAAATCAAGAAGTTCAGCCCGGTTGAGCTGGCAAAGGGATTGGTGTAGCCCATATTCAGATCTTTATTCGCGACAGCATTGACAATCGTCGTGATATTGATTGCCCCGTATTTCGTGACCAGTTCGTCTTTCTTTGATTTAGTGAGCAGAATACCGGCCACATTGCCAACAAGTCTCTTTTCCACCAATTCAGCGTTAACCCCTCGGGAGACGATCATCTCGCCCCAGAGTTCATTGGAGGGAGTATAAGCATCAGGCAAATATTTGCCTGAGGTAATATAATCAGCACCTTGGCCGGAAGCAATTCCCCGGAGCCTTACAGATACCTGCTTGCCGTCAATAATTAGTTTAGCATTATTAAAATTGCGGGCCACCTCAGTCAGCCAGCCATCAGTGCCGCTGCCCGCTTTTTCAGTTGAAGAGAATATTTCGATATAGCTAGGTGTGCTGCTTTCTACCTGCGGAGGGTATTTAGAGATGTCGGGCAGGGCATCTTTCGTATTTGGTGGCTCAATATCAACTTTGCCCATCTGATGCGGGACGGTTTTCACATCGATGTCTTTAATGATGGACTCCAGATCTTTAGCAGCATTTTTGGTTTTATTCAGTTCACCACGGTCATCTGGACCTAATCCAATAATTCCGATATAAGCTACGAGAAATACCACAACTGCCAATCCGACTATCTTCAAAATCACGTTTTTGTTGCTTTTGTCCATCATGCTTATGCTCCGCCCCTCAATTCTTATAGTATCTTGCCTGTTTGATCAGGTTATCAATCTCGACCATGCCGGGCATTTGCTCCAGTTGGCCGCTCTCTATGCTGTTCAAGCCTGAGATCTCCAAGAGCAGCTTGTCCAGCTTTAGCAGGATCTGCTCGTTATCTTCAGTAGCAGCGTTCACAAATGCAATATATTCATAATAGACTTTAAACTTATCCTCCATAAATTGCTGAGAAAAAGCCCCAGCTTCGTGATTCTTTCTTACGATCTCGTAGTCTTCTTCATCGAATGCATTCAATTTATTGAGGATACTGCGAATATTCATAAAAAATATCTTCTCCACCTCGGCGATGACAACGTCAAATTTCTGGTAGCTCATCTCTGAGGCACAAAAGATCTGAAGAAGGATATCACGGATGGTTTTATTCTTTTTCTGCAGCCGCTCAATTTGATCTAGGAGTATGTCAACGGTTTTTTCGAATGTTTTGAGCCCTCTATTGACATTGAGTGCTTCAACATAATCATCCACAGTCATGATTTTATTGGTTTGAATTAAGTTCTCCGGTCCAGAAAGAAGCCTGTAATTGCCGTAGGTCAACCCGACGCCGCTTAAAAAGATGACTGTGCTGCCAAGGGCTGTTTCAAACGCACTGGCCCCGATCAACGTAAGTCCGATAAATGCCGGCGAGAAGATAATTATATTGGCAGCGGCAATGCCTAAATTCAGACCCAATAGCTTATTCAGCTCTTTTCTGTCCATGAACTCTTACCCTCAGATTCTTCAGTGCAGATTTCTCTCAACATATTTCAGATTACCGTATACTGATCAAATACTTTAGTACATATTTCTGTATGCTTCTCTTAAATATCCTTTTATACTGCTTCTTCAGCAAAAGGAAGGCAATTTCCCGTTTTTCACTCCAAGCAATTACTATTCATATAACACAAGAACCACCACAAGGATTATAAGCCGAAATCCGTATCGGCTCGTGAAGCCTCTGATGTATATCAATAGGCATAGACGATCAAGAACAATCAATAGCAGATCCTGATAAGGAGAAAAAGGCATTGAGACGTTTGATGTCCGGCAACGAGGCCATCGCCCGCGGGGCCTTTGAGGCCGGTGTGACTGTTGGAGCGGGCTATCCGGGAACTCCATCCACTGAGATTTTAGAGAACCTGGTCAAATACAAGCCTGATGTGTACTGCGAGTGGTCTCCCAATGAGAAGGTGGCCTTTGAGGTCGCTGCCGGAGCCGCTCTCTCCGGGGCGAGAAGCATTGTCACCATGAAGCATGTGGGGCTGAATGTGGCGGCTGATCCGCTCATGACCCTGAGCTACATCAGCGTGGAGGGAGGATTTGTGGCCTGCGTGGCCGATGATCCGGGCATGCACTCCTCGCAAAACGAGCAGGACACCCGCAATTACGCCCGCTTTGCCAAGATTCCCATCTTTGAGCCCTCCGACAGCCAGGAGGCAAAAGACTTTCTCATATTAGCCATTCAGGTATCAGAAGAGTTCAAGACTCCGGTCATCCTGCGCACCACTACCAGAGTCGGCCACTCCAGGAGCCTGGTGGAGATAGGCGAGCGTGCCCTCTCTGCGAAGAAGGTCGGATTTGCAAAGAACCCGCCCCGTTTTGTGCCCATACCGGTCTGGGGCCGGCCCATGCGCGTCAGGGTTGAGGAGCGCTTGATCGCTCTGCAAAAGTTCTCGGAGAGCACTTCCGTCAACCGGATAGAGTGGCGGGACCGAAATTTAGGGATCATCACCTCTTCCATCGCCTATCAATATGCTCGAGAGGTCTGGCCGGAAGCCAGCGTTCTCAAGCTGGGAATGGCTTATCCCTTCCCGGATGCTCTGATCCGGGAATTTGCGGCTGGGGTATCGAGCCTGCTGGTGGTTGAAGAGTTGGACGACTTCATTGAGCAGCACGTTCGTGCTCTCGGCCTTGTCTGCCGGGGAAGAGATGCTGTTCCCGGCATCATGGAGCTGGATGTGGACCGGCTGCTGGCCTCCAGGGCCAGGCTGGAGGGCCGGGCGGTGCCGGAGCAAAAGCCTTCCCCCTTCTCCGAGAGCCTGCCGCCCCGCCCGCCTGTGCTCTGTCCCGGCTGTCCGCACCGGGGCATCTTCTATGCCCTGAGCAAAAGGAAGGTGGTGGTGACTGGGGACATCGGTTGCTACAGCCTGGGAGCCTTCCCGCCCCTGGACCGAATGGACAGCATCCTCTGCATGGGTGCGGGAATATCCATGGCTCACGGCATGGAGAAGGCGGGCGAGACCAGCCCCGTCGTGGGCGTGGTGGGAGACTCCACCTTCTTTCACTCCGGGATTACCGGGCTGTTGGATATCGCTTACAACAAGGGCCATTCCACCATAATCGTATTGGACAACCGCACGACAGCCATGACCGGGCATCAGGACCATCCCGGCACCGGCAGGACTCTCATGGGGGAGGCTACCCCGGCAGTCAAGATCGAGGATATCGGAAGAGCCTGCGGCATTCGGCGGGTACAGGTGATCAATCCCTACAACCTGGAGGAGTCGGAGCAGGTCATCTCTCAGGAGATCACAGTCAATGAGCCGTCTCTTATCGTCTCCCGCGCCCCCTGCCCTCTGCGGGAGAGAAAGAGGGTGGGCGAGGTCAGAAAGATCCTGGCGGAGGAGTGCAAAGGCTGCGAGCTGTGTCTTGGTCTGGGCTGCCCGGCCATTGAGAATTGTGGGAACGGCCCCAGGATAAACGAGGCACTCTGTGCCGGTTGCGGCCTGTGTCAGCAGGTCTGTCCGGCGGATGCCATCGTCAGCGGGGGAAGAGCATGAGCGCGAAAATAAGTGCGAAGGCGGATGTAGTGGAAACAGAAACGAAGAGCATCGTACTGGTGGGCGTGGGCGGCCAGGGCATTTTGCTCGCCAGCGAGATTCTGGCCCAGGCGGCTATGCTGGAGGGCTACGATGTCAAGACCAATGAGGTGCACGGCATGGCACAGCGGGGCGGCTCGGTCATGGCCCAGATCCGCTATGGTAGAGAGGTGAAAAGTCCGCTGGTGCCAAGGAATGCCGCACACATTTTAGGGGCTCTGGAGAAGGTGGAGGCGCTGCGCTTTTCCGAGTATATTCGGCCGGATGGTCTGGCCGCGGTAAGCTCCCAGGCCATAATGCCGGTCACCGTCTCTTCGGGCGCGGCCAGCTATCCGGAAGATGCAGAGGCAGAGGCGTTGCTCCACCGGGCTTTTCCCAGGCTGGTTTACATTGATGCCGCCAGGATCGCTAGGGATCTGGGCGACATCCGGGCGGCCAATATTGTTCTCCTGGGTGCTATCTCTCAGGGTCTGAGTCTGCCTCTCTCTGCCTGGGAGAAAGCAATTGCCCTGTGCGTGAAGGAGAAGTTTCTGGAACTCAACCGGAAAGCCTTTGCCGCGGGAAGGAGCTATTCATGACAACAAATGACAATTTTCACAACAAATTAATGGAAACCGCTTCTTTAAAGGACATCAGAGAGATGCAGTCCAAGAGGCTGCGGGCTACAGTCAAGCACGTTTATGAGTCCAATGCCGCCTACCGGCGGCTCTTTGAGCAGGCAGCTGTCATGCCCGATGACATCCGCACGGCTGAGGACATTGTCAAGCTGCCCATGACCAACAAGGACATCCTGCGGGAGAGCTATCCCCTGGGACTGTCCTGCGTGCCGCGCCGGGATATTGTGGAGATGCACATGTCCTCCGGCTCCACGGGAACGCCGGTAGTTATGCCCTACACCGAGAATGATCTGCGGCAATGGGCGGAGTGCATGGCCCGATGCTACCGCATGGCCGGGGCTCGTCCCGGTGATGCCGCTCAGATCACACCTCTTTTCGGTCTTTTCAACGGCGGCTTTGGCATGTATCATGGGGCGCGGGCTGCCGGGCTCTTCGTCATTCCCGCCGGGCCCGGCAACACTGCCCGGCAGATCCGCCTGGCGAAAGATCTCAGGACGCGGGTCTTCACCGCCGTGGTCAGCTACGGCGTGCGCCTGATGGAGGTTCTCGAGGAGCAAAACATGGCCCTGCCCGATCTGAAGATAGGAATCTTCGGAGCAGAGGTCTTCTCTGAGTCTATGAAAAAGAAGATCTCAGAGGGCCTGAACATCGATGTCTTTGACATCTACGGCATGACTGAGTCCGGCGGCGTGGGCACTTTAGGCATGGACTGCACCGCTCACGACGGCCTGCATGTCTGGGAGGATCAGTACATCATCGAGATCATCGACCCCAAGACTGGAGAGCCGGTGGATGACGGAGAGGAGGGCGAGCTGGTCTTCACGTCTCTCACCCGCGAGGCCTTGCCCATGATCCGCTTCCGCACCGCTGATCTGACCCACGTCATCTCCCGGGATACTTGTGAATGCGGCAGAACGCATCTCCGGGTCGCACCCATCACCGGCCGGCGGGACGACATGCTCATCGTCAAGGGAGTCAACTTCTTCCCGAAGCAGATCGAGCAGACGCTTCTCGGCATTCCCGGCATCGGCAACAACTACCAGATCATCGTGGAAGAGGTGGATGGTGTCAATAATGTGCGGGTCAATGTGGAGGCTGGGCCTGGCGTGACTGGCTACATGGTAGAAAAGGCGCTCAAGGAGGCTCTGGGCTTCTCTCCCAAGGGCGACGTCTATCCGCTGGGCGGGCTTCCCAGGCAGGAAGGAAAGGCGAAGAGGGTGTTTCACGAGAAGATCGGGGCGGAGAAATAGGCCTCTCCTTTCATAATTCATTTTTCCACGGCTTTTCTTGCAGGATTTTCAGAGGTCTCATATACATGGCAGCCAGTCTATTGAGATCTCCAGCACCGGGCCTCTCTGATTATCACGTCGGCGGGCTCATGTCAGATCTTCCCGGGCTGTCATACCGGTGGCGCTGGCAGAAAGTGTGCTGGGCGTGAAATTAAAA
>CAYXSJ010000001.1:6920-25195 GCA_964467095.1 uncultured Methanotrichaceae archaeon
AATTCATCAGGCTTACGAGCGAGTTTCTTCTTCTCTTATAGTGAAATCCGCCTACAGAGATCCGGATGCGATCAAAGGCGGGACCTGGCAGGCCATGGAACGCGAGCTACAAAGGGCTGGCTATTTCAAGAGCGGCTTGGCCAAAATTAAGGCCGCAAGGGCAATATCCGCAAATATGGTACCCTTTCGCAATTGTTCCGGGAGCTTTCAGGCATTTCAGCAAGGATTATTGGATATTTTAAGGTGAATGACCATTTGCTAATAAGGTTCCGGAATCCATCTCAGCTTCTGGATGATTATCGCTTGTGCATTCTCTATCAAGGTGATGCTCTGCGCCCTGTGTCTGCCGCTCTTCACAATAACTGCCGGCCCCTGCATCTTTCGAGCCTCGGCGTAGATCTTTGCACCGTGCAATGCATCGCCCTCTTCGTAGCAATCCATCAAACGGCCTCCAGACGGCCCTCTTTCTTCAGCTCGGCAGTAATGCTGCGCACCAGGTCAAAATCCAGCTCCAGATCCTGAGAGATCTCATCAGGATAAGCCTCTTGCTTTCTCTGGAAATATCCTATGATCTCCTTTTTTGCTGTCTCATAATCGACGTCCCGGCATTTTATCACCTTTATGGCAGAGAGCTTGTCACGGATAGCTTCCCTGACGAAGTCCGATGCGTTGAGATAGACCCCGGCATCAATCAGATCCTGAATCTGCGTCAGCTCGCTTCGCGTTATCTTCGATCCGATAACACATCCCTGGGATTCCTTCGACCTTACCGCACTGGCCATGCGTTAAATTAGGTTAACTTCGGTTAAAAACTTTTCCCAGGAGATTTGATTTGTTCCCACTATACTGATCTTTGATGGAATGATCGCTCGCATCATACACTCCCGCAGGGGCTCTCCGTGAAGCTCTTCTCGAAGACCTCTCTTTCCGGTGCCACCTCTGCGAAGATCTGCGCCTGGAAGTGCTGCACCTCTGTGTCCTCATCCAGCCAGGCATCGGGGGGCAGCCCCGCCTTGACGCAGGTCTGGGAGAGAAACTCAAGTGAGTCAAACCCCCACTCCGGGGCCACCTGGGGCAGGAGCAGTCCGGAATAAGGACCTCGGGTGACAATAAGCCCGTCCCTGCCGATCTTCACAAGCTCTGGCAGCTTCTTTTTGGGCTCTGTGTAGGGCTCGGGCCTGGTAAGGATCGTAACCTCCACCTCGATTCGCTTCAGCTCGGCTGGCCGCACGCAGGGAAAGCGCGGGTCGCGAGAGCAGGCATTGATGGCCGAGTCCACAATCGCCTTTCCCAGCGGCATAATGGGCTGGGGATAGCCGATGCAGCCACGCAAGTCGCCATCCTCGTGCAAGGTCACAAAGACGCCCCGCAACTCTCCGAAGACGGGCGGAAGGTCCTGGGGCTCGATGACTTTTTTCTTCTCAGTGTAGCCGGTAAAAGCCTGCCTGGCCAGGCGGACGGCGAGACGGCCCTCATCCAGTGTCAGCATACATCTAGCATGCACTGGAAGATATTAAAAGGGTTCTGTGGCATTCACTCATTGTATCATTCTCTCATCGATGAGGAGCCTTCTCCGGAGCACTGCCTGCCGGCCTGCTCATCGCACAGCTGCCGCCGGGAATTTGCTTTGTATTAGCTGGAAAGGCCGAAATCAGCCTAATCCCTCTTATTTCCAGTTGAGCTGATTCCAATACTCGTATTCGTGCTCCCAGCTCTCTTTGTTCATCTTCACGAGCTTCTTGAAGTACTCCCGCGTCTCCTCTTGCCTCACCCTCTGCTCGATGTAGTCGCGCTTGCTCTTGATATCTTCCGCCAGGGTCTTTCCAAGAACAAAGGACTTCTTCTCCGCCTCTTCATGGGCAGCGGGCCCGCCGGACATGGCCGCTCCCACGCTTCCCGTGACGAATGCTCCGAAGTTGAGCATCAGGCCGTCCAGGTAGGTTGTGACCTGATCGTAGTTGTTGCCGCCGCTGGCCACATTGCAGCAGTACTTGCCGGTGAGAAGCTGGCAGTGAATGGCATCCGCCATGCGGTCTATGAGCGTCTTCATCTGGGCGGTGACGGTGTGGAAATAGTTGGGCGAGCCCCAGACCAGGCCGTCGGCTGCCAGGATTTTGTCGTAAAGCCCCTGGAAGTCGTCTTTGTGCACGCATTCGCCCTTCTTGAAGCAAACCTGGCAGGCGTTGCAGAATTTGATGTCCAGCTCGCAAACATCCACCAGCTCCACCTCGGCCCCAGAAGCCTTCGCTCCATCCAGGGCCGCCTGAACCAGCCTCAGAGTAGAGCTCTTGGAGCCCCGCGGGCTGGCGCAAATTCCTAAGACCTTCATCTCTTTTTCCTCCATCAACTTATCATGATGATCATGATATTATATTCATTTAGCGTATAATCTCTTTTGATACTCTCAAATTACGATTCAAGTGACCACTGCCTTCTTGAATACCTGCCAGGCCACCAGGAACATGGCCACAGCAAAGATCGTCAGCGCCATAAAGGAGAGCATGACGTCGCTGCTGCTGTAAACGTAATGAATGCCGATAGCGTAAAAGTCGCTGCCCACAGCAAAGTAGCGCACACCGTTCACCAGGTGGGTTAGCGGGTTGAACTGGGAGAGCGTTCTCACCACTCCCGGGAAAGCATCAATGGGGTAGAGGGCATTGCTGGCGAAGAACAGAGGCAGAGTAAGAAGGGTGATGACTGCCTGCAGCCCCTCCGGAGTGTCCATGCTCATGGATATGGCCGAGGAGAGAAAGAGAAATCCCAAAGAGAAGACGCCCACAAATAGCAGGACTGCTAAAATAGCGCCGAATGTTTGTGGCAGGGTGTAGCCGGGAAAGAAGCGCACGCCGATGAGAAGGCCAAAGCCCATGATGACCATCACCTGGATGATGGACTTGGTGACGCCTGACAGGCCGACGCCCAGGATGATATGGTTCCGGGGCATGGGGCTGGCCAAAAGCTCTCTCATCAGCCCCCAGTTCTTGTCGAACAGCAGAGTAATCCCGCCGAAGAGGCTGGTAAATAGCGTGGTCAGAGCAATCACTCCTGCTCCCATGAAGGTCAGGTAGGATACGGCGACTGCGCCATCGGGCACGGCCATTCCCGAGCTGAGCCGGGAGAAGTTGCTGGACATGGCCGCCCCGTAAAGCGCCATCCACAAAGCAGGCTGGATTAGGGACGCCACCAGAGCAATTCGAAAGCGCATGAAGCGGAGCATATCGCGCCAGTAGATGGTTAAAAACTCCCGGGACATATCATCTTCCTCCTTTGGACGGGATGGGGATTCTGTGCAGCTTCCCTGCTCCTGCCTCTCTGATATCGCGTCCTGTGTAGTGCACGAAGACATCATCCAATGTGGGCTTTTTCAGGTTGACGCTGACGATCTCAATGCCCTTTTCTCGCAGCCTGTTCATGATGATGGGAAGGCAGTGCGTGCCGTCTGTGTTTATGGTGACGGCCAGGCCCGCGGCAGCTGCCTTGACATCTCGGACTGCCTTCATGCTTCTCAGCATTTCTTCCGCCCTGGCGTTGTCGCTGGTATCCAGGTAGATCATATCATTTCCCAGGGCATTTTTAAGCTGGACCGGCTCGCCTGAGGCTATGATCTTGCCGTGGTCCAGGATATCGATCCAGTTGCTTACCTGGTCTGCCTCATCCATGTAGTGAGTGGTCAAAAAGATGGTAGTGCCGGAATCGTTGACCCTCTTGATGTAGTCCCACAGTCTGCGCCGTGTCTGCGTGTCCAGTCCGATTGTGGGCTCGTCCAGGAAAAGCACTCGTGGCCTGGTCATCAGTCCCCTGCCTATCTCCAGCCGCCGCTTCATGCCTCCGGAGAGAAAGCGGGTGCGCACGTTCCTTTTCTCTTCCAGCTCCACCAGCTTTATGAT
Organism: uncultured Methanotrichaceae archaeon; assembly: GCA_964467095.1. Taxonomy (GTDB): domain Archaea; phylum Halobacteriota; class Methanosarcinia; order Methanotrichales; family Methanotrichaceae; genus Methanothrix. The sequence goes on from CAYXSJ010000001.1 coordinate 10,808, forward strand.
CTCTTCAATCCTCTCTCTTCTTTCCTCCTTGGGCATGGAGTAGATGCGACCATGCAGCTCCAGCGTCTCCCAGACGGTGAGATCGCGGTCCAGTGTCTCATCCTGAAAGACAATGCCAATGGAGCGGCGCACCTGCTGCGGCTCTTTTGCCAGGTCGTATCCGGCTATGGTAACGGACCCCTTCTGAACGGGCAGAAGCGTGGTGAGAATATTGATTACCGTGCTCTTTCCCGCGCCGTTGGGCCCCAGAAAGGAGAATATCTCGCCCTCCCGCACGAAGAAGCAGACGCCGTCTACTGCTTTGAAGTCGCCGTATTTGTATTCGAGATCCTTGACCTCAATGATTCTCTCGCTCATTTGCAGGCTCTCTTCCTATCTCTGAGAATTTATAGATGTCAGATCAGACCATATGGCCGCAAGGAGACAAAAGTCTTAACTTGTTTGCCTGACAAAATATGACCGATAGCATAGCTAAAAAAGACGTTGCCATAACAGGATGTGATTGAATTGACCAGGACTGAGGATTTTTTGATGGAGGCTTTTGCCGGAGAGTCGCAGGCGAACAGGAAGTACATCGCTTTTGCCGCCCAGGCCGATAAAGAGGGCTTTGCTCAGGCCGCCAGGCTCTTTCGCGCCGCAGCCGAAGCGGAGGCTGTGCACGCTGCCAACCACCTGCGCGCCTTAAAAGCCATCAAGACCAGCAAGGAGAACCTGCGCGAGGCCATCGCCGGTGAGACGCACGAGTTCAAGGAGATGTACCCGGAGATGATTGCGGCAGCCAAAGCCGAGGGCGCCAGGGACGCAGAGAGGAGCTTCAATTATGCCAACGCCGTGGAGGAGTACCACGCCCGGCTCTATCATGATATGCTGGATGGCATGGAGGCCAAGAAGGAGAGCTATCCCTACTTCGTCTGCCCAGTCTGCGGCATGACTGTGGAGCGCGAGGCCCCGGACAAGTGCCCGGTTTGCGGAGTGAAGGGAAGCATGTTCAAGAAGGTCGAGTAGGAGCTTATAGAGCAAAAAAGATTTAGCCTTTCCCTTACTTACCTTCATTACATGAGATACCTTATTCTATTAGCCCTGGCTATTCTGCTCTGCAGCAGTGGAGCGCTCGGCCAGACAAGCAATGCCTCTTTTGATGAATTGATAACTTCTGCCATGCAGTCTCTGGTGGTCGACTCCTCTGCCTGGCTGCAATCCTATCGCTTCTCCATGGAGATGGAGCAGAAGGTAGACCTGGTCAACCTCTCCTCGGGCGATATCCAAAAGCTCTACACTCGCTCTTTCGGCTACGGCATGGCCAATATGACCGATCGCTCACTAAAGCTTTCCATGGCCGCCCTCACCTATGCCGAGGACGATGCAGACAACTCCAGCGCCATGGCCTTGGAAGAGTATCTGATCAACGACACCATCTACATGAAGGTGGATGGAAACTGGACGGCATTAAAGATGCCCGGCGTGTCTGATGCCTGGTCTGCCCAGAGCACAATGTCCCAACAGATCGAACGGTTCAATCAGTCTCGCCTAACCCTGATGGGCTCGGAGATGGTAGAGGGCGAGGACTGCTACAAGGTGCGGGCGGAGATGGACAGCAACTCATTGTCAGATCAGCTTTCCGGAGAGGTGGCATCTCTTATGCCCATGCAGGGCATGAACTACACCGAACTCTTCCGTAATATGAGCCTGGATGTCTGCTACTGGATCACCAAGGATACTCACCTTCTCAAGAAGGCGGATGTAGTGGAGATCTTCAGCATGACCCCACAGTCTTTAGGCCTGAATGCCAGCGAATCCGGGGACCTGGAAATGAGAATAAATGCAGAGGTCTCCATGATCTTCGAGGGCTTCAATGAGAGCGTAAATATCCAGCTTCCCGCTGAGGCCAAGAAGGCCCCGTCTTTTCCCCTGGGTTTAATGGTCTCTAATGAAGCTGAAGCCATTCCAGTTGTCATGGCCGGCAGTGAGACGGTGATAAATGAGACGGTGGCAAATGAAACCGTTGATGATGAGATCGTATCGGAAAATAAAACTGCTCAGACCGCCATGGCGGCCTGAAGTATATTTTATCTTCTTTTTTATCTGTATTACGGAATTGCAGTCGTGATGCAGTATTGGCTACTGTTTTGGTCGTCGCCTAATGCATGCGCTCATGGCGCCCTTCTTTGCGTCCTTCGAGGCTTCGTGCGAGATACCAGTTCACGCGAAGGCTCGAAGTCCGGATGATTCGAATTCTGCCCATTATATTCAATGTCCCAGATGGCCGCCTGAGCTGCTCTCAATTGGCCCGGCATCCTCGTAGCCTTGCCGTTGGCCCGTGCCGGCCAGGCGGGTGAGCATCTCGGGATGGTAGAGCAGGCGGACAGCGTTCTGAGCATGCTCCTCTGCGCGCCTTTGTGCGAGAAATGCCAGCGTACGCTCATCAGGTGCCTCGTCCTCGTGCACGAAAACCTCGATTATGTGCCTGTTGGTCATGAGCTGGGCGGCGATCAGGCCGGTGGAGGCCTCGTGGGCGCACATCTTATCTTTCTCCGCCTTCCCTGGCATGCCCAGGGCCATGACGATATCGCACCGCTCCTCTTCCAGCAGCTTCTTCGCGGCCACGGGCAGGTCCTTGATGCCGGGAACGGTGTAGCGGACGATCTCTGCCGAGGCTTCCTTCTTGATGGCACTGATAGCCGCGCGGGCCATATCCACGCGGGCAAATGTTGTGTCGGCGATGCCGATGCGTTTCATGGAATGAGGAATGATGAGAAAAGTTCTTAGGCTTATCGGTCTGCATGCAAAGCCAACATAGCTAACGCTAAGGGAGCTTCAACCGACACAGTTAATAAGGGGGAATTGATTTGCTGGTGGCTTGTGGCCGGGGGCGGCTTTTCTACACAATTTCCCTTCCTTTACCTTTTGCCGCCTCGGGCCCTCTCCTCCTTTCCATCCAATCATGGGGACGAATAGGACAGCGAAGTATATGGCAATTCTTTGCAGATTAATTTGTCGCATGAGCCCTTTTGCAGAGGCAAAGAACGGGGGCAGAGCCGATCATTACCCGCTCATGTCCTGCCATCTGTCGCCAATCCACAGCTTGCCGCTATCCCGTCAGGATGCCCTCAGCTCTGCTTTGCCTGTGCTGCGCGCAAGCAGCCTGGACCACTTCCGCTTGAACGATCACTTCCGCAAAGCTGGTTGCCGATCTTCCCAAGCAAGCCGCCTTTTCGGCTGCTTTTTTCGCCAGCACGCCCCGGTCCAGCCACCAGACCGCCTTCCAATAATTGTTTTCTGCTTCTGCCCATAAATCGGCGGCCTCTTCCGGCGGCTGCTCTTCCATCACCTGAACTGTCTTCCACATGGCGGCGGATGCATCCTTTTTGAGGTCAAAGACGAGCTCTTCCGGTCTTTTTCCTATGGTTAAGTTGACATACGTTCCCGTCTGGCCGCTTGCCAGAGTGCCCCAGTAGGGCATGCCGGGATTTCCCGTGCAGATGGAGACTTTATGATCGCCTGGGACGGCTATGGCCGAATAAAGAGTGGCAACATCAGGACGGAAGCGGTTGATGGTGTTGGTGCTCCAGGGATCGTCAATATGCCATGCCTTTCCATCCCACCAATCGGTCAACGAGAAGATCTTGGACACAGTCGAATAGTTCAGTCTGCCTTGCCGGTCCGCAATCATCCTCTCGGCTGTGATGTATCGATAATAGCTGGATGGGTAATACTTCAGTGGATCCCAAATCGGTTGAGAGGGCTTCATGGTAGGATTGAGGTAATGGTTGGCAGCGACAAGATAATCAGATTCGTTGTTGTCCCCGGCTCGCCGCAGGGCATATCTGGCGCGGGTGGCCTCCAGAACCGTGGCATTGCCGCCGGCATCAAGGAGCAAGTGGTTGAGACCGAACATGCGTGTGGAGTTGATAAGGAAATTTTCGGCCTGTGGAACGGTGTCGCAGGTCATGGCCACATAGGGAAGTTCCAGGAATCCAGTAATGCCGGGGCCGTCGTCACCGGGACCCTTCTGCGGCGCTGCGGCCAGGATGTAAATTAATCCCTTATCGTTGAAGGCAGAGTTGCTTCCTGTGCGCCCCGCGCCGGATGGAATGATGCAGGAATTCCCTGAATCGGGATAGAGAGCAAGGATGATCGAATATGAGTTTGAGGGCAGATGATAGTAATCGAAATTTGTCCCCGCTATCATGCCGCCGCCGGTAGCATTTGCAAAAGCGGCTATGGCCGTGCAATGATCAGGCGGCTGTGGCCCTGTCCTTCCGCCCCAGTAGAGCATGACCACCGGGTCATCTTGGCCGAATTGAAAACCCTGATAATTCATGGCATCGGTAATGCCCTGGAAGAACGAGATAAAATCAAATTTGTGTAGCTCTCTTGCGATGTATTGACGGTATACCTGACAGCTTTCTAAGATCTCCTGTGAGGAGTTCTTTGAGAGAGCGCTGGCCCAAGCGGCGTCACGCACGATGGAGATATAATCTCTGGCTTGAAGGGCATACTGATACCCCATCTCGTAGGGATCGCCTTGCAGCACGACAATGGGCATTATGCCGGGCGGAGGCAGATATGTTTTCGATGATATGGCCACGGACGGATCAGAATTATTTAATGGGTCACTGGATAGATTGGCAGGAATTGTCTTTTCCAAACTCTCAGAGTTTGCAGGTCCTGCTGATGAACAGGATACGAAGATGCAGAGCATGACAAGAGCTAATTGAGGAGAGAACTTCCTGGATTTTTGTATATACATGCCGCGTGATATCCGCCCACTATCAATAAAATTCTTTCGATTCAACCGCAGTACTTGCACCCCGCCGCCGTCTCTCCATTGCCCAGGTAGAGCACCTGGCTTCTGCTTCCATAGCGAAAGACCGTCACACCCTTGCACCCCTGGTCGTAGGCCAGATTGAACACCCTCAGAACATCGCTTGGCGTGGCGCTCTCAGGCAGGTTCACCGTCTTGGATACAGCGTTGTCCGTGTGCTTCTGAAAGGCGGCCTGAATTCTCACATGCTGCTCGGGCTCGATGTCCAGAGCTGTGACAAAAAGCTCCTTCAGGTCCTGGGGCACGCCCGACATATCCGATGCCGAGCCTTTCCTGGCCAGCTCCGCCTTCATCGCCGGGCCGTAAATGCCGCGCGCCGCTGCAGCCTGCTCGAAAAGGGGCGAGACCTCCAGAAGGCGCGCGCCCTCCAGCACCCGGCGCACGAATGCCAGGGCAAAGAGCGGCTCGATGCCGCTGGAGGTTTCAGCGATTATGCTGATGGTGCCAGTGGGGGCCACCGTGGTCACAGTGGCGTTTCTCATGTGCGACCAGCCTTTCAGTCGCGACTCTTCAAAGAGCGGAAAAGAGCCGCGCTCTTCGCCCAGCCTCTCCGACGCCTCGCGAGCCGCTGAGGTGATGAACTTCATGATCTGCCCGGCCAGGCGCACCGCCTTGCCGGAGCTGTAGGATATGCCCATCAGGATGAGCATCTCGGCAAAGCCCATCACCCCCAGGCCGATCTTGCGCGACTGCAAGGTCGCCTCTTCAATCTGCGGCAAAGGATAGCGGTTCATCTCGATGACATCGTCCAGGAAGCGCACGGCCAGGGAGACGAGCTCACCCAGCCGGTTCCAGTCCAGGTCTCCCTTTTCCACCATCTTGGAGAGGTTGATGGACCCCAGATTGCAGGACTCGTAAGGAAGCAGGGGCTGCTCGCCACAGGGATTGGTGGTCTCGATTAAGCCGGGCAGAGGGTGGATGGCATTGATCCTGTCGATAAAGATCATGCCCGGATCTCCTCCCCGCCAGGCACAGTTAGCGATGTGGCTCATGGTCTCCTGAGCATTGACCTGTCCCGCGGCCTGGCCGGTTCGCGGATTGACCAGCTCGATCTCGCCGCCTTGCCGCGCGGCGCGCATGAACTCATCAGTTGCCGCCACAGAGATGTTGAAGTTCTCCAAGAATCCCGGCTTTTCCTTGGCCTCTATGAACTCCAGTATGTCGGGATGGTCGACCCTCAAAACGGCCATGTTTGCGCCCCGCCGGCGTCCGCCCTGCTTGATCACCTCGGTGGCCGTATCGAAGATGCGCATGAATGAGACTGGGCCGGAGGCCACCCCGCCTGTGGCCCGCACCACATCGTTCCTGGGCCGCAGCCGGGAGAAGGAGAAGCCCGTGCCTCCCCCGCTCTGGTGGATGAGAGCCATGTTCTTCAGAGCCTCGAAGATGCCGGGCAGCGAATCCTCCACGGGAAGAACGAAACAGGCGGACAACTGGCCGAGCGGCAGCCCCGCGTTCATGAGCGTGGGGGAGTTGGGCAAAAATTCCAGGCTGCGCATCATCTTCAAAAATTTGTTGCGGCAAATTGTTGCATTGCTACCATACTTGATTTCGGCCCGCGAGACATGAGCGGCCACGCGAGCAAACATCTCCCCCGGCGTCTCCGCGACAGCCCCGCGCTCGTCGCGACGCAGATATCTCTTCTTGAGAACTTCTACGGCATTGATGGATAGCTTAAGATCGTCGGCCACGCCCAGGTATTGCTTTGCTTCCCTGATCTCGGATCTCTTTTGGCGGTAGAGGATGTAGGCTTTGGCCACATCACTGTATCCTGATTCGATGAGAACTCTCTCCACAATGTCCTGGATATCTTCCACGCCAGGAATTGAGTCCGAGAATCGCGGTTCTGCCTCTTTGACCACCTTCTCGGCCAGACTGGCGGGCGCCCTGTCCTTCTCCTGGCCCACTGCAACAAAGGCCTTTCCAATGGCTGCGGCAATCTTTTCCCGGTTAAATTTGACTGTCCTGCCATCGCGTTTTCGGATGCTCTCAATCATTGCAGCACGCCCCAGTAATGTTATCATGCAGAATCGATATAAACATACATGTTAAAAAGAGACCAAATCAATCTCATGAGGTTCATAAAAAATGAAGATCGCAATCTCAGGAAAAGGCGGCGTGGGCAAGACCACCCTGGCCGGCACCCTGGCCAGGCTCTTTGCCCGCGACGGCTACAATGTCCTGGCCATTGACGCGGACCCGAGCATGAACCTGGGCTCGGCTCTGGGAATCCCCCATCTACCCAAGCCCGTCACCGAGCACAAAGACCTGGTCCAGGAGCGAGCGGGCATGCCTGGGGGCATGTTCAAGATGAATCCCAAGGTCGATGATGTTGTGCAGATGTGCGGCTGCACCGGCCCAGATAATGTCAAGCTGGTGGTCATGGGCACCATCGATTCCGGCGGCTCGGGCTGCATGTGTCCTGCCAATGCTTTTGTCAAAGCCCTCATCAGGCATGTCATCGTTCGGGAAAAGGATCTGGTGATCCTGGACATGGAAGCGGGCATCGAGCACCTGGGCAGGGCCACAGCTCGCGGCGTTGACGCCATGATCGCCGTGGTAGAACCAGGCATGAGGTCCATTGAAACCGTGGAAAGGATAATGCAGCTGGGCAAGGAGATCGGCATTACCAGGTACTTCGCCGTTATAAACAAGGCCGACAATCCAGGGCCCGTAGCCGAGAAGATGGCGCAGATGGGCATACCGGTCCTGGGAACCATCCCCTTTGACAAATGCCTGGTAGAAGCGGACCTGGCCGGCAAGCCGCCCATAGATGTGGACTGCCCGGCAGTAGAATCCATGCGAAAAATAAAGACCAAATTAGAAGAAATGTTCGGTGAAAAAGAAAAAAAGCAATAAGCAGGCCTAGAAGGTCATGCGGCCTGCTTTCAAACCTTCTTTTACAACCGATCCGATTACCTTTGAGCCCGGCCCCATGATGCGGCAGGCCTTTTGAGCCTCATCTTCGGCTACCACTACCAAAAAGCCCATGCCCATATTGAATGTGCGGTACATCTCGCTGTCATCCACATTGCCCAGCTCCTGCAGGAAGCGGAAGATGGGCTGTGGCTCCAGAGGTTCGGTTATTTCAAAGCCCAATTGAGATATCCGGCGCAGCTTGAGAAGGCCCGAGCCGGTGATGTGGGCGAGGCCATGCACATCGCACTCCCGTACCAACTGCACAATCTCGGGGTAGATCCGGGTGGGGGTGAGCAGCTCCTCTCCTATGGTATTTTTCCCGCCCGGCATCTGGTCGAAATAGGTGTACTTGGACTCGGCCACGATGCGCCTGGCTAAAGTGTAGCCGTTGCTGTGCAGCCCGCTGCCTGGCACGCCTACCAGCGTGTCGCCCTTCTGGATCTTCTCGCCGGTGACAACCCGGTCCTTGTCCACGACTCCGATGGCTGTGCCGGCCAGGTCGAAGCCCCGAATGATCTCCGGCAAGGAAGCAGTCTCTCCACCAACGATGGTCATATTGGATATCTCTGCCCCGCGGGCCAGACCAATAGCAATTTGCGCAGCCCTCTCTGGGTCCACCTTCTCAACAGCCAGATAGTCCACAAAGGCGACGGGCTCAGCCCCGATGGCATAAAGGTCGTTGACGTTCATGGCGATGCAGTCGATGCCTATCGTATCCCACTTGGAAATCGCATTGGCAATGAGAACTTTGGATCCCACACCATCCGTGGTCATGGCCAGGGCAAAGCTTCCCATATCCAGGAGACCTGCGTAGTGACCGATCTCGGTCATGGGCGCTCCGAAGCCCTTACGCTTTGTCGTCAGCACGGCCTTCATGGCATCAATGGATCTATTCTCAGCGTGAATATCTACGCCTGCCTGCGCATAGGTCAGCTTTCTCATGCCTCTCCTCCCAGGCCGAATTCACGGTGCAGCTCTTTTACGGCCAGCTCTGCGTCCTTGGAAGCGACCACGAAAGAAATGTTATGCTGGCCTGATGCCTGGCTGATCATGACCACATTTACCTTGGCCGCACCCATGGCCTTGAAGACCCGCGCGGCCACGCCCGGAGTGCCTGCCATTCCTGCGCCCACTACCGCCACGGCGCACACATCATGATCGTGCGAGATCTCCTTGACCAGATCTCTGGGAAACTCTGCTCGCAGGGCGTCCTCGGCCTTTTCCACCTGACGCTCCTCAATGATTATGGATATATTGGCCTCTGACGACCCCTGGCTGATCATGACGATGTTGATGCCGGCCTTGGCCAGAGCGGAAAAAGCGCGGGCTGCAACGCCCAGCGTTCCAATCATGCCTGCGCCGGAAATGTTGAGCAGGGCCACATTCTTGTGCAGCGTAACTGCTTTTATCACATCGGCTTTGGGTATATCGTCATGCACTATCAGAGTGCCCGGGATATCAGGATCGAATGTGCATTTGACGCGCACGGGGATGCCCTTCCTGATGGCCGGCTCAATGGCGCGGGGATGCAGGACCTTGGCCCCGAAGTTGGACAGCTCCATGGCCTCCCGGTAGGAGATGGCGGGAATGGACTTGGCCTCGGGCACGATCTTGGGATCGGTGGTCATGATGCCATATGTCTCTTTCCAGAACCAGATCTCATCGGCATCAATGGCCGCTCCGATAAGCGAGGCGGACAGGTCCGAGCCCCCCCTCCCCAGGGTGGTAATCGTGCCCTTTTCGTCCTTGGCAATGAAGCCGGTGACCACGGGAACGCCCTTAAGCGGCAAGAGCCTTTGGGGAATCAAATTGTAGGTCTTTTCCAGTGGCCTGCTGTCGCCGTAGTTGCTGTCTGTGACGATTCCTGCCTCTGAGCCGGTATAGTGCTGGGAGGGTATGCCCATATCTCTTAAGACTCCGGCCAGGATGGGAGCGGCCAGTTGCTCGCCATAGCTGGAGATATAATCAAGCGATCGTGCTGTAAGCTCACCCAGGTAGCAGATGCCGATGTACGCCTTCTCCAGCTCGGAGAGTTTCTTGGATACAGTATCGCTGATCTCTTTGGCGATTTGAGGATCTTTTATGGCATCGGTTATGGCCTGATTGTGTCTATCAGTGAGCTTCTCCATGAAATCGATCACATCTGAGACATTTCCCTCTTTTGCTGCCTTCCTGGCACAGGCCAGCAGGTCGTCGGTTACGCCTTGCAGGGCAGAGGTGACCAGGACTATCTCATTGTCGCGGCTAAAATGTATGACCAGATCGCCTACATGCCGCAATCTGTTTCCGTCAGCAACGGAAACACCACCAAACTTCATTACCAAGCGCGCCATCGTAAAAACCGTTCTGTGCTATCCTTCGCAGCGATTTAAGCTTTATCCATAATTATAATTTCGTGCAAAATTTGTCCGGCTGAATCGTGTCGATCATGTCTGTTCCGCATTAAATTTTAAATAGAAGCGGGCAACGTTAATTTTTCTGAGTAACAATGCCAATAGTGCCAATGCAATAGATTTGAAACCGCCCTGAGAAGGCCGAAGGCTTAAATAGATTGAGTCCGAGGGATCTGAGTCCTAATTTGGATTGTAACCCTTATCTTAAACTTCGCGAGGCGTATTATGGGCAAGAGGAAGAAGATCGCAGAACGTGTAACGACTCTGATGGACAAGCCTGAGATGATCAGGAACATCGGAATCGTAGCACATATTGATCACGGTAAGACAACCCTTTCTGATAACCTGCTGGGCGGCGCAGGAATGATCTCCATGGATCTGGCAGGCAAGCAGCTCTTCATGGATTTCGACCCCCTGGAGCAGGCGCGTGGAATTACTATCGATGCGGCCAATGTATCCATGGTTCACGAGGTAGATGGCAAGGAATATCTGATCAACATGATTGATACTCCCGGCCACGTGGACTTCGGAGGCGACGTCACCAGGGCCATGAGAGCCGTGGACGGCGCTGTGGTTGTAGTGGATGCGGTAGAGGGCGCCATGCCCCAGACAGAGACCGTGCTGCGGCAGGCTCTGAAGGAGGGAGTCAAGCCGGTCCTGTTCGTCAATAAAGTGGACCGTATGATCAATGAGCTGAAAGTTGAGCCGAAAGAAATGGCCATGCGCCTGGGCAAGGTCATTGACAATGTCAACAAGCTCGTCCAAGGAATGGATGACGAGAAATACAGGGCTGGCTGGAAGCTGGATGCTGCTAAGGGAAATATCGCCTTTGGTTCGGCTCTCTACAACTGGGCCATCAGCGTGCCTCAGATGAAGAAGACCGGCATCGGCTTCGATCAGGTCGTCGAATACTGCCGGGCAGGAAAGATGAAGGAGCTGGCCGAGAAGGTCCCTCTTTATGTAGCCGTAAACGATATGGTCGTCAAGTTCCTTCCGAGCCCCATCGCTGCCCAGAGGGAGAGGGTCAAGGTCATCTGGCACGGCGATTGGGATAGCCCCGTCGGAAAAGCCATGGCGACCTGCGATCCCAAGGGTCCCGTCGCGTTCATGATCAATAAAGTAAAGGTCGATCCGCATGCTGGCGAGGTGGCCACGGGAAGGCTCTTCTCCGGAACACTGCGTCGCGGCATGGAGCTTTACGTATCCGGCGTCGTCAATACCAACCGCATTCAGCAGACGGGCATCGTCATGGGTGCGGAGAGGGTTGAGGTAGAGGAGATTCCTGCGGGAAACATCGCGGCAGTCACCGGTCTGCGAGATGCCATTGTGGGCTCCACCATCTCTTCGGAAGAGAACATGACGGCCTTCGAGCAGATCAAGCACGTCTCCGAGCCGGTCATGACCGTAGCCGTTGAGGCCAAGAACACCCGCGACCTACCAAAAGTAGTAGAGGTCTTAAGGCAAATCGCCAAAGAGGATCCGACCCTGCAGGTTACCATCAACGAAGAAACCGGCGAGCATCTAATGGCCGGCATGGGCGAGTTGCACCTGGATGTCACTGTAACAAGAATGCAACGTGATCGCGGCGTGGAGCTGAAGACCTCGCCGCCCATAGTAGTATATCGTGAGTCGATCGGCGGCAGAGCAGGACCTGTAGAAGGCAAGTCTCCCAACCACCACAACCGCTTCTACATCGAGTTTGAGCCCCTGGAACAGGGCGTGATCGAATCCTTGAAAGAGGGCAAGGTCAGCATGAAGATGGAAGAGGTCGAGCGCAGGAAGGTTCTCATCGACAAAGGCATGGAAAAAGATGAGGCGAAGAACATTGTTGGTTATTTCGGCACCAATGTCCTGCTCAACATGACCAAGGGTATCCAGTACCTGAGGGAAACCATGGAGCTCATCTTGGAGGGCTTCGAGGAAGCGCTGAAGAACGGCCCCATATGCAGGGAACCTGCGCAGGGCATAAAAGCCAAGCTAGTGGATGTAAAGCTGCACGAGGATGCTGTGCACCGCGGCCCGGCCCAGGTCATTCCAGCAGTCAGGCAGGCCGTGCAGGCAGGAATACTTATGGCGAATCCAGTTTTATTGGAGCCCTTCCAGAATGTCTTTATACAGGTGCCTCAGGATCAAATGGGTGGAGCCATGTCTGAGATCCAGGGAAGGAGAGGCGTTATCCTGAACATGGACAGCCAGGGCGATATGATAATCCTTAAATCCAAGATGCCTGTAGCTCAGATGTTCGGATTCTCCGGGGCCATAAGGTCGGCCACTGAGGGTAGAGCTCTCTGGTCCTCGGAGTTCGCCGGATTTGAGCCTTTGCCTGCCAACCTGCTGCAAGATACCGTCAAGCAGATCCGGACCAGGAAGGGCTTGAAGCCTGAGATGCCCAAACCATCCGATTACCTGAAGGTTGTTTGAGTGCGGCCTTCGAAAAGATTAAACACAAAGAGAAATACTGAAAAATATGGATAGTGCCAGTTGGAGGAGATAAATTATGGCAGAAGCAAAGCCACATCTCAATCTAGCATTTATAGGACACGTCGACCACGGCAAGTCGACGACCGTAGGCAGATTGATGTTTGAGACGGGGGCTGTAGATCCTCACGTCATTGATGAGTACAAGAAAGAAGCTGCATCCAAGGGAAAGGCAACCTTCGAGTTCGCCTGGGTCATGGATAGCCTGAAGGAAGAGCGCGAGAGAGGCGTTACTATTGATATCGCCCATCACCGCTTCGATACCGCCAAGTTCTACTTTACCGTGGTGGACTGCCCCGGTCACAGGGATTTCGTAAAGAACATGATCACCGGCGCCAGCCAGGCTGATGCTGCCGTGCTGATCGTAGCCGTTCCTGACGGCGTCATGGCTCAGACCAAGGAGCACGTCTTCCTTTCCAGAACATTGGGCGTCAATCAGCTCATAGTAGCCATGAACAAGATCGATGCCACCACCCCACCCTTTGACGAGAAGAGATTCAACGAGGTCAAGGAAGAGGTAGGCAAGCTGCTCAAGATGGTTGGATACAAGCTGGAGGATATTCCCTTCGTGCCCGTGTCCGGCCTGATGGGTGACAACCTGGCCAAGCCCAGTGAGCACCTGAAGTGGTACAAGGGCCCAACCCTGCTCGATGCCTTGAACAACCTCAAGGTGCCCCAGAAGCCTACCAACCTGCCTCTGCGTGTGCCGGTACAGGATGTCTACACCATCTCTGGTGTGGGCACAGTGCCCGTGGGCCGCGTCGAGACCGGCGTCATGAGAAAGAACGACAAGATCATCTTCCAGCCCGCCGGAGTCTCTGGCGAGGTCAAGTCCATTGAGATGCATCACGAGGAAGTTCCTGAGGCATTCCCCGGCGACAACATCGGATGGAACGTGCGCGGTGTCAACAAGAAGGACATTCGCCGCGGCGACGTCTGCGGATCGGTAGAAAAGCCGCCAAGCGTGGCCAAGGAGTTCAAGGCCCAGATAGTAGTGTTGCAGCACCCCAGCGCCATATCGGCAGGATACACACCAGTGTTCCACTGCCATACCGCGCAGATTGCGTGCACTCTCACATCGATCCTGGCCAAACTGGATCCAAGGTCCGGAGCGGTCAAGGAAGAGAACCCTGCCTTCATCAAGGCTGGAGATGCGGCCATCATCATGGTTACTCCCTCCAAGCCCATGGTCATTGAACCGGTGAAGGAGATCCCACAACTGGGAAGGTTCGCCATTCGAGATATGGGCACGACCGTCGCGGCCGGCATGTGCATCAGCGTGGTACCACGCTAAATCCATTTTTTTGGTGTGAAACATGCAGAAGGCAAGAATTCGACTATCCGGCACTAATCCCCTGATGCTGGACGATATTTGCAGCCAGGTTAAGGGGATTGCCCAGAGAACAGGTGTTCACATGGCGGGCCCCATCCCGCTGCCCACTAAAAGGATGGTGGTTCCCTGCAGGAAGAGTCCTGACGGCGAGGGAACAGCCACCTGGGACCACTGGGAAATGAGAGTGCACAAGAGGCTCATCGATCTGGATGCAGACGAGCGGGCGCTTCGGCAGCTCATGAGAATCCAGGTTCCAAAGAACGTGAATATTGAAATTGTGCTGGAAAGCTAAAATCGTTAGTTAGGGTCTGCTTCAGTGGGAAGAGGGCCCGCTAACCTATATATTTAATAGTTTTGCTCATCATATCTTGGTGAGTTCCTGAGCGTTCTTAAGCTGAAAAGCTTGGACTCGTAGTATAGTCTGGATAGAATAGAGGCCT
>CAYXSJ010000001.1:25205-35920 GCA_964467095.1 uncultured Methanotrichaceae archaeon
ACCCGGGTTCGAATCCCGGCGGGTCCGCTACTACTTTTTTATATATTGATTATCTGTTGGCCTAGAGCTTTGTTCTCTGTCCTTTATCCATCAGAACGTGGCTGCACAATCACCAAACCATCATCGTTGATCGGATTGGCTGCCAGCTTTCCTGAAGCGTTAATAAAATGACCGACCGGCAGCTTTCCCCAGCTCCAGATCTCAGTCTCATTGGTGGAGTTGGTCGCGTTGGTGCTGTTGTTTAAATCAATTGTGCCGAGAATAGCCCGGCCCGCGCCCCCGCTTAGCTGCAGAGGCGCGGCAAAGGAGCTGAATGCCAGTAACAAGAATATTAAGCCTAAAATTATGGAGTTCTTCATATCGCTCACCTTATTCTAACTCTCCTTTTACCTAATGACGAGCCCTATGCTGCATAATTCGAGCTTCATAATCAGAGCAGTGGTTTTAGCGGTTATCATTAGCTATGTGCCGCTTCCTTTATGCCGATCTCGGACATTTCCACAGCCGCTAAGATCTCCTGTTCTTCGATCTTCTTGAGGATGATGGTCCCATCCCCTAACTGGTCCACGGCGATCTTGTCTCCTGGCAGCAGATGCAGTCCGTATCTGATAGCAAGGGGAAGCTGAATTCTGCCGTTTGTATCAATATTGGTAATCAAACCATTCACCAGAGTCCGGGTCTTGCTCCGGGTTTATAAAAGACTTATTTTGAGATGAGGTTCATATGAGAGCTAGAGATCAAAGCCAGGCGAGATAGTCGGCAAAAATTGTTGTGACTTCGCGCAGTCAAATCAATGTTATTCGCAGCGCTCAGATGCTAGCAGTCTATGTCGTCGCAACCTGCCTGCTTCTTCTCTTCCACAGGGTTTTCCCGGAACTTGATCATCTTTTCCACATCGAACTTGCCTGTGAAGGACTCATGCACCTTGAGGTCCTTGCTGAACATTTTATGCATTCGGGCGTCTGTTTGCCAGGTTCCATTAAAGGAATTCTTGGTCTGGATGCCCACAGTGTGCACAGGGCTTACTTTTAGCATCTCTTCGATCTTCTTGGGATCAGTTATGTAGGAGGCAGGATTGGTTGAGGCGAAGTAGCTGCTGCCTTCTCTTTCCATCTCTGTGACCGAGAAGGTTTCCATAATCTCCGCTCCTATGCCGCCCCAGAAGGCCCTGGAATTGATATATTTCATTCCTATCATAGGGGTCTTGCCGGAGTAGGTGAGCTTGTTGCTCTCCCAGAGATTCAGCGGCACAGCTGAGCCGTCCTCCATGCCTGGAAGCTTGGCCGCCCTCTGTGCTTCGACGGTATCTGAGTCCATTTCCAGATCGCCGTCGCCGGACATGAAATTGTAATACTCTAGGGCCAGCTGCTTGTCCTTAACCGAAACGCCCACCTCAAAGGTGCCCGTCCCGGTTACCTTCAGCATGTTGCAAAAATCTCCGTCCTGGACCTGCTCGGTGATGGCCGGTGTGGCAAAGACCGGATCTGCCGAGAGGAGAAGCATTAGCAACAAAGCTACTGCCATACCCTTCGTCTTTCTACCCCTCTATCTAGATTCTATTAGTATCTTCTAGCTAAAAAAGTTATTGTAGCGCGCAAAGTGCGATTGAACAGCAAAAGTTTCATCACATTCCTAGGTTTATTCCATACCAAGATGTGCAGAGATCTTGCTGTGGTCATGGATGTGGCAGGAACCATATTGAGGATGTATCGCGTGGCCAAGGATATTGAAAAGGGAGTCATTCTGGAAAATGTGGTTACCTGGCAGCTGATTATGGAGAAAAAAGGCAGAGCCCTGGTGGTCCCTCAGATGGACCCCGATCTCATATTCTCCTGTCGGCCTGACGATACTCTGGGAAAGCTGATGGATGGTCGCGAGCAATTGCTGGAGATAAGCTGTGCCAGCAGCCGCATCTCCAGAGATGAAGCTATAGGCATTGTAGGCCATTCCCACGCAAAGGTTCGCGATCTTCTGGAGGTGTATAGGGCAGTAATGGCCAGGTGCCCGGAAAATTATTGTGCGATCGGCTTGATTGTAGACGAAGATCTGCAGGAGGTTGTTTACGCACTCTGCACGGGGGGCGTTCCTTTTCCTGGATTTAGGGATGTCTTGTTCGATCTGAAACATATTGGGGCAGATGTCTATGTCGCTTCTGGAGACAGCATGAGGACTCTTGTTAACCTCAAAGAATTGGGCATAGAGCTGTCACGAGTTTATCCAGTCTCCAGCCCACAGCGGAAAAAAGAGATAATAATGGATCTAAAGAAACAATACCGGCGAGTGGTAATGGTGGGTGATGGCCTAAATGATCTCTATGCTTTGAGAGCGGCAGATCTGGGCATCTTGACCGTGCAGCAGGACACTCGTCCCACTTTGAAGCTCATTAAGGCCGCAGATGAGATAATAACGAATATAAAAGAACTGCCTAAAATATTGTTGGTCCACAGTTAAATTATTTTTAAAATTAATGCATTGTTTAAATTCTTCTTTCCCATTATCTTTCTAATTTGGGTGTCAGACGAATCGACTCGGTGATTGGCAGATATTTGCAATCGTACAATTCTGAGAAAAGTATATATACTAGGATCGCAAATTCTTATCTTGTAACATTTTAAATTTGCTTCGAAATAAGACCATACCAGAAGATACTAGGAGTATCCCATAAATGTTCGAAGAGCTTTTAGAGCTATACAAAACAAAGGCCGAAGAGATTGAGAAGAATAGAAAAGAGGCTCAAGCCATGCTTTTGCTGGTTTCAGCCATCGAAAAGATATCCCGGGAGCTTGACTCCAAACAGAGCGATGTGGAGCTTTTAGGCCGGCTGATCGATCAGGTTGATCGCCTATCCAAAGAGGTATCTGATCTGAAGAGCCAGCTTCGCGCCCGGCAGGGACGACCAGCGCCCATTCAGGAAACCAGCTCGGGAGACGGGAAGGCTCTGGATAACCATGCTCGATCTCTCATAGATATCATGGGCGAGAGGCCGGGAAGGTACACAACCAGCGAGCTTGTCGATATGCTGGGCTTAAATAAGACAACGGTAATAAGCGTGATGAAGCGCGCCCATGAACTCGATCCGAAACATGTCAAGATAACTCAGGGAAAGAGGCGCAAGCTCTATCTGTCTTTTGTGTCTGAAGAAGAGGTGCAGATGGCTGAAGCGTCGCCCGGGTCGGGTGAATCAGACCGGATGAAGCTAGAGTTGATGGCCATGACCTGAGAATGAAATGAGCTGGTAGAACAATTTGTAAATTCGCAATTTGTTAAAGGTCGAGCTTTGCCGGCGTTTTTCCGGCTGCTCTGGCCCGCATGCTAGCGTTTTCAATAAGGGGATTCAGGTAATGAAACAATATCCGCTCGAATTGGCCTGATCAAAAACTCCGTGACAACTAAATAGAGTTTGACCGACAATATTGTTAATTGTGAACAATCGTCAGAGGGCTACTGGCCTAGGGGTTGGATGGTATGCAAGCGAATCCATAAAATCTCTATAATTTTCCCTCGGTTATTAGCTTGAGGGCTTTCATCATCTCGTATTTCGCATTTTCCACCATAGCACGCCGAATCTCCATGCGGTACATAAGCACCACAAAGACCGTGAAGGTCGTGAGCAATGCGAATACTATTGCTAAAACTGTAACTGTCCCAAAATTGTTGGTGATCAGGAAAGGCGAAGATATAAGGGCCGCAAATCCAAATACCGTAGTAAGGCCGGAGGCAATGAGGGACGAGCCTATGCGCTTCGCTGTAATCTTTAGTGCTTCCAGGGGCTGCCCGATTCTGTCAATCTCCTCGTAGAAGCGTTCCATCATCAATATTGCGTATTCCGATCCCACACCCAGAATTAGTGCGCCCAAGCATGCCGTAAGTGGGGTGTATTTCATGTCGGCCAGGTACATCACTCCGCCCATCCAGCCTATTACTACCAGCATGGGTAGTACTGGCAGCAGCGCCTTTATCAGATCCCTGTAGATCAGCAGCAGCACGATAAAGATCAGCCCCAATCCGAGCAGTGTCATCTCTGTTCTGCCCGTAGTTAAAGCTGCGATGACCGTGGTCATGACCACAGAGTCGCCAGTCTCCCGTACCGACACCCCGGGTGGTGGCTGATGCCAGGCAATGTCTTTATCGATTTCTTTTATGAGCCGTTCTGTGCCCTCTGCTCCCAGGTTGGTCAGTTCCTTGCCTACATTCAGCTTTATAATGGCTGTGTCGTGACCATCCAGCAGCTTGACTCTCATCGCAGTGGGAAGGGCATCTATCAGCCTTCTGATCTCAGTTTGGTCCTGAGGGATCTCGCCGCCGTTGGCCTGCTTGACTGAGGCGGCTATGCTTTCGTAACCATATACCTGATCTCGGGAATTCTTCAAATAAATGCAAAATTCATCCATCCAGCGCAGAGTATTGGGATCTGTGATATCATCGGCCTGAACAATGAGATCTACTGTGTCCGTGCCTCCAAATATATCGCTCATATGCCTAAAGTCGATGAGGGGTGGCAAGTCCTGAGGCACATAATTCTTGAAGTCGGTGTCCACCTGAACTTGAGTGTCTGCATAGATGCCTGCCAGGGAGAAGAAGAGTGCGCAGGCAAGCACCAGATGCCATCTTTGAATGCAGGTGTCCGAGACCTTTTCGATGATGCTTCCGATCACTGTATCTTTGGGCACATTGAGGGGCGCGCTCGCACCCATCTTTGCGCTCTTCGATGAACCCCTCTTTTCCATAATGTAAAGCAGAGTAATTCCTACAAAAAGGGCGGAAAGATAGCAAAGGAAGAGTCCGACCAGACAGAGCATGCCGAAATCTCTGGTCATGGGCACAGACGAGGTGAGGAGCGAGACGAATCCCATGGCTGTTATGATCAGGGCGATCATGACCGGCATGGAGACGTGGCTTACCGTTTGTACCACTGCTTGCATCGGGGAGCCTCCTTTAGCGAACTCCTCATTGATCCTGTTATGAAACTGGATCGCGTAGTCTATGCCGATGCCTATCAGCACCGGGAAGGCAGACATGGATACCATGGTAAACGGTATATGCAAAAATCCCATGGCTCCGAATGTCCATATTATGCCCAGGAAGACGATGGGTATGGGGAGCAGCGACCATCTCACATGGTTAAAGGTGATCAGCAAGGCCACTATCATAAGCAGGCCGGCCAGGGCGAGGATGGGGCCGTTGCTCTTGGCCATCTCTTCGGTTATTGATTGCATGAGCGCTGGCTTGCCGGTTACTGTAACGACCACATCCGGCGGAAATTCGGCCATTTTCACCTGGCCGGACGTTTCTGTGTAGAGCTCTCTAAGCTGTGCTTCCTTCAGTGAGACCGGCAGCTCGATGGAGAGCATGGTATGCTTTCTTTCAGGCATCATGGCATTTAGAGCCGGAAGATTTGCCGGATAAGAGAGAATTTCATTTATCCTCTCCTGAGTAGGAATTGTTCTGACACCGCTTTCGCTCTTCTCTGTGTCTGCCACTATATCGGCTATGCTGGTCACAGCCAGCACATTCGGGGCTATGCGCATCTTTTGCGAGAGCTTATCCATCGCTCTCAGGATCTCCGGTTTTGTGACATCGTCCGCTTCAATGAGTACAGCTATGGACTCGGTGGCAAACTTCTCCACGTAGAGGTGGTCGAAAAGCTGGTAGAGAGGAGAGTCTTTGCCAACCATGCTCTCGGTGGTCATCCCTTCCATCGCAATCTGCTGGGCATAGTGCAGCGAGGCGAGAGTTAGAAGCAGTGCCGCGGCCATGATTATGGTGGGGTTGTCTGCTATCCATTGGCCGAGCTGTTCAGGTCTTTTCATCTGCATTTGCCCCAATTCTGTTCGGGAATTACCAAACGTCCGGGATATGCGAAAAGTACTTAAAAGTTGTGGTCTTCTAGAAAGAGATGAATCGAGACGAGAAGGATATCTTGAAAAGATATATGGTTGATGCCTGCGTTAAAGTGGCCAACAGCGACGGCTGCTGTGATGCGGTGGGTGTTTTGCGTGGCACGCTTTTTCTGGCGGATAGGGCCGTTTCCATGGACGAACTGGTGGAGGAGACCGGCTACAGCAAGTCCACCGTCAGCGCCAATATGAGCACGCTGGAAAGACAGGGGCTGGTCAAGAGGGTGGTCATACCGGGAGACAAGAGATACCATTATATTCCCGTTTCCGATCCTGATTCTCTTAAAAAGGAAATGTTAATCAATTTGAGGCAAGAGATGCAGGTCATCATAGCCGCAATGAACAGGACAGAGGTGGATCTCAGGGCCTGTGAGGGTGTGTCCAGTGCGACATTGGAAAGGATCGACAGAGCCAGGCACTTTTATATGCAGACTGACCTGCTCTTAGATCTGATGTCCCGGTACAATACTGAGGAATTAATCGATCTGTTGCAGCGGGGTTTTCCAGAGAAAAAATAGCCATCAGATTGGGGAGTTCATCAGATATATTTCATATCTTTTGCATTATGTTTCTGGGCGTTTCATAGTTCTACTAGATCGCGAATCACCATTGGGAATCCAACCGGACACTAAGTCTCTATATGTACGAAAAGTGGCCCCGGAGATCACGAGGATTTTTTATCTCATGTCGGCGGATAGTCTATTGCTGTTTCATTGATACTGGCAGCAAGGTGTAAAGTCTCACTCTCTGGCCTGAGTGCGACCAATAAGATCGCCCAATATATTGATTAAGAACGAAGATGTCTATTTGTTAGAAGTGTGGGCAGTGATAACTTTTGGGTGAAGAGAAGGCTGCAAGCAGCGATCCTGAAACGAAGATCAAGCAAATGCAGCGGCAAATAAGGGCTATGCGGGGGCGTGGCTGCAATGCAGAGCATATGCCAGCTTTCCTTGATGGCCTTAAGGAGGATCTAAGCGATCTGTTGGCCTGCTTGCCGGAGCGCTGCTCTTCTGCCGGGAAAGAGAACCCCTGTCGGATGAACCTTCCGTTTGAGCATTGCCTATTTCTTCAAGACCGAGATCTCCGCTATACCTGGTTTTCCAGTGAGAAGCCCTTCGGTATCGAGGCATCTATGGCCCTGGGAAAGACTGAGTGCCAGATTTTTTCTCCAATAGACGCCAGACGGTTGAGGGAAATTAAAGAGCAGGTAATGAAGACGGGAAACCCAGCGCAAACCGAAGTGCATGTGACCTTGCAAGGAAAAGAGCGTTCTTTTGATTGCATTTATTATCCCTGGCGAGACGAATCTGGAAAGATCCTGGGCTTGACAGGCTATGTGCGGGATATTGCCGAACTGAAGAACTCCGATATAGATCTCCTGAAGATGAAAAAAGCCGTAGAGACTGCTCCCACGGCCATTGTGCTCACAGATCTCGAAGGAAGGATCGAATATGTTAATCCTAGCCTTCTGAAAAATTCCAAATTTAGGGATGTCTCCGAGTTGAAAGGGCGGTATGTATTCGATTTTACGAATGCAGAGGGTAAAGCCAAGCTGCTTGAAGAGATCTTGCCTGCCCTTCGTTCCGTTGGGGGATGGCAGGGGGAGCTTCCTTTAATGGGGCAGGATGGCCAATCCTACATGGCTGAGATGGTATGCGCATTGGTCAAAGACGACTGCGGCAACCCGATCTATCTGCTGGCCAATTTTTACAACATCACCGACAGAAAGCGCGCTGAAGAGGCCCTGCTTCTGGATGATTCCCGGCTGGAGGCACTTCAAAGGCTCAACCAGATGGATGAGGCCACCATTCAAGAGATCACCGACTTTGCCCTGGAGGCGGGGGTTAAGCTGACCGGCTCTAAGCTCGGCTACCTGGCTTTCGTTGATGACGAAGAAAAGACGCTCTATATGCACTCCTGGTCCAAGAAGTCCATGCAGGAGTGCGACATTGAACATAAAAGGATCGTCTATTCTCTGCAGGAAACGGGGCTCTGGGGCGAGGCTATTCGTCAGAGAAAAGCGGTTATAACAAATGATTATGCTTCCTCCCCCCAAAAAAGAGGCACTCCTGCGGGCCACGTTGAGATCGTCCGCCATATGAATGTGCCCATCATGGACAAGGGCAAGATAGCAATTGTTGCGGGTCTCGGAAATAAAGAGCAGGAGTACGACGACTCCGATGTACGCCAGCTCACACTGCTCATGAGCGGCATGTGGAAGATCATCCAGCGACGAGAGGCAGAAGAGGAGTTGCACAGGCGCGATCTATTGCTGCAGGGTGCGGCCAAGGCCACCAACTACCTTCTCACTTCTGATCCTGAGGCCTTAAGAAAGGCTCTGGGCATATTAGGCGACGCGGCAGAGGTGGATCGAGTTCACATTCTGGAGAACAGGGATTTGCGAAGCGAAGGGCTGCGAGAAAGTCTTCCCCTGCAGTGGTTTCGAGAGAATGCCGGGCCAGTTTATGGGGATTTGTCCTGGGAGGAGCTTTTCCCAGGTTGGCAGGATACGCTCTCGCGCTGCAATCCCATCCAGGGCATAACCTCCCGGCTCTCGGTTCCCGGTGCAAAGATGCTGGAGCAGCTAGGCGTCCGCTCTTTTCTGATTCTGCCCATTTTCATCGAAGGTCGGTTTTTTGCAGTTATAGCTTTTGAAGACTGTCATAAAGAGCGGAGATGGATTGATAGTGAGATCGCAGTGCTTCAGGCAGCGGCAGGAAGCATCGGCGAAGCCATTTTGCGCAGAAGGACAGAAGAGGCTCTCCGGGAGAGCCAGAGGACGCTCTCCACTCTGATGAGCAACCTGCCAGGCATGGCCTACCGCTGCAAAAACGATCGGCAGTGGACCATGCAGTTCGTAAGCGACGGCTGCCTGGCCCTTACAGGCTACCAGCCGGAAGACCTCCTTCATAATAGTGCCCTCTCCTATGTCGATTTGATTCATCCCGATGACCGAAATTACGTCTGGAATGAGATTCAGGATGCAATTGCAGAGAGAAGGCCTTTCCGTTTAATTTATCGGATAAAATCGCGCTTTGGCAAAAAGTGGGTCTTGGAGCAGGGTCAAGGAATCTTCCTGTCGGACGGAGCGCTGCTCGCCCTGGAGGGATTCATCAATGACATCACTGAGAGGAAACTGGCGGAAGAGGCCCTGAAAAGGACGCAGGAAGAGCTGGAAAAGAGAGTGGCGGAGAGAACGGCCTGGCTACTTCGGGCAAATGCGGCGCTGCAAGAGGAGATGGCAAAGCATAAAAAAACCGAAATAGAGCTTCGTTCTGCTCAGCAGGCTGCAGATGCGGCTTTGCGGGCGAAGAGCGAGTTTTTGGCCAATATGAGCCACGAGATACGCACCCCCATGAATGCGGTCATCGGCCTTGCCGGCCTGCTGCTTGAAACCAACCTCACGGAAGAGCAGCGTGATTTCGTGGAGACCATCCACAGCAGCGGTGATGCTTTGCTTGCCATCATTAGCGACATCCTGGATTTCTCCAAGATCGATGAAGGCAAGATGAAGCTGGAGCGCCTTCCCTTCAATTTATGCGGCAGCATCAAGTCCTCGCTGGATATGGTGGCGACAAGGGCAGCGGAGAAGGGACTGGATCTTTCCTATTCTATTGACGAGAGGATTGCCCCAACTATCCTGGGAGACTCGGTTCGACTGCGTCAGGTTCTGGCCAACCTGCTCAGCAATGCGGTAAAATTCACAGAAAAAGGCAGGATAGAAATTCGGGTTCAGCCGGGAGAGAAGGCCGACGAAATTCACTTTTCTGTTTCCGATACTGGAATTGGCATTAGTTCCGAGGATATGGATAAGCTCTTTCATTCCTTCAGTCAGGTCGATGCTTCTACCTCCAGAAAATACGGCGGCACGGGCCTGGGCCTGGCCATAAGCAAGAGGCTGGTGGAGCTGATGGGCGGCAAGATCTGGGTGGATAGCAAGCTACGCGAGGGCTCAACCTTCCACTTCCTGATTTCAGCCCCGTCGTTTTCCGAGGGGGGTGCCAAGCTGCATCTGGCCGGCAAGAAGATAATGGCACTACTGGGCAGCGAGGACAGCCTGAAGGAACTGGTTGACTCTGCCCGTTCCTGGGGGATGCAGATTTATCCCGTAGTCTCAGCCTTTGAGGCGCGAGAGCTGATGGAAAGCCGTTTTGATGTCGCAATTCTGGATCTGGAGGTTCCGGGAGCAGAGGAGCTGGCCGAGGAGATAGAGGAGCGCCTTCCCACCATCACCTTAACCTTACCGGGTCGGCAAAGGGCCGGCAAAAAGTCTCTAAGCAAGCCCCTTTCAAAGGCCTGTATTCGCTTCGCACTGCAGGAGGCTTTTATGCCCCAAAATCGTAAGGCTATACTGACATGCAGCAACGAGCCCGAACATTTGGATCTGGACATATTGCTGGCAGAAGATAACAAGGTCAACCAGAAGGTTGCGCGTCTTATGCTAAAGAAGCTGGGCTACAGAGCTGATGTGGTCTCCAATGGCAGGGAGGTTTTGCAGGCACTCCAGAAGAAGTCTTATGATATTATCCTCATGGACGTGCAGATGCCGGAGATGGACGGTCTGGAGGCTACCCGTGCCATATTGGATTTGAAATTAAAAAAGAGGCCAAAGATACTGGCCATGACTGCTTATGCGCTGGAAGGGGACAAAGAGAGGTGCCTTCTTGCCGGCATGGACGGTTACATCTCCAAGCCGGTGCAGCTTGAGGAGCTGAGGTCGGCCCTGCTTTGCCAGCAAAGTTTCGCCATCTGTCCGGACAAGGCAGGCCAAGAAGACAAGGCAGGCCAAGAAGACAAGGCAGGCCAAGAAGACAAGGC
>CAYXSJ010000001.1:36020-56414 GCA_964467095.1 uncultured Methanotrichaceae archaeon
CAGGCCAAGAAGACAAGGCAGGCCAAGAAGACAAGGCAGGCCAAGAAGACAAGGCAGGCCAAGAAGACAAGGCCGGCTAAGAAGACAAGGCCGGCTAAGGCGGCTTGATAATTACATCCTCAAGAGGTCGCCTGGGGCTGGGACGCATGGGCTTTGCCATTCCCAGGCTGAAGAGAAGCTGGGGGTGGCCGCGGTTTATCTGAGCCTTCAGCTTCTCTCGCAGATCTGCAAGGCCAATGGGCTGGCTGAAGAAGGATGCTCGTATATCGTAACTGGTGGCCCGGAGCAGCATATTTTCCAGGGCGAAGCCGCATGCCGTCCAGGTCAATTTATCATCCTGATCAGAGGAAAGGACGGCAAGAGTAGAGCAGCCTTGGATGAGGCCCACGTCCCTGTAGATGACTGCCCGGGAGAGGTCGAACTCCTTGAAGGCGGCGGGAAATCCTAAAGATATGGCATCCGGCACTCCGAAGGTATAGAGAGGCATGCCGTCCGGCTCAGCCGTCCAGTTATTGCGCAACCACTTACCCAGGTTATGGCGGAATTCTTTTTTAGACAGCTGAATCTGATGGGCGCGGGAGACCAGATCCGCCATCCTGTCCCTGGCATCTTTATCGTTCAGGTAGCTGAGATAAAGGCCAGGGAGATTTATGCTCTTCTCAATCTCCTTTAAAATGAACGGTTCGATCGTCGCATTTTCATATCGGTCTTTGGTGGTGTGTCTTCTTTGGATCTGTGTAAAGAGATCTTCTTGCCGATCTGCGGGCCTTCGGCCTGCTTCAGGCAAGAGCTGCACCTCGGCCACCAGATCGCTTTCCTGCCCGCGGGGAAAATAGCTCACGCTTGAATCAAATCCGAAATGTGCACCGGCGACAGTCAGGTTGGCGATGGCGCAGCCCACGCTCATGTAGAGGGTGCGGTTGCTGGGGTCGACAAAAGGCAAGGCACGGCTTAAATCGGCGAAAACAGAAACGCTGCCGTCATTAATGGCGAACCTCCAGGGCTGGCTGTTGGGGCCGGAGGGGGCTAAAATTGCATAGCGCAAAAGGAACTTGAGCCTCTCCTCCATGGCGCCATTCACAGGGTAGTCTGACTCGCTTACCTCCCATGCCTCATAGTTTTTAGCGGTCAATTTCCATTCCTCTCCAAAAGGATTCTAAGCCAATAATGCCCTTATTGGCATATATCTTTTCTCCAGGCATTAGATTCTTTTATTTACGAAGCAGATTGCATATCATCTATTTGGAGGTGGGCAATAATTGAAAAGCACCGTTTATTTTGCCGGCGTCAGGACGAGAAGTTATGCGGACAATAAGCAAAATCGGATCTTGAGGCTTTTTGATGCTGCAGGCCTGGATGAAGTGGTACAAAAAGGCGACCTCACAGCTATCAAGATTCACTTCGGTGAGAGGGGAAACGACTCTTATGCAAATCCGGTCTTTGTCCGGCCCATAGCAGAAAAGATCAGGGCTCTGGGGGCAAAGCCGTTTCTTACCGATACCAATACCCTTTATGGTGGTAGCCGGTCTAATGCCGTCGATCATCTGCAAACGGCAGAAGAGCACGGCTTTTGCCCGGCCGTGGCCGGAGCGCCGGTCGTCATCGCCGATGGCCTGCAAGGCGACAATTTCCGGGAGCTTCCAATCGACGGGAAGCATTTTCGCAGCGTCAAGATAGCCGGAGAGATAGCCTCTGCCGATAGCATGATAGTAGTATCTCACTTCAAGGCCCATCTTCCTGCCGGCTTTGGAGGCGCTGTAAAGAATCTGGGCATGGGCTGTGCTCCAGCTCTCGGCAAGGCGGCGCAGCATTCGGCGAGGCCCATCTTCAACGCTGAATTATGCAGCGGCTGCCGGGCCTGCATGGACAATTGCCCTAAACAGGCCATCAACGTGGAAAAGAGGATCACGTCCATCAGCTACGATCTATGCACAGGCTGCGGCAAGTGCCTGCGCGTCTGTCCGACCCACGCCCTGGACTTCAACTGGCTTGTGGAGGTGCCGTCCTTTATGGAGAGGATGACGGAGTATGCCCTGGGCGCGATAACGGGAAAGGAGGGGCGGGTAGGGTTCTTCAACTTCCTGCTGAACATCACCCCCGACTGCGACTGTGTGCCCTGGAGCGATGCCCCCTTCGTGCCAGACATAGGCATACTGGCCTCGAAGGACCCGGTGGCCATAGACCAGGCCAGCTACGATTTGGTAAACAGGGAGGCAGGTATTGTAAATTCGCTTCTGCAAAAGAACCATGAGCCGGGAGCAGACAAGTTTCTGGGCGTCTGGGAGAGCACTCTCGGAAATATCCAGTTGGACTATGGGGAGAAGATCGGTCTTGGAAATAAAGAGTACCGACTGGTTGAGATCTGAAAACGCCGAACGGTAATATAAGAATATATTATAAAATAAATCTCAAAGAAAGATTGAGGAAAAGGCATGAAAGTTGTTGCATTTAACGGCAGCCCTCGCAAGGATGGCAATACCGCCACCCTGCTGAGCGTTGTTCTCAAGGAGCTGGATGGCCAGGGCATAGAGACGGAATTGGTGCATCTGAGAAGGCCACTTTCCGGCTGCATCGCCTGCTTTAAGTGTCATGAGAATAAGGATGGCAAGTGCGCACTGGATAAGGATATGATAAACGAATGCATCGAGAAGATGAGTGGGGCGGACGGGATTATTCTGGGCTCTCCCACCTACTTTGCCGATCTCACGCCCGAGCTGAAGGCCCTCATCGACCGGGCTGGATTTGTGGGAAAGGCCAATGGGGATATGTTCAAGCACAAGGTAGGCGCAGCCGTGGTGGCTGTGCGCAGGGCGGGAGCCATTCATGTCTTCGACTCTATAAACCACTTCTTCCTCATTAGCCAGATGATGATCGTCGGCTCAAGCTACTGGAATATCGGCATGGGCCTCGCGGAGAAGGATGTTGAAAATGATGCGGAGGGGTTGCAGACCATGAAAACTCTGGGGCAGAACATGGGCTGGCTATTGAAGAAGATCAAAGATCAGTGATGAAAAATAGCTCATGTATCCGCATGCTTTAAGTTCCTTCGCCATCAATGAGGATCTATGCCACTGGACTATCAGACGTTGGTAGCGCTAAACTTCATCCTGCAATTGATCCTTGTCGCAGTCCTCGTCTTTGCCGTCTTCCTGGCTAAAAAGAAAAACTTCCAGAGGCATTGCCTCGTCCTCCGGCTGGCGGTCACGGTCCAGGTTCTGGCAATCCTGGGCATGATGTCTCCGGCCATGGCCCCCATCCTGGAGCCGGGCCGGCCCAACGGTCTCTTTCGGGCCGAGGTCCTGGTGCACCACGGCCTGGGCCTGGCAGTGATATTGCTTTGGATCTACATCAACCTGGTTTATCTGGGGCGCTTAAAGGCCAGGCTCGCTCCCAGGCTGGTCATGCAGGCGGCGGCTGGCCTTTGGGTGGCGTCCCTTATTCTGGGATTTCACATCTACCTGAAACTGAATTATTGAGGGTGCTATTGCCTGAATGATTTCGTCAATCATGCGCAGAAGGAGATGCAAGTAGCCTCAAAAAAGTCTGCCCTTCCGCTCATCGCTGCCCTACTCCAGCCACTCGTAGCCCGGATCTTTGATCTTGTTGAAATTGCGGATTAGGTCTGCAGCATCCCTTCGGCTGAGGTTAGATTCCATCATCCTGGAGCAGACAAAGCGCAGGGCAATTTTCTGCATCTTAATCTCGGTTCTGTCATCAGGTTTAGAGGCCAGACCATGGGCTTCGAAGAGGTGCTCCTTCTCGTTCATATGAGTGCTTTTGCCCCATTTGCCAAACATCTCAGCGGCGTGATCCAGAAGACCCTGATCAAACGTCTCAGGGAAAATGATGCCTTCAAACTGCTGCAAGAATTCGTCTTTTCTCAAAATGACCAAACCCCATTAAATAAGGGATCTGATGGGATTTATCGGTAATGGCTCAATAAGGCTTGGAATTTGATTCTGCCGGGGTTCGTGTATCATGAACCGATCTCATGCGAAGTCGCGAAGGGCGCGAAGAAGTGATATCTTCTTCAACCGTGGTAAGAACCGTCCTCGCACAATCGGCATTTCGCGTCTTTGCGCCTTCGCGTGAGCTGGGAGATGCCAAAAAATAAAAATAATGATCGGGGTCTAAATATATACCGCGGTTCCCGGCTCCACATTAATTATCTTTAAAACGCCCTTCTGGAAATACATGCTCTTGGGATAATTGAATTGACCATCATATACCCTTATGTTGTGGTTTTGGTTGCCTACCACTTTGAAGCTGAATTTGCCATCCAGGGCATCGCCGCCGGTTCCCTCTGTGCCGATTAACACCTCATCCAGATAGACCTGATAGCCCCTCATTCCCTGAGACTGAATGGTCACGGGCGTATCTCCTGCCGCGACTGCCGTCTGAGGTGGGTAATATGTCGCGGAAGGGTATGTCTGGTAAGAGGTCGATGTGCTGGTGGTGGTCTGGCCAAGGCCGGTAGCAGTGGTCTGACTGTAGCCGCTCGCGACGGTATTAGCCTGATTGTAGGCAGGCGGCATATCAGTTGAGGGCAGCACTTGGACTTCTGTCGCGGTCTGCTGAGCAGTCGGTGCCTGGCTGATCACGTCTACAATGATTGCGTTGCTGGGCTGATTGTTGAGCACGAAGAGCAGAATATGCCTGCCCACTTTATCCGCCTTGAAGTTCATGCTGTTATAGCCGGAATAGAAATTAACGCGTTTGCCGGTTATATTCATAGAATCCGTCTGAAGCAGCTCATAGTAGTCGGCCTGTCCGCCTGCGGGGGCAAAGGCGATGAACTGCATGCCTGTTCCTGCGGGCACTATGGCATACTGGGACCAGTCCAGGCCCTTCTGGATCCACAGCTCATTGCCTCTGGCCGTGGCTATGGCAGACTGGTACTGAGTGTATGTGACCTCTCGGCCGCTGCCGAAGTAAATCTTGGTGGGCGTCTTATGCGTGACATCGATTTTCACGGGCGCAAATCCGCTAACCACTGGCACGCTGGTATTGATGTAGAACTCGGAGAAGAAGGAAGTGGCGCTGCTGGTGTTCTCGAACTCTGGGCCAAACCACGGGCCGCTCACCTCAGTGCCCATGCCGCCGATGCCGAACAGGCTGTTTACGAAGTCTTCGCTAAAGGCCCCGCCGGTCATACCAATGGACTGCTCCAGGGAAAAGCCCTGCGTACCAATTGCACCTGCTGCTCCTGCACCGAAAATCAGTGCCAAGAGACATAAGTATAAACAACTGAATTTCAAATATCACACCTCGTTGGGTGCTCCTAGGGCAATGTATTATTTAGCTTTAAGTCTCTCCTGAGCCTCATCTGAACCTCATGGAAGCCTGCATGGCAATGGAAATCCTGATGATAGCTTTAGATCTGAGATTTTCACTTAACTACTCGACCGTAAGCTATATCCACTTCCTCGAATACATTAGGAAGCATGAAGTCTATAGCTTTCCTTCTCCTGGCATTTTGCCTGGCAACCATTCTGCCTGCTATGGGTCAGGATGCCAATTATTGGCTCATTCAGACCAAGAGTGATTTCGACAACGGATCCTACTCCATGGCTTTGCAGGACATCGACGAATATCTGGAGATAAATTCCAGCGATACCTGGGCCTGGTGCTTCAAAGCCAATCTTCTCATCAAGATGAAAAGATACAGTGAAGCCGTAGACAGCTTTGATCAGCTTATCCTCCTGGACGGCGCTAATGCTCAGGCCTACAACGACCGGGCTCTGATCCTTTCCGGAGGCATGAGGCAACATGAGGAGGCCTTAAATTCTCTGGAGACTGCCTTGCAGATCAACCCCAATAGTGCCAGTTATTGGTTTAATAAAGGCATTGTCCTGGAGAATATGGACCGGTATCTGGATGCATTGGAGGCCTATCGTCAGGCTGCAGCTTTAAATTCGTCTCTTGAAATGGCCTGGTACAGGCAAGGTTGGATTTTGGCAACACAGGGCAGCTATAACGAGTCTCTTCTTTTCCTGGACAAGGCGATAGAGCTCAACTCCAGGAATGCTGACGCCTGGAACACTAAGGGAGAGGTCTTAATGGAGCTGAATTCTACCCAGGAGGCGCAAAGCTGCTTTGAGAAGGCTGCCGCTTTAGAGCCGTCCAACAAGGACTTCCAGGAGGATCGGAAAAAGGCGCAAGAGGGGATGGAAATGGTGCCTGAGAAGATGATGGTGTTTAACAGCTCGAAATGAAGCGCTAAAATTTTTTAGTTTCCAGCTGGAAAATGGGAGGGCGGGCAAAGTCGATGATGAAACATTTAAGAGGAAACGATTGTTTTGGTCGACTTTTGCCCATCGGTATGATCGTCATTCAACGATATAAAGCTGTGGTACAGACTCATTAAGCCCGGTCCGAACTTTTCCCCAACGCGAGGAGCATTAGAGAAAAGATGGGGGCAGGGCCTCAGGTAATCCTGGCCACCGCCGCTACCTCATCTCCCGGCTTGACATTCATAATGCGCACACCCTGCGTGGAGCGGCCCTGCACCCGAATATCGCTGGTTGGAATTCTGATCACCACTCCGTCCTTGGTGGTAACCAGCAGCTCGTCGTCCTCTGAGACTGTGGTGGTGCAGCAGACGAAGCCCTTTCTGGCATCGATGTTCTTGACGCCCTTGCCGCCGCGCCTCTGCTGGGGATACTCCTCCAGCTCCGTTCTCTTGCCATAACCCTGATTGGTGATGGTGAGCAGTGTGAAATTAGCGCCCGGCCGGATCACATCCATGCTGATAAGCTCGTCTCCCATGTTCAGGCTGATGGCCTTCACGCCCATGGTGCCCCGGTTGGATGCGCGCACGTCATTCTCCTTGAAGCGTATGGCTTTTCCAAACCTGGTGGCCACCAATAGCTCCTTACTTCCGTCCGTGAGCTTGGCCGAGACCAAGCTGTCACCCTTGAGGTTTACTGCCTTGATGCCGCCTTTCCTGGGATTGGAAAAAGCCTGCAAGGGCATCTTGACAATGCTTCCGCTCCGGGTTACCAGAATTATGAAGCCCGACTCAAAGCTCTTCACGGGTATGGCGCCCGTGATCCTCTCATCAGGTTCCAGTTGCAGAAGATTGACAATGGACTTTCCCCGAGTTGCCCGGCCAAGAGAAGGAACCTCATAGACCTTGAGCCAGTGGGCCTTGCCTTTGTCCGTGAAGAATAGCAGATAATCCTTGGTGGAGGCGGTAAAGACATCGGTTACAAACTCCTCGCTCTTGGTCTCAGCACCAATGACTCCCCGGCCGCCGCGCCTTTGCATGCGGTATGCTGTAAGAGGCTGGCGTTTGATGTACCCGGAAGAGGTGATAGTCACTGCCACTTCCTCCTCCTGGATGAGATCCTCCCGGCTAACCTCACCCTCCGCCTCGATGATCTGGGTGCGCCGCTCATCCCCGTAGGTATTGATGAGATATGTCAACTCATCTTTGATGATGCTCAAAATCTCCAGATTGCTGGAGAGGATTTTTCTCAATTTGGAGATGAGCTTTTCCAGCTCGACTGCTTCGGAGACAATCTTCTCCTGCTCGAGACCGGTGAGCCGCTGCAGCCTCATGTCCAAAATAGCCCTGGCCTGCTCCTCACTCAGGGAGAAAGCCTGTATCAGGGCGTCTTTTGCCTCGACTGGAGAATGCGCCGCCTTGATTATTCTTATTACCTCATCAATGTTCTTGAGGGCGATGAGCAGGCCCGCCAGGATGTGAGCCCTCTTCTCGGCAGCATCAAGCTCGAACCTGGTGCGCCTCTCGACCACCAGTGAGCGGTAGTGGATGTACTGCTCCAGAGTTTCCTTCAAAGAGACGATCTTGGGCAGGCCGTCCACCAAAACCATATTGTTGATGCCGAAGCTGGTCTGAAGAGCCGTGTGCTTATACAGTTGATTTAAGACCACGTGAACATTAAAACCGCTCTTGACCTCCACCACCATGCGAATGCCGTCTTTATCCGACTCATCTCGCAGATCGGATATGCCCTCCAGACGGCCGCCTTTGACCATCTCTGCCATATCCTCGATCAGCTTGGCCTTATTGACCTGGTAGGGAAGCTCTGTAAAAATGATCTTGGTGCTCCGCGTCCCTTCCTCAATCTCCGACTTGGCCTGCATCAGAATGCTGCCTTTGCCGGTCTGATAGGCGGCTTCAATGCCGACCCGGCCAACGATATAAGCTCCCGTAGGAAAGTCGGGCCCGGGCAAAATGTGCATCAGCTCGGAAAGCGACGCCTGGGGCTCGTCAATGAGATGAATGATGGCCCCGCATAGCTCCGTCAGGTTGTGGGGCGGAATATTGGTGGCCATGCCCACGGCAATGCCGGTGGAGCCGTTGAGAAGTAAGTCGGGCAGCTTTGCCGGCAGCACAGTGGGCTCTTTCAGCGAGCCGTCATAGTTGGAGGTAAAGTCCACTGTGTTCTTCTCAAGGTCCGCCAGCATCTCTTCGGCGATCTTGGAGAGGCGAACCTCAGTGTAACGCATGGCCGCAGCCGGGTCTCCATCAACGGAGCCGAAGTTGCCCTGGCCGTCGATGAGAGGATAACGCATGGAGAAGGTCTGAGCCATGCGCACTATGGTCTCATAGATGGCCGCATCCCCGTGGGGGTGGTACTTACCCATGACATCTCCCACCACACGCGCTGATTTCTTGTAGGGCTGGTCGTGGGTCATGCCCTGCTCATTCATGGCATAGAGTATGCGCCGGTGAACGGGCTTGAGGCCATCCCGCACGTCGGGCAAAGCTCGACCTACGATCACACTCATAGCATAATCAATGTAGGAGGATTTCATCTCCTCAGTGATGTTAACCAGTACTTCTGTCAAAGTAACCTCAGATATCAGACATCATACATCAAGATTCTTTACGTACTTGGCGTGCGTCTCTATGAACTCGCGCCTGGGCTCCACCTGGTCGCCCATGAGGATGGTGAAGATGCGATCCGCCTCCACAGCATCCTCCAGCGTCACTTTCAGCATGGTCCTCTTCTCCGGGTCCATAGTCGTATTCCACAGTTGATCGGGATTCATCTCTCCCAGGCCCTTGTACCTCTGAATGGCAGGCTTAACCATGGTCTCGACCAATTGGTTCAGCTGCTCATCCGTGTAAGCGTAGCTTACGGTCTTTCCCTTCTTGACCTGGTAGAGGGGCGGCTGGGCGATAAAGACGTAGCCTGCATCGATGAGCGGCTTCATGTACCGGTAGAAGAGGGTCAAGAGCAGGGTGCGAATATGCGAGCCATCCACATCGGCATCGGTCATTATTACTACCTTGTGATATCTGGCTTTGCTGATATCAAAGTCATCGCCGATGCCCGTGCCGAAAGCTACAATCATATTGCGAATCTCGGCGTTCTTGAGAATCTTGTCTAGCCTGGCCCTCTCCACATTGAGGATCTTGCCGCGGAGAGGAAGAATGGCCTGAAAGTGCCTGTTTCTGCCCTGCTTGGCGCTTCCGCCTGCCGACTCGCCTTCTACGATGTAGATCTCGCATTTTGAGGGATCGTTGTTGGAGCAGTCAGCCAGTTTGCCGGGCAGTCCTCCCGAGCCCAGAGCATTCTTGCGCCTTGTCAGTTCTTTGGCTTTTCTGGCCGCTTCGCGGGCGCGCAGGGCTTCACCCGCCTTCTCCACAATGGTGGTGGCTACGAGGGGATTTTCCTCAAAGTACTCGGTCAAGCCATCTGAGACCATGGACTCAATTAGGCCCCGAATGGAGCTGTTTCCTAATCGAGTTTTGGTCTGGCCCTCGAACTGCGGATCGGGAAGCTTCACGCTGACGACTGCCACCAGCCCCTCGCGCAGATCGTCTCCGCCCAGTTTCACCTCGGTTTTGAAGATCTTATTGGCTCGGGCGTACTCATTGACCGTCTTGGTCAGGGCGGCGCGAAAGCCCATGACATGAGTTCCGCCCTCGCGGGTGTTGATATTATTAGCGTAAGAGAATACGTTCTCGTTGTAGGAGTTGTTGTACTGCAGGGCAACCTCGACGGAAGTTCCGTTCTTGTTGCGCGAGAAGTAGAGGGGCGGTTTATGCAGGGCCTCTTTATTGGTGTTGAGGTAATCCACGAAGGATACTATGCCGCCCTCGTAGCAGAAGTCGTATTCTTTGTCGGTTCTCTCATCTTTTATGGTTATCCTCAGGCCGCGATTGAGGAAAGCCAGTTCTCTGAGTCGGGAGGATAGCGTATCGAAGTTGTATTCGGTCTCCTCAAAGATGGTGCCGTCCGGCTTGAAAGTGACAGTGGTGCCGGTGTGCTCGGAGTGCCCCTTGACCTCGACCTCCGAGGCCACGTTGCCGTGCTCATATCGTTGCCAGTAGACTCGTCCGTTTCTCCGGACCTCCACCTCCATCCACTCGGAGAGAGCATTGACCACGGAGACGCCTACACCATGCAGGCCGCCCGAGACGATATAGGACTCATGGTCGAACTTGCCTCCGGCGTGAAGCACGGTCATGACTATCTCCAGGGCGGGGCGGTTGAACTGGGGATGATTGTCTACGGGAATTCCACGACCATCATCCGCCACGGAAACGCTGCCGTTAGGGCGAAGGATCACGTTTATCTCTTTAGCGTAGCCTCCTAAGGCCTCGTCCACGCTGTTGTCCACCACCTCGTAGACCAGATGGTGCAGCCCCAGGGTGTCTGTGCTGCCTATGTACATTGATGGCCTGCGCCTGACTGCCTCAAGGCCTTCAAGAACCTGAATTTGGCTTGCGTCGTAGCCCGTTGCTTTGCTCAAAACTGATTAAGCCTCCTGAATAATTAGGACTGTAATGAAATAACCTGAGACGATATAAGCTTTTCCCTAAAATATGTCTAGAATTTTATTTAAAAATTTGATGCACTGCTTCATCCTGGATGAGGGGGATAATACTGAGGAATATAAAATGAGTATACCATTGAATTGCTAAAGCCAAGGTCCGGATTCGAACCGGAGTGGTAATGCTCTGCAGGCATTTGCGTAGCCGCTCCGCCACCTTGGCAAAGGGTATTGGCGTCCAACAACTTTGCTGATCTGCCTTAAACCTTTATCGGTTGGAGGCATCCCTTGCGCCGTAAACTTGCAGAGATGTCATCCCCTATAAAGATTGCCTTCGCGTGGGCGGCAAAAGAAGCAATGGCTATAAGCGAGCATATGGCCTCTCAATTGTAAAGCTATCCGGG
The DNA here is from genome assembly GCA_964467095.1 of uncultured Methanotrichaceae archaeon. GTDB lineage: Archaea > Halobacteriota > Methanosarcinia > Methanotrichales > Methanotrichaceae > Methanothrix. The sequence goes on from CAYXSJ010000001.1 coordinate 47,180, forward strand.
TCGCAAAAATGGTGAGGCACTGTTACTCTATTTCCTGAGACTCTTGCCACTTTCCGAATTGAATTGCTCCATCTCGCTTCCCAAACGATGCAGCTCTATTGTGTCCAGGGAGAGTGGATCGATATGCACCAGCATTACAGCGTTCTTTAGGGCGATCTCATCTCTCTGGGACTGAACAAAGCGGAGCACAGTTTCGTAATTGCTCTGGGTGATGAGATATCCCATTCCCTCCAGCAAGATAAGGGGATAGCTGGCCCTGCCCAGGAAATCGGAGATCATACTGGATAGTCTGGGGAAGTTCGTCGGGTCCACAGCCCTATATCCCGGCTCGCTCTTTTGCGTCAGCCATATGACTGCATCCGCTGGCACATTATATCTTTCATTAAGAGTCTTGGGATTGTAGCGGCTCAAGCACAGTCCATCCATGCCGTGCCTCACCAGCTCGCTGAAGAGTTCCAGGCTCTTTTGCGGCTTTTCCTCGGCAATAATGTAGGTGGTTCCTGGAATGAGTGTAATCTCAAATGGACTTCGTCCATAGCTCTTCATGAGTTCAGCCAGGGTCAGCGTGAGGTCGAATGCTGGATCGTGTTCCTTGATGATCCTGGCTAGCCTTCTTACCGCCGCAAAGAAGCTGTGCCTTGTCAGCGTCAGATCCGGATGGATATCGAGAGACGTACTGGACTGCAAAGCGCTTTGCATATCCGGCTCACAGGCCGCAATTGAATCATCAGAGGGCGGCTGCTTCATGGCCGACTCAAAGAACTCGCCTGAGGCTATTAGGTCATTCGCCTGCATTACGACCTCTTTTCTCACGGCATCGCCGAGCTGCAAGAGCATTGTATCTGAGAAGAGCCGGAATAGGTAGGCGGAAAGGGGACCTAAAGTGAAAATCAGCTCTTTGACCTCATTTATGCTCGATGTCATGCTGGTATGGACGAAATCTGGTCTTTCCGCCAGTATCAAATGCGATTTACGGCCCAAAAGTTCCATCTGATAGACATAGTCCAGTATCTCCCTCTCCGGTATTTTGCCCTCGTTATCTTTGATGAGCTGCTCGATGCTGTCAATGAGAACGATGCTGTTCTTGCTGGACTCAACGAATGACTTTATGGTCATGAAGAGAAGCGGCAGATTTCTTGGAGAGATGTAGCGATCGCTTCCCTTCTCATCGGAAAGCTTGATGATGGGCGTTTCTTTAAAGCCCCAGCGCCGCCTCACCTCCTCCGGGGCAAAATGCGTAATGCAAAGCCCCTCCACGCCATGGGTGATCTGGTCGGTGAATACCTCATAGGCAATCTCAGGTACGACATAGATCTTTCCTCGCACTAAATCATATGCTGGAAGGGTTTCCTTGACCGCTTCCATCACCGGTTTCACAGTCACCTGATCTTCTACAATCATTTTGGTGGCTGAAGATCCCACCGAACCGGTAAGCGCCTTCTCAAACTGGCCCCAAAGCAGCCGAAGCTGTCCTGCTTCAATCCTTTCCCGGCTGGCGCCCAGGTGCTCAAGGTAGGCATCGACCTGCTTTCTGGCCGGAGTCTCGCCGATATAGCGTGCCAGAGTTGCCTCCAGCTCCTCAACTGTTCCCTGGCGTATAGTCCGTCTCTCCTGGTCGTGGGGCGCTCTATCTTGCTGGGAAGCATCCACGAAGCAATTGGCAGTGCTCTCTTCATCCAGGCTGGGCTTGCTTGCCAAAGATACGAGGACATAGAGGCTGCAGTTGACCAGAAGTGTCCAGAATATGGAGTTGGTCCAAATGTCCAGATCAAGCCCGAAGAGATTGGTGGGCATAAGGGCAGCTATGCCGAACGGTCCATCCCGGACTAAATCTCCCAGCCATATGTTCCCTTTGGCAACCGTGGGAATAAGTGCGGTGTAAGCCCAGAGCAAAAAGCCCGATACCAGGCCTGCCATAGCTCCTTTTCGGCTGCCTTTCTTCCAGTACAGGCCTCCCAAGGCGGCAGGAGCCAGCTGACTGGCTGCCAGAAAAGAGACGACTCCAATATCCGCCAGGGTCTGATAAGCCAACGCACGCGAAAAGAGATATCCCAGAAAAACGACCAGAAGTATGTTCAGCCTTTTTGTATTGAGGATTGTGCCGGCCAGGTTTCTTTCCTTCTTTATATGGCTTAAAATATAGGGCATCTCCAGGTCGTTGAGAAGCATGGTGCCTACAGCAACGGATTCCACCAGGATCATGGCTGTAGCCGCTGAAGTCCCTCCTATGAACACAAAGAGCGCAAGCCAATCTAGATGCTGTGCGTGAGGTATGGCTATAATGAAAGCATCCCTTAGCTCCGGGGTGATATTCCCTTTTATTTCCAGGAGCCTTCCGCCCCAGGCAATAGCGGGGACGAAAATGTTGAATAAAAACAAATAGAGTGGAAAAAGCCACATGGCCTTCTTAAGATGCCTTTCCTCGGAGTTTTCCACCACCATGACATGAAACTGCCTAGGCAAGAATAATATGGCAAAGAAGGAGATCAGGGTCAGGGAGAACCAGAGTGCCGGCTCCACATCCATGAGGTTTTTATATTCCTGGCTGCTGGAAGCCAGGTCGACCATCTGGTTCAATATATCTCCATAGCCTCCGAATACAGCGTAAGCTACATAGAATCCCACGAAAAGGAAGGCAACAATCTTTACCAGAGATTCGAAGGCCACAACGGCGATAAGGCCCTCATGTCTCTCCATTGGATCCAGGTGGCGAGCTCCGAATATTATGGCAAAGGCCCCCAGGAGAACGGCCACCACCAGCTTGCTCTCCATGTAGAAGCCCAGTAACGTGATTTGCGAGCCGCTTAATATCTCAAGGGACGTGGAGATGGCAATGAGCTGCAGTGCCACATAAGGAGTCACCATGATCAGGCTGAATGCTGCCACCACTGCACCTATGGCGTAGCTTCGGCCATAGCGAAAGCTGATAAAGTCGCTAATTGAGGTGAGCCTGTGCTCCTTTGAGACGCGAATCATCTTTCGGATGACGATCCAGCCAACGGTCATGGCCAAGACGGGTCCCAGGTAGATGGGCAAGAACTCGAGACCCGTAGAAGCTGCTCTTCCTATAGAGCCGTAAAAGGTCCAGGCGGAGACGTATACGCATAGAGAGAGGGCATAAACATAGGGATTGGCGACGATGCTTTTTCCCAAAAGCTTTTGGCGATCGGCATACCGGGCTATGGCAAAGAGGAGCAACAGGTAAAGGACCATGACGAGCAGAGCAACATGCGGTCCAATCAATCAAAATTCCCCCGGTCAAAGAGATACAGAGCCAAGATCAAGAATAGCCAGATCGAGGCAATATAAACCAGTATGGCAGGCGTTCCCATCACGGCAAAGCCCTCCGCCAGCTTGATTAAAGGCCAGTTGAACAGCACCCATCCTGAGGCGAATAGAAAAATCCAGAATTCCTTCTGGCCCAGGAGACTCTGCAAGGATAGTGCCATATCTACAAACCCGGATAGACAATTAGTCCCTTGACAGATATATCTACTGCATGCTTTCCCAAATGGTGAGATGTGCCGCACATCTTGACAATCTCAATGGACCTTCTCCTTGCGAAATTTATTTCTTCATTTTGCAGCAGGATTATCCCATCGGCAATCTGCGCTATATGTGCGGGATAGGGAGCCTCTGGCTGTGCATCCTCTGCTACCAGTGCCACCATTCTTTTTGCCTTGATCAGATGAGACAGTTTAAGGAGAAAACGCCAGTAATCGTCTTTAAGAACATCTTCCAGAACGGACAGGTTTTCAATGACGATTCGAGTCGGCTGGAAAGTATCTATATCCTTCTCCAATATGTTCAAAAAGTCCTGTAACCGGCATGCTTTTTCCACCATCTCTTCCAGCTCCAGGTAGCAGATCTCCTTGCCGAAATAGGTGCTCTTTACAAATTCATAGCTGGATGCGTAATTAATTAAAAGATCCGGCGGACCGCCGAAGGTCAGCAGGTATAGGCCGCGCTCGCCCAGATCGGCGCCTTTGCAGAGAAACTGAGTGCAAAAGGTGGTCTTGCCTGCCCCGGCATTGCCCGCCAGTAGAGTGAGAGACGGTCTGGGAAGACCTCCCTCAATCATTGCATCCAGACCTGGAATTCCTGTAGGCATCCGTTCTATCAAGTTCAATGCTTTCACCTCGTCTCTTTTTATTGCAGGGACATTTTGAAAGAGGCGAAGAGCGGCTTTGTGCTGCTCAGTGAATCTCTCAGAAAATGTTGCATCTCATCTTATTTGTCTTTATTCTCTATCTTTATCCAGACGGCCTTTTATATCAGGAATTCATTCTCGCTGGGTGTGAGACGACTTGATCCTTAGAACTCATTATTCAGGCGACATTAACGCGCAGTTGGATGGCAAAGAGGTTATTTTAACCGGCTTTGCCCACGAGACGCGCGACCTGGGAGGCATAGCCTTCCTGGTGCTGCGGGACAGAAAAGGCCTGGCCCAGGTGACTTTGGTCAAAAAGCTGCTGGGAAAAGAGGCTTTCAAGAGCGCGCGCTCCATCAGCCGGGAAAGCGTGGTAATGGTGCAAGGAATAGTCAAGGCAGAGCCGAAAGCCCCTCGCGGATACGAGATCCTTCCCACGAAGATCCAGGTATTGAATGCCGCTCAGGTGCCTTTGCCTCTGGACCCCACAGAGAAGGTGGAGTGCGAGCTTGACACGCGCCTCGATGCCAGGTTTATGGATATCAGACGGCCCAGTGTTCTGGCCACATTCGAGATTGAGAGTGCAGTTCTGCAGAGCCTGAGAGGCTACTTCTGCCAAAAAGGAGTAACCGAGGTCTTCACTCCCAAGATTGTGGCTGCGGCCACGGAGGGTGGAACTGATCTTTTCCCCATCAGCTACTTTGAAAAGGAGGCTTTCCTGAATCAGAGCCCTCAGCTCTACAAACAGATGCTCATGAGCGCGGGCATGGACAGGGTCTTTGAGATCGGCCCCATCTTCCGGGCGGAGGAGCACGACACCCGTCGCCACCTCAACGAGGCAATATCCATCGATCTTGAGGTCAGCTTTGCCGATGACAAGGACGTTATGGAGATTTTAGAAGAGGCGGTGGTCGGAGCTTACAGGCATGTTGCCGAGAACTGCCGCTACCAGCTTGAGGTCCTGGGCCTGGACTTGCAGGTTCCAAAGCTTCCCTTTAAAAGAATCACTTATTCTGAAGCACTGGATTTGGCGGGAGAGAAGGCAGGCGTCAAGATGCAGTGGGGAGATGATCTGGATACAGAGACGGAAAGGTTCCTGGGCGAGACCATTGGCGAGCACTACTTCCTCACCGACTGGCCGTCTTCCATAAAGCCCTACTACACTTTGCCTTATGAGGACCGGCCTGAGGTCTGCCGTGGATTTGACCTCATGCATCCGCGCATGGAGCTGGCCAGCGGGGCACAGCGGGTGCACGACTATGATCAGCTTGTCGGGCGGATAAAAGAGAAGGGGCTGGACCCGGACGGATTCGAGTTCTACCTGAAGGCTTTCCGCTACGGAATGCCGCCTCATGCAGGCTGGGGACTTGGTCTCTCCCGGCTGGTCATGACCATGCTGAAGCTGGAGAATATTCGCGATGCTGTACTTTTCCCGAGGGACCGAAGGCGGCTGGTGCCATAAAGGCACAGGCTGCTTTTTTTGCAGCATAAAAGTGGAACGAGCTTTGTTGCCCAAAGCCAAGAAAAAGCCTAAGAATTTAGGGCAGGCCATAGGCGGCCTGCGCGAGCGTATTTTGGATTTCAGATACCTTTTTTGCTTATTCCAGCTTCTCGATGCCCATCTTCTTTACCTTTGGCTTCCAGATCTTGTCAGGCATCCAGGCTGGCGCTCCGGCCGGCTTGTCTACTTGCACTCTCTCTCCTGTAAACACATGCACTTTCTTGGTGCCGCGTTCGCGCAGCTTGATGTCGGTGTAGCCCCGGTTGGCTGCCTTTAGAGCAGCCTGTCTGGGTGATTTTCCTGTAAAAACTCCGATCTCATTTCCCTGAGCATCTCGCAGGGCGAAATTTCTCATCTCTGCCATAATTCTCTCTCCTTCATGGATATGGATATGCCTCTCTGATTCGGTATATTAATTTAATCCAAAAGTACCTCAAAAAAGGGCTGAAGAGCGCTGGGACTTTGCTGCAAACGCTTTTGATAATTTGAAAAAATTTGCAGCATAAAATCCATAATTTAAAAAAATACCGGGCAAAAGGATGAAAGGAGCATCCTGTTGCCAGTCATTTAAGCGGCTTTGTTCTGATCAGCCAGCTGCACTCCGCTGAGCCTGCTCGTCGCCAAACTTCCCAGCACATAGGCCGCCGTGCCGCAGATGAGACCTATGAAGACGGGGTGGACGAGTGGATTGCCGTAAAAGTTCCAGGCCACCACAGAGGCGAAGGAGGCAATCAGGCTGGCGACAAAACCTGTCTGGGTGCCTCGGTCCCAGTAGAGGCCGAAGATGAGCGGCACAAAAACACAGCAGGCAATGACGCCCATGCTCACTGATACCAGGGGCACTATCTGCTGGGGGACGTCGACTGCCGAGACCGCGGCTATGAGAAGGATGCTCACTCCCACCACTCGGGTCAGGAGCAGCGTCTTCTTGTCGGAGATCTCGGGGTGCAGATAGTGCAGGATGTCTGAGGTGATGGCGGTGGTGGTGACCAGCACAATGGCACTCATGGTGGACAATGCCGCGGAGATGGCGGCCAGAAGGATGAGGCCGTCAAAGCCCTTGGGAAGGAGGGTTGTGGCCAGGAAGGGCACCAGGCCGTCCGGGTTCTTGAGAAAGGGCGCCAGCTCCTCGGCGCTGAGAGCACCGTAAGCCAGGATTCCTAAAGAGAATATGCACAGAGCATAAATGCCAATGGAAATGGGGCCCCAGATGCCGGCGAAGCGCACCACTCTTCTGTCTTTGGCCGAGAAGATCATGATGAGCAGGTCTGGCAAGGCCAAGAGACCCAGGCTGATGGAAAAAGCCATGCCTAAGGTCTTCTGCCAGGGCACGTTCAGCCCCTGCATGGAGAGCACATTTGCCGGGATATGCTGCCAGATATCCATTCCGCCGCCGATGGAAAAGAGCCCACCGTAGAGGCAGACCGCACCGATCAGCATGAGGACGCCCTGGATAAAGCCGATCCAGATGATGGCCGGCAGGCCGCCGATGGCGTAGTAGACGGCTACAATGGCCACGGCAATCATGAGACCATGCAGGTAACTGACACCGATCAGGCCCTGAAAGAGGGTAGCGCATCCTTTGAAGATGGGAACCAGGTAGACGGTGTAGAGGATCAGCATGATTGCTGCCAGGATCACCTTGCCGGTGGGGGAGTTGTAGCGCTTCTCCAGCAGTTGGGGCACGGTCTTGGCATCGTACTGCTTGGCCATGGACCAGATCTTTCCGGCCATGAGCCAGGCGAGGCATGCAAAGCCAACATGGAAGAATGTGCAGAAGACCACCCAGGGCATTCCGGCGACGAGGCCGTACCCTCCCCCGCCCAGGAAAGAGGCGGCGCTGAAGTAGGCGGCTGTGAATGCGATGCCGATCACTGCCGGGTAAGCGATGTTTCGGTCGGAGATGACGAAACCGGAGAACGTCCCCTGGCGCAGCTTGAAGGATAAAAGGACGATGAGGGCCACGTAGGCCACCAGCAGCAGTTCATTAATCATGATATCTCCTCATCAGCATAAAGATGGTAAAAGTGATCATAATTATGATGGCGACCAGCAGGGCGGAGTAGGGCAGAGGCATTATCTTCCCCCCTCCCTCAGATCCGCGCCGTATGCCGCACAAATGCAGAAAGCTTTTATATTCATTATCATTACCTCATATGATGTACTAAGTTGTACCTCAATGCGCTTTGAAGTGCAATATGATTTAAAAACATTTCCATGTGCCAGCTTCTGGAGTGGGAGGTGATCGCATAACAAGCTAAGCGAAGACGTGCCACTAGGTCGCCGTCTTCACATCGAGTTTTGTCTCCTCCTTAAATAGCACTGTCATTCCAGTTGACTTGAATGATTCTGCAGAGGCGGCTGCATATTGAGAAATACGTGGTAGCTTGCCGCCTGCGGTCCACTCTTTACTATCAACTCTCCCCGGCCAACATAGTCCGTTTCTGAGTACGCGATAGTGAGTTTGATATGTCCCACAATCGTCATCGCATTGCTGACCGTTGCCCCAAAGGCAGGCTCAATTATATCTGCATACAATTCAGAAGAAACAGAACTTGATTTGAATATTTTAATATTAATTAGAGAATAAATTATCTCGTCAAGCTTTATGGTCCCATCATATCTTGCCTCACCCTCTGCCTCATCGAGAGCAGCTCTTATCTCATCGAGGCTCTTATTGGATGTCAACAGATTTCTCATATGCTTTGGCTCAATGGGCCTCAAAGATTCCACACTTAGCCTCAAGGTATGAGATTCATTACCTATCGAAACATAGCCCCGTCCGCTATGGAGAACTTCAACTGGCTCTCCATTGAAAGGAGCAACCTGGACGACTGCCGCGCTCTCGTTTGGCTTAGGGTTCAAAGGCTCCATGTATCCCTGCAAAGGCTGGGCTAATGCAGTTCCCGCTAACAAGAAAACCGCAAGCCATAGGCTGAACGTCTTTCTTTTAACTTCGAATATCATTAATTTATTCACCCATATTCAAAGGATCGCGAATTAGCGCTTTTTCAAATCATTACGTCTTCTATTTTATCTCTAAAGACGATTGGCCAGGAAAAAACAATCCTGGCCCGTCTGATATGGGTTATATCGGTGAATTCACTTCACCATAATATTTTGCATAAGGAACTTTACGCAAAACCTATTTCGGCACCACATTGTCCATCATGGACCTGGGGCCGTTGTCTCCAACTGGGCCTTTCTCGGGATTCTGACCGTACTGTGTTTGATGTCCGCCAGCTGTCATGGGCTGTTCGCCGTTGTTTCCAACTGGGCTCTTCTCAGAGTCCTGCTCACAAGGCTTTGGCATCTTGCCATCCATCATGGACTTTGGAGCGAAATTCTTTCCCTGGGGAGCATTCTGCTCGCAAGGCTTTGGCATCTTGCCGTCCATCATGGACTTTGGAGCGAAATTCTTTCCCTGGGGAGCATTCTGCTCACAAGGCTTTGGCATCTTGCCGTCCATCATGGACTTTGGAGCGAAATTCTTTCCCTGGGGAGCATTCTGCTCACAAGGCTTTGGCATCTTGCCGTCCATCATGTTGTTATTCAGACCTGCCACGGCATTCGGACAGTCATAT
>CAYXSJ010000001.1:56514-62638 GCA_964467095.1 uncultured Methanotrichaceae archaeon
CTTGCCGTCCATCATGTTGTTATTCAGACCTGCCACGGCATTCGGACAGTCATATTGCTGGTGGCCTTGAGGCAGTTCAAACTGTGGTTTGCAGTCTCTCATCGCATTTCCATTATCTTGCATTGACATGGCTGGAATCACGAAGATGGAAACCGCCAGTAATGCTACAAAGAGCTGAATCTGTTTCATATACTATACCTCCACTGAAAGATCAACACCAGCTTTTGAGCTGAGTTGTCTTACAAATCCACAATTATTTGAACGATTTAAAAATATAGAACCGAACGAACCATAATCTCCCAGGAACAAAGACCCTTTATCAGAGGCCAACGAGAGTTCTACAAGCCTCCAGTACGTTCGAGATGGTTCTATTTCCCCAAAATTCGCATAACTTGCCAGATGATTCATTCCCTGCATCGTTTTTAAGTCATAGTATTTTGGCAGCGAAGAAAGCTAAACGTCCGGCGATGTGAGGCCCCGCCATAACTACATAACCTGCATAATTAATTTTGGATGAATTGCTGGAGAATATGTCCGGTTTGCTGCTCGCGGAATCGTGGTGGTTAAATGTGCCTTTGAGAGAGTAATCAAAGAATTCATGGCATAGAATTTCGGAACGGTTTGCGGCTGAATCAGTGGGCTTAGTGAGCTCCTCCACGCCCTAAAGGGCGGGCTTCCTGCGGCTTCTTCTTTTTTGCGCCGTCATAGCTCTTGCATTGGCCTTTTTCGCATAATTATTTAAAATAAAAAAGTATCAGTTGAATTGAGGAACTCTACTCGCGCAAAGGTCAAGCAGATTTCTCAAGATATGCTGCAGTCTCCTCAGTTTGTGTGGCATTGTATGTCAGGAAAAGGATTTCATAGCCCTCTTTTTGGAATGCGAACTGCCAGGTTCCAGGCACGCCCTGCACCACTGCCACACCGCTGGAGTCGGTTGTCTGCACAAATTCATTGCCGTTTCCATCCTGGCCTTTTATCTGCACTGCAGAGAGGGTGTCTCCATTTAAGTCTCCTTCATGAACATTGATGGTCAGTGTAACCAGGTCTGTTGCGTCATTCTCTTCCAGATTTGCTGCAGCCACCTCAGTTGGAAATGCTGCAGTCTCTTCAGTTAGAAATGCTGCAGTCTCCTCAGTTAGAAATGCTGCAGTCTCCTCTGTTTGCGTGGCGTTGTATGTCAGGTAAAGTGTATCGTAGCCCTCTTTTTGGAATGCGAACTGCCATGTCCCGCGCTCGCCCTGCACTACGGCTGCACCACTGGTGTCAGTTGTCTGCACAAATTCGTTGCCGCTTGCGTCCTGTCCCGAGATCTTCACTCCCGTGAGCAGCGCACCATCCAGGTCACCCTCATGGACATAGACGGTCAGGGCAACCTGTTCTTGAGAAGACGCGGGCAATATCATGCCGCTTAATATCAACATTGCTGCTAAATAGTACCATACCTTCATATCGGTTTCCTCTTAGTAGTTATTTATTCCATTGTCGTTTTGGATGAACAGCAAAGAATGGACAGAAATGGGCCATCTATATCGAGGCCCGTTCATTCTTTGGCAAATCCAAAACACCATCATACGTAATAATATAAGAAACTATAACCGAACGAACGATGATATTTTAGAAGATATTTCTCAATAAATTGTTCCTTTTCCACCGAAAACTGTCCAGATAGTTCCAATCATATATCTCCTGGTTCTTGCAGGTCACCTATCTCCCAAGAGACTAGTTTCAGAGCAAGAGAGAAAAACGAAAAAATGCCGATTCGAACTATTTCAACGCCCCCGAGTTAAAATGGAACAATTTTCTGGGGATTTGCTGGCAGTACTTCCTTGGAAAATTGAGCGTTCGTTCGCCTCAGTTTTTATATATCGTTCCATGCAGGTTGGTCTTGGCTGGTTTTCAGCAAAGGACCTGATGATGACTGGGGAATTGCAGCATGAAAGCAATGAGAGAATACTTAAAACATAAGCCATGTTTACGGGGTCAGATCCTTGATCGTGGAGAGCTAAAGCGTGTAGCTCAAGCCTGTGGACTGAGCCCTCAGCAAGCCAGATTGGAGCTGAAAGAGCTGGGATTCATCTTGACCAGGAACAATCACGGTTTGACGATCTGGAAGAGAATGGACGGTGATCCCATGGATAAAACAAAACCTCAAGGTTGAATTGGATGTCGATTACCGAATTAGATGCCTATGGCAGGGTATTGCTTCCTTTGGGAATCAGATTCAGGCTGGACCTGAACGCAGGAGATAAGCTTGCCATAGACCAGCTTGGTGACGGCACAATAATAATTAAGAAACCTGCAATGAGATTGTGACTTTGAAGGTGAACATCATTTCAACAGTTATAGATCTAAAAGATATCCGCAAAAGTTATCGAATCGGTGAGAGCGAGTTTGCCGTTCTCAAGGGCATAGACCTGCAGATCGAAGAGGGCGAGTTCATAGCTCTCATGGGACCTTCCGGCAGCGGCAAATCCACCCTCATGAACATTGTGGGCTGCCTGGACCGGCCTTCCAGCGGCCGTTTCCTGCTCTTAGGCCAGGACATCAGCCAGACCTCTGATGATGAGCTGGCTCGCATAAGAAGGGTGGAGCTGGGCTTCATCTTCCAGACCTTCAACCTCATCGGCCGCATCAGCGTGCTGAAGAACGTGGAGGTTCCCATGATGCTCAGCGGTGTTATGCGTGAGACGCGAAAGAATCGGGCTCTAAAGCTTCTCACGTCGGTAGGCATTGCTCATCGCGCCAATTTCAGTCCGCAGAACATCTCCGGTGGAGAGCGGCAGAGGGTGGCCATTGCCAGAGCCTTAGCCAATGATCCCAAGATAATAATAGCCGATGAGCCCACGGGCAATCTGGATCTAAAGAACAGCGATGAAGTCATGAAAATTCTAAGCAATTTGAACCAAGAGGGCAGGACCATAATTATGGTCACCCACAATCCTGAGATCACCGAGAACTGCAGTCGCGTCATAAGGCTCAGAGACGGATGCATTCTGGAGAGCGCATCATGAAACGAATGATTTCAACTTTAATACTGCTTTTGCTAACAGCAGGTTTTGCAGCAGCTTACGATTATCACATGCCGGTGAACATACGGAGCACAATGACTCCTGCCGTGCTCCTGCCCGGAGACGAGGCCATGCTGGTCATCGAGCTGACCAACGGCGCTGCCTCCTACGGCACAGGCCAGGACGCCGGTGCGGGCAGCACTGCTCAGGGCACTCTTCTCTCCACTCCTCTTAACAAGACCTCTTTAAAGAGCACGGAAGAGCTGCAGGTGGTCACAGAAGACAACAGGGATCTGGGAATGATCGGTCCTGATGATACGATCAATGTCTACTACAAGATTCGAGCGGCGGACAATATCACTAGCGGGACATATCTTCTTGATTTTCAGGTTGTTGGCGGATATGATATGACCACCATCAATCGCGAAATTCCCATCAAAGTAGATGATACGCCTGTGGGCATGGCCCGCGCCGAAACGGCCGCATCAACTTTCAACCTCAATGTGGCCAATCCCAGAGAGAACACCCTCAATGCTGTCACCATTGTGCCCTCGGCCAGGGGAATTGTATTCTCGCCTGATGAATATTACATAGGCACAATGGACCCGGATGAGGTCTTCACCATCAGCTTTGGCATACAGTCGGAAGATGCGGCAAAATCCTTCACCAGCCCGGCAAACCTGAGCTTTTCAGCTAAGTTCAAGAATGGAGACAACTGGCACATGTCCGAAGCCTATGTCACCAGTTATGCCCAGCCCAGAGATGACAGCAAGCAGAGCAGTTACCTTCTGCCTGGCGGCATTGCAGCCCTGATTGTGCTCATCGCGGGCGGATATTTGTACCGCAGGCGCAAGCTCTCCAACATCTCCAACAAGAGCAATAACAAGTCGCAGAATGGAAACCGTGCGCTCTAAAAAGGTAGGTGGCAGATGAATCTTCCTGACATACTGGAGTTTATTGCCGTAGGCTTTCGGGCCGACCGCTTCAAGACGCTCATGTCCTCCCTGGGCATAATCATCGGTGTCATGGCCATAGTGGTCATGCTCTCCGTGGGCGAGGGGCTCTACTCCGGAGTGTCCTCTCAGTTCTCCGCTCTCGATCTGGATATGATTCGCGTCATGCCGGGAAGCGCTCACTTCGGCGGCCCCGGCAACGACCAGGTCAATAGAAATCCGGCCGAGCCTGCTAAGTTCACCGACAAGGACACCAAGGTCCTGGAGAACGTGGTGGGTGTGAAAAACGTTGCCCCTCAGACATCTGCCAATGTGGTGGTCTCCTTCCGCAATACCAATTCCTCGGCGAGTCTCACCGGTGTGGACCCGGACAAAGAGGAGACTCTCAAGGGGGATGTGGCGCAAGGCAGGTTTCTCATTGGTTCCGATTATAAGTCAATAGTCATCGGCAGCGGCGTCTCGCAGGACCTCTTCCGCATGAAGGTCACGCCGGGAAACAAGATTCGGCTTTATCATGAAGACCGTTATATGGACTTCAAGGTGATAGGAGTTCTCGAAGAAGCTGAGCAGACCTCCATGGGCGGCGGCCCTGGCAGCAACGAGAACAACCAGATGTACATCACGCATAAAGCAATGGATGAGCTGATGGGAGAGGACAATTACTACTATGATTCCTTTCAGGTAACCGTTTACGATCCTGAGCAGGTGGACAGCATCATCGAGAAGATCAAGAACGACCTGGCGAGGTATCACAAGGATGAGGCTTATGATGCCACTACGGCTCGCGATATGCTCACCTCGCTCATGAGCGTCCTGTCCATGATCAAGTATGCTCTGGCGGGCATAGGTGCCATATCGCTCCTGGTGGGGGGGATTGGCATTGCCAATGTCATGATGTTGACGGTAAAAGAGAGGATTCGGGAGATCGGCGTCATGAAGGCGCTGGGTGCGACCACCAGTGATATTCGCATGGAGTACCTGCTGGAAGCGGGAGTGTTGGGGGTGGTCTCCAGCGTCATCGGCATTGTTATGGGGGTGGCGGTCTCCTATCTCATTGGATCGCTGGCAGGTCTTCCCTCGGCCATAACCGCTCAGTCCATTGTGCTGGGTGTGCTCTTCGGGGTGGTCACCACCACCATCGCCGGGGTCTATCCGGCAAACCGGGCAGCAAAGCTGGATCCCATCGAGGCGCTGCGGGCGGAATGAGGCGCTCGCTAGCGTCCTCTGGAATAGATTAAATAAAAATATTATTTTTAATTTTTTCTTTTATTTTTAGATTTGGAATTTCAATTTCAACAGGCAAATATTAAAATTCGGATCGCGTAAACCATCTCGTATCGCCGCGCAGAAAAGAATAACTATTTTGAGAACCTTTAATAGCATATAATTCATTATTGATGATGTAAGTAGATAGCTTGATTGGATGTGTCGATATGCCTGTGACCTTTGAACCTCATAAAAGACTGGAGCACCTTGAGGACTATGTAAGCAAAATTGACCTTTTTCTGCCTGCAGAAGAGGCAAGAATACAGCTCCTCAGGTGCAGGCTGGTTGGCTACGGTCTGGTGGCCGAGATAAATGAAGAAGCATACACCAGGAAATATATCGACCAGCTCTTCGCCCAGTCCTATCAGACCCTCTCCACGGCAACCGGAAGAGATGTTGCCGATCCCTACAAGGACCCGTGCAAATCTCAATACATGATTTTAGACGAGCTGAGATCCTATGCATCAAAGGACCCGGCTCTGCCGTTTATGAGGTTCATCCGCGCCGAATTTAAAAAGGTCTTTGTTACCACCCTACGTCTCATGACCGATCTCTGCCCATCGGAGAAGAAGTACTCATGGGAAGAGGTAAAAGTGCAATTGCAGGAGATCATGATGAGCTTGAATGTGGATGTTACATGGGAGGAGTGCGAAGAGCGGCTGGAAAGATATCTGAAAAAGATCGCTCCGGTTATGAAGATTTGATAATAAAAGCGATATTTCCCTGGATTCGGGGCATGGCGAGATCTCAATTCAGACCAAACCTCTTATCACAGATTTCGCCTTTCCCTCTGATGTTTATCTTATCTCCTGGATAGATATAGACAATTGCGATAACTGAATGTGTCCAATTTGAGCCGGATTTTCGATGGCTCTCACGTGGCTTTTCGCGTTATTT
>CAYXSJ010000002.1:0-2492 GCA_964467095.1 uncultured Methanotrichaceae archaeon
AATGTGAAAGAGGCTTTGCAGCTCATTATTCAGGCCGAAGCGGCCTTCCGGGATCTGGGAAGCCCCGATGCAAAACTAGCCGGTGAGGTCAGGCAAAGGCTGGAGCAAAACCAATGAAGCAGGAGATCGATCATGCTCAAAATCCTATGCTGCAATGAAAAATGCACTGCTCCAGGCAGGATATTTCTATGGGATGAGCGCTCCCATCTACTGGCAGAGGGCAAGCTGGCCAAGAAAGAGGACGAAGGGGCAGTATCCTTTGTTGAACGATGCCCATCCTGTGGCACCAAAAACAAGATCTGGGTGACAAAGGTGCGTGAGACAGAAGTGACGAGGAAAATGGTTTAGAATGAGGAGAACTTCAGACATGCCAGGCAATGCAGGCGCACCGGACGCCATCGGCGAGTCCGTCACCGAGCTGGACGAGTTCTGGCTGGAGACGGCCAGGATCACAGTCCAGGAGTCCATCGCCTCACTGGAGGAGGCGGCCAAGCAGCTCATCGGCGCTGTCACTTTGGTGGAGGGCATCTACTTCGCTGCCATCTCCTTCAGCGACCTGCGCAAAGTCATGGCCGTGCAGGGCCCGGAGGCGTGGCTACGCATCGGCCTGTTTGTCCTTCCCATCGTCCTTTGGCTGGTCTGCCTCTTCTTTGCCGTGAAGGTCTTCATTCCCGAGACATACAAGACTAACTTAAGTTCGCCCGAGCTGGCCGAGCGATTCTACCAGGACCTGGTCCATTACAAGCACCGAAATTTGAAGCGGGCCTATTGGGCTCTGCTGGCCGGGTTTGTGCCTCTGGTGGTGGCTGTGGTGTGCTACCTGAGACTCCTGGATGGCACTGGCTGATTTGAGTTCTCTTTTCCGGCCCTCAGCCGAACGGCGCAGAATCGGTGATATCCCTAATTAATAAATATGAGCATTAAGATTCTTCTAGTATAAAATAATCATAGTAAAATTTAAGTATAATCATATGATAACAATATAGTTGAACTTTTTTTGGGGAGATACAGTGAATGAAAGCTATAGGAGAGTGTGAATATGGGATTTGGAAAGCTAAATATCTGGATCAGAGAGCCTGACGACTGCACAGTCTCTGAAGTGAATGGCTATGCCTGGGCCAAGCCCTGCTGCGCCAGGAATCGCAATCTGATCTATCAAACACCAATCAATATGGGCCATGCAGAGATCCAAGTGCCACCGGGATGCTATATTGTTGATGCCATATGGGTCCCTGGCTGCTGCGGCACGGCAAAAGAGACTATTGCCATTGTGAATTGTGGTGACACTGTCTGCGTTAACCTGATCCGAGAATACGCTGGAGATCCGTCAGGAGCACGCCTGGCCAGCCTGATAAATCATGCCAGGGAAGCAAAGATACCCGAGGCCGATATCCAGGTCATAAAGGATGCATTTGAGAAGATTGCCAAGGTCCTTCCGAAAGGAAAGGTAGGGCGTCTAACCCAGAAGGAGTTTGACCTCAAACGCAGCGTATCTGACGATGCACATAAAAAGATTCTATCCGAACTGCAAGGCATTATCATATGGCCTTAGATTAATCTTTTTATATTTTTAATTTTTTTTTAGCAAATAAAAAAAGGATCGCGCCCATCTCAGATCGGTATGAAACCGTTCTCTTCAGCTATCTGCTGGCCAACTGGGCTCAGAACGTAGTCTATGAACGCTTTGGCACCGGGCGAGGGCTCTCCCAATGTGACAAAGTAGAGCTTTCTGGCCAGCGGGTAGGCGCCACTTTTTATGCTGTCGATCGTGGGCTGGACACCGTCAAGAGAGATCACATTAGTGTCTCCCGTCATGACAAAGCTGTATCCCATATATCCGATGGCGTTGTCACTGCGCTGTGTGCTGAACTTGACCTCAGAGCTCTCCCCTGCATCATAGGATACGCCTGGAGTCTCCATCTCTCGGCTTCCCATTATGACCTCATTGAAGGTGTCTCTGGTTCCTGAGCCGGCCCTTCTGCCAACGACGAATATTTCCATGTTCGGCCCGCCCAGCTCTTCCCAGTTGGTTATGTCTCCAGCAAAAATCTGTTTAACCTCTTCTTTGCTGAGCGCCGTCACACCGGAATCATACACCTCTGGACTTACCACCAGGCATATGGCGTCAAATCCCACCAGATGCTCGATAAAACGCACTGAAGGCGTCTCGCATCTCTGCCGCTCTTCCAGTTTGATCTCACGGGAGGTCATGGCGATATCCGATCTGCCCTCAGCTACGTCTACGATGCCAACCCCACTACCACCAGATTTTATGTTCACTGTGTACTTGTCCTGCATCATATTGAATTCCTCGGCTGCAAGCTCTGCCATGGGCATGACCGTACTGGACCCCGAGACTGCAACCGTCACTTCTCTGGCTTCACTGGAGGCTGCCACCAAGAAAAAAAACAGCAACAACATCAATAGCTTGCTTTCGGCTCTCATCAGGGTTTAGTTTGCCATACTATTATGTAAGGATTATGTAAGGATAA
>CAYXSJ010000002.1:2592-40779 GCA_964467095.1 uncultured Methanotrichaceae archaeon
GCTCTCATCAGGGTTTAGTTTGCCATACTATTATGTAAGGATTATGTAAGGATAATTCAGGCATAGCCGCAGGCCTTAAACGTCCAAATGCATCTGAAAGTTGAAAAGGAAAAAAGATCAGATCGGTATAAAACCCTCTAGTGCTGCGATCTTCTGGCCCTGTGGCCCTCGCACGAAATCTATGAATGCCTGGGCACCGGCAGACGGCTTTTTGAAGGTGCAGAAGTAGAGATGCCTGTGCAGCTCATAAAGATCCAATTTTATGTTATCATATGTAGGAGGGACTCCGTTAAACGCCAAGCCCACAACGTCGCCCCCCAAATAGTTGAAGCCCAGATAGCCTATTGCCTTGTCGCTTCCCGATATGGCCGTCTTGACCTCGGCCCCGCCATTGGCCACGGTATCAACACCGGGCGTCTCGGCATCTCTGCTGCCCAGGACCACCTCATTGAAGTTGGCGCGGGTTCCTGAACCATCCTCCCGGGATATCACATAAATGTCTGCATTCGGGCCGCCAACCTCCTTCCAGTTGGTGATGTTTCCCGAATAGATATCTTTGACCTGCTGCTGGCTCAGGTCTTTTACTCCCGCCTGATAAACTTCCTCGCTCACCGCAAGGCTGATGCCGTCCAGCCCGACGGGAAACATCTCAAAATAGTCGCCAAATCGTTGCTTTTCGCCCTCGGTTACTTCACGCGAGGCCAATGCTATGTCATACTTGCGCTCGGCAATGCCGAGAATTCCTGCCCCCGTCCCTCCGGCTGAAACCGTCACAACGTATTCCTTCTGCAGGACATTGAATTCCTCTGCAGCAGCCTCGGCCAAAGGCATCACGGTCGATGATCCCGAGACGGTAACATCACTGGCCAATGCCGACCAGGGAATGGCAAAAGCAAGCAGAGCAATTAACAAGATGACTTTTATATTTCTAATGATCCCCACCGTCAGGAAGTGCATCGTCAAAATATGTAAAGCTTATCGTCTCATTTTGGTATCGTGAGCCATTCAAGCTCTTTCATAAAGGGTCGTCCTCTGCACCGCCCTCTTTCCCCGCCCCTCGATCAGCTCTGTCAGCTCCATCGCAGAGATGCTGGGAGCTTCTCTGGCATTGCGGGCGATTCCCTCATCCATGAGCGTTCCTCCCAGGTCGTTCGCCCCCCAATCCAGGGCAGCCGCCGCAGCCTCGCGGCCCAATTTAGTCCAGCTCGCCTGGATGTTGGTGATGTTGGGAAAGAGAGCAATCCTGGCCAGGGCATGCATCTTCAGACGATCCAAAAGATCGGCACCTTTTGCAATCTTGCCCAGCATATTATTATCAGGAATGAAGGGAAGCAGAACCATCTCTGTAAATCCCCCGGTTTTCGACTGAATCTCCTTTAAGATCTGCAGGTGGCGCAGGCGATCTTCTAATTGCTCCACATGGCCAAAGAGCATGGTTGAGGTAGTGGGAATTCCCAGCAAGTGGGCCGCAGTGATTATCTGCCGCCACTCCTCTGCCTTCAGCTTATCCGGGCAAATCTTCTGTCGCACAGAGTCGACAAGAATCTCAGCCGCCGTGCCGGGCATAGAGCCAAGGCCGCTCTTTCTCAACTCTCGCATGGCTTCTTTCACCTCGACATGAGAATTTCTGGACATGTGCAGCACCTCCATGGGCGAGTAGGCGTGCAGATGCATCCTGGGAAAGTCGCGGTGTATGAGCTCTAATATCTGGCAGTAATCCTCCAGCATCATTTCTGGGGCGAGCCCCCCTTGCAGGCAGATCTCTGTGGCCCCCAGCCTTTCTGCCCTGCCGGTGCGCTCCAAAATCATTTCAGGCGTGAGGAAGTAGGTCTTACTGTGCTTGAAAGAGCAGAACTTGCAGCTTCCAATGCATTTATTGGTGAAGTTGATATTTCTGTTTATGACAAAAGAAACAACATCCTGGCAGCTCTTCTGGCGAAGTGCATTCGACAGGCGAAAGAGGCGCATGGGCTGCGACCAGAGCTTTTTCAACTCATCTTGATCAGAGATCATCAGGACTCTCACTCTCCTCAAGCCTCACATCGAGTGCTTGCTATTCTGCGTTCTTTGGGAATCTGCGATACAAGCTTGCCATGTGAGTACAGACCGCACCCAAGTACATCCCCTCTATAAAATACTACCACATAGCCTGGCTCACAGTCCGATTCGATGGCCTGGCTGCCCCCTTCCAGAAATATCATGGCCTCTTCCTGGTTCAGATGAATAAGGTTTTTGGCGGCATATTTCCCGAAGATCTGCAGAGCAGAGGTGGTGGGCTTCCATGGGCGGTCCTTGCAGCTCATAATGCGCATTCCAATGGCCTCGTAGCTGAGCCGGGGAAGGTCTGCATCGCTGATAGCCCAGACGCTCTGAGCTTTCCTGAAAAATTTGTAGCCGGCAAATGTCAGCTCCGGAATGCCGAACCGATATTGCCACAGCTGCTTTATGAGAGACGGCTCCACAGACTCGAAGACATTCCTAATTCTTGACGATTTTGGCGACATAGAAACCTCCCGTGTCGTTGATATGAGGGTAGTAGCGGGCGGTGCACTGCAAATCATCATTGAGTCTTTTTCCGTTCCACTGCGTTATTCCCGGACATTCCTGAAGGCCGGGAATGCAGACCTTCTCCAGTCTGGCCTCATCTGTTTCCTCCAGCACAGCCTGCACCACCAGCTCGTTTTCCTCAGGCGCATAAGTACAGGTGGAATAGACCACGACGCCACCCGGCTTTGTCAGCCGCAGAGCGTTATTGAGAAGGCCTATCTGCAGGACTTGCAGATCCATTGATTTTTTGCAGCTGCTTCTGGCCAGGACTCCAGGGCCCCTCCTCTCCCGGCCCTCGCTGGAGCAGGGAGCGTCCACCAGTACCCTGTCGAAGGAGCCGCGGGGAAAATTGCGACCGTCATAGCGGGTGATGGCCACGTTAAGGGCGCCGAGCCGTTCGCAGTTCGAGCGCAGAGGGGCGATTCTGGCTAAAGAGGGCTCGTTGGCGATTACCAGGCCCCGATTTTCCATCATCTGTGAGATCTGAGTGGTCTTGCTGCCGGGAGAAGCACACAGGTCCAGGACGCTCTCGCCCGGGCGCGGATCGAGCACCAGGGGCGGGACCATGGACAGCTCCTCCTGAATATGAATGTAGCCCAATAGGTTTTCCAGCAGCTTGCCTGGGCTCTCCAGGTCCAGCTTGAGGCCCAGAGGATACCAGGCGAAGCTCTGAAAGAGCACGTCCACTTCTTCCAACCTCTCCAGAAGCTTATCCCTCTCTATCTTCAGAGTATTGATGCGGGCGGAGTTGTAGAGTGGCAGGCATTGAATGGCCCGGAAGGCTTCATAGTCCGGCACGATTTCCCTGTATCTATCCAGGCAGTCCATGCCCTGAACAGAAGGCATCCTAGCAGAAATAAATTGGCCTCGCAGCGCAAAATAGATGCGGGATTGGAAAGATCCAGGAGCAAAAGGATTTAATAGTCGGATAACGAGGAAGCGGATCGCGAAAAATATTTTATGGTTTTCGCAAAGGACGGTGATGTATTTTGGCAAATTACGATGCAGACCGATCCTCCATGGGCACACCTGCCCCGGTAGAGGTCGGAAAAGAGTATGAAGTCAATATTGAGGACATTGCTCGCGAAGGCGACGGCATTGCCCGAGTGGAAGGATTTGTGATCTTCGTGGCCGACACCAAGGTAGGCGACGCAGTCAAGATCCAGATCGATAAGGTAATGAGGCGCTTTGCTATCGGTCATAAAGTATAGATCTGCATTCTGAGACGAATTCGTCCCTGGTTCAGCTAACCAGGACACAATCTTTGTTTTATTGGATTATTTTAGCCTCGTCGGCATAATAAAATTCAAAATCAGTCCAACTATCTAAAAATAGTTTGCAATAGAATAATAGATTTTAAAGCTACCTCTACTATCAATCATCTATCAATCATCTCCACCCCAAGTGTTTCAGAAAAATTTAACTAGAATGATAAAGAATATGTTTAATTTAATGGGAAATCATGGGGGTTCTAAGATGAAGGGGAAAAAATATCATATGGTTCTATTTGCGGGAGCCTTGTTTGCAGTAGCAGCTATATGCTTGTGCCAGGCTATTACCACTAAAGATCTCATGCTTGCCAAAAATTCTCAAGACTCAGCGCCTCTTACATACTTAACAGATTCCGGTGCTGCAAACCAGCAACCTACGGCCAAGAGTCTCACACCGGATAGGGATGGTCCGCAAACTGCAGGTTCCACAATTATTTGGACTGGAAATGCTTACGATCCGGATGGGGATAAGCTGTTGTATCAATTCTGGCTGAACGGGCCTATGACAGGAAATGCCTGGAAGCCAATGACCGGCTGGATCGAGAACAATACCTGGAACTGGACTACCAGCCCCATCGATACCGGCCTCAATATCATAGATTTGCGTGTGAGGGATAAACGCCATGCAGCGCCCTGGGGACACGATAGCCACATCAGTGCCGAATATAATATCGATAACATTATAGGAATTGGCGGCACAACAAAAGCTAATTCCAGGCCCTCATTGCTGAACATTAAATCGGATAGACCAAGTCCGCAAGATCGGGGCATAAAAGTAACCTGGACCGCAAAAGCCTCTGATTCGGATAAAGATACCGTTCTCTATCAGTTCGTTCTCAAAGGTCCTTCGACAGAAGAGTTATGGCTACCCGTGACACTTTGGACTACGAACAACATCTGGACATGGGATACGGATCTGTCAAAGGCCGGCATATATACAATAGAAGTCAGGATTAGAGATGGTTATCATTCTGATGTGGAAGGCTCAGACGATTTCAAGAGAGCTGTTTTTGTCGTGAAACAAAAAGGAATAATCAAATAGGATCCGCATATATTTTTTGGAAAAAAAGATCATGGGACAATAGTAGCCTGCAGGTCCCTGAGAAACAGGTCGACATTTTTCTCTGTCATATGCTTCATCAGGATCAGTCGCAGAGCTCTGTTAGGCTCGCGGGTCATGGAGACATGCCAACCCCTCTTCATCAGCTCCTCGCGCACCTTTGCCGGAGAGGGAACCTTCAGCGCCACTACATTCATGATGGGCTCGATTACCGGCTGAACGCCGATTTCTCTTGCGCCGGCGACCAGATGATGCGTCAATTCCATGCAGTAGCCTACCATCTCATTGAATCCTTCCCGGCCCAAATGCATCATTACGGCGTAAGTGGCTGCGGCTGCAGCTCCGCTCCTTGTGCCGGTTAGTGATGCCTGCTTCGCTTTAGTGAGATAATAGGTCTCAGTCTCCAGAGCACTCAAACACTGCCGACCTCGAAAGAGCAAGCCGCCGGCGGGAATAGTGCTCATTCCCATCTTATGCGGGTCGATAGTGATGGAAGAGACGCCAGGCACAGAAAAATCCCAGGAAAATTTTCTATCCAGGAAGGGCAGAACAAAGCCGCCGAAGGCAGCGTCCACATGCAAGTGAATGCCCCGATCCTGGGCCATTTTGGCCAGCTGCTCAATGGGGTCCACCTGGCCGAACTCGGTTGTTCCGGCTATGCCCACCAGGGCCACTGTCCTCTCATCCATCAGAGACTCGACCGAAGACAGGTCAGCCTTGAGGTTCTCATCCAGCTCTGCCTTTCGCACCTCCAGACAGAGAAGATCTCCGATCTTGTCGAAGGAGAAGTGGGCTGAGGCGGGAACGACTATATTGCCGTCTTTTATGCCCGCCTCATTCCTGGCTGCCCGGATGGCCTGGATGTTAGACTCCGTGCCGCCTGTGGAGATATAGCCAGAGGCGTCAGGGCAGCCCAACAGCTCGCCCAGCATCTGCACAACGCGCTCTTCCAGTTCAGCCACGCCAGGAAACAATCCCGGGTCGCCCAGGTTCGTCTCCAGGAACATGCTGTGAGCCCTTACCGCTATAGGATGGGGCAGGGTGCACATGGTGGATAAGAATCTGTCATAGTTGTAGTCACGTGCTCTCGTTTCCTCCAGGATGTGCATTACCTCATCTTCGGGAAGGGCTTTGTCTCTCATTTTTGGTCCCATTTCCATTGGCTTTATTCCCTCAGGCTCTATTCCCTGTTTCTCAGGGCTTTGAGCATAAGGATCTTCTCGCTCCTTGCCACCGTCTCCCTGACTGTGGCCACGGCATCGATGTTGGCGGAAATGCTGGTAATGCCTATCTCCACCAGCCTCTTGGCCATCTCCGGATAAGATCCGGCCTGGCCGCAGATGGAGGTCTTGACACCGGCCTCGTTGCAGCGCTCGACCACATACTCGATCAGCTTGAGGATAGCGGGATGCAGCTCGGAATACAGTCCGGCCACGTTCTCATTATTGCGGTCCACTGCCAGGGTGTACTGGGTCAGATCATTGGTGCCAAAGGATATGAAGTCTATTCCATCCTCGATGAAGTCTTCAATGGTAAGAGCCGCGCCGGGCGTTTCAACCATGATGCCCACATCGATTTTCTCCAGATCCAGGTTCTCCTCGACCATGATGCCCTTGGCCTTCTGGAATTCGCGAACGTGCTGCACCATGGGCAGCATGATGCCCACGTTGGTGAGGCCAATCTCATGCAGCTTCTTAAAAGCCCTGATCTCGAGGCGGAAGTGGTCCGTCTCTGTCAGGTCGCGCCGAATTCCGCGCCAGCCGAGCATGGGATTATGCTCGTGAGGCTCTCCCTCTCCACCCTCCATGGCCCGGAACTCGTCCGTGGGCGCATCCAGGGTGCGTACCCACACCGGTCGTGGGTAGAAGGCATCGGCCACGATCTTGATATTCTTGACCAGCTCGTCGATGTACTCTTCTGTCTTGCCGTTCTTGATGTACCAGTTGGGAGTCTTGCCCATGCCCAGGATCATGTGCTCGATTCGGAGGAGGCCTACGCCGTCAGCCATTGTGGCCGCTGCCGCCGCCGCTCGATCCGGCTCGCTGACATTGACTTTAATCTCTGTTGCCGTAATTGTTTTAGAGAAGACCACACCACCTGCGCTGGCAGCGGACGCTGGCCTGGCAGGCGACGACAGGGCCACGTTCCCCTCGTAAACGGTGCCTTTTCCGCCGTCTACTGTGATCTCCATGCCGTCTTTGAGAAGGGATGTGGCCTTCTTGGTTCCCACAACTGCCGGACAGCCCAGCTCGCGGCTTACGATGGCTGCATGGCAGGCCATGCCGCCCTCGTCGGTGACAATAGCTCCGGCACGCTTCATGCCCGGAACCATGTCCGGCATGGTCATCTTGGTCACCATGATGTCGCCCTTCTTGACCTTATCCAGCTCTCTGCCGCTGGCGATCAGTCGCACAATGCCCGTGGCCACTCCCGGAGCAGCTCCCAGGCCCGTGAGCAGAATCTTGCCGCTGGCAGCTTGTGCAGCCTTCACTTTCCTGGCATTGTTGATAGTGGTGATCGGGCGAGACTGGAGGATGTAGATCTTGTTTTTCTCAACGCCCCACTCGATGTCCTGGGGGATGCCGTAGTGCTTCTCCAGGATCTCTCCGTATTTGGCGAGTTCAACTGCCTCGTTGTCTGTGAGAACGACGGCATCTTTCTTCTCGGCCGGGACCTTGACTGTGACCGTCTTCTGGGTCTTGGGGTCCCTGATGATCATTATCTCCTTGGTAGCGATGTACTTGCTGACGATATTCCTGGTCTTTCTGTCCACGACGAAGTTATCGGGAGAAACGCTGCCGCTGACGACGGATTCGCCCAGGCCCCAGGCCCCTTCGATAACCACCAGTGGCTCGCCGGTGGAGGGCTGGGAGCTGAACATGACACCCGACTTCTCGGAGTCGACCATCTTCTGCACAATTGCGGAGAGGTTGACCTTATCGTGCTCGAAGCCCTGCTCCACCCGGTAAAAGATGGCTCGGGCGCCATAAAGAGAAGCCCAGCACTTGCGAACGGCGTTAAAGACCTCCTCGGATCCGCGCATGTTGAGGAAGGTCTCCTGCTGGCCGGCGAAGCTGGCATCGGGAAGATCCTCGGCGGTGGCGCTGGAGCGCACGGCCACGAAGACCTGCTTGCCCTCGCGCTTGCACAGCTCCTCATAGCGGGATTTTATGGCCTTTTCGATGTCTTCAGGCACCTTGGCATCCATGATTAGCTTCTTGGCCGTCTCCTCGGCCCGGTGAAGCTCAGTTTCCTGGTTCACATCGACATTAAGCGCCTCAAAAAGCTTTTTAGCAATGCCCGCCCGGTTGATGAAATCCCGGAAGGCCTGCGCCGTAACCGCGAATCCGCCGGGTACGGGAACGCCGATATTTATCATCTCACCAAGGCTTGCACCCTTGCCGCCCACTACGGAAAGATCATTCTTTCCCACTTCTTCCAGCCATACAACAGCGTCCATTAATTCATCCATCCCGTGACAATGGTTCTTCATTATATCTTCAGTATCTGCCCACCCCTCCCTCTTTACATTATATGAAGCTTTCACACGATATATAGAATATATACAAAAGCATATATCAGGGAAAGAACTGACACAAAGTTCGCATGTTTAAACATTTTCGTGGGGCAGCAGCGGCAAAAGAAATGCTTCTCGATCGCTGTCTACCCTTACAGCGGACCGAATCCCTCCCAAGCGTGCAGGCGGCAGGCCGGGTTTTGTCTCAGAATATCGCTTCTCCCGTGAACCTGCCGGGCTTTAATCGGGCTGCTATGGACGGCTTTGCCGTGCGGTCCGCGGACACAAGGGGCGCAAGACCTCATGCACCCGTCTTTCTGGACAACTTCCGGCCTGTTCGCACCGGCATGCCTGTTCCCGAGGGCTATGATGCCGTGCTGATGCTTGAGGATGCGAATTTGCGTGGAAACATACTGGAGAACACGGCACAACTGCACTCCTACAAGAATATCGCCCGCATCGGTGAGGACATCAGCGAAGGCGAAGCGATCTTTTCCCAGGGCCACACCCTTCGACCCCCTGATGTGGCAATGCTGTCGGCACTGGGAATAGCCGAGGTGCAGGTCTATGAAAAGCCGAAGGTAATCATCATCCCCACGGGAGGCGAGCTGCTGCCCATCGGCGCGCGGGCTCTGCGCGTGGGCGAAGCCTACGAGATCAACGGGCTCATGGCTCGGCTCTATGCAGAGAAATGGGGAGCTAAGGCTGAGAAAACTGAGATTGTGCCGGACGATGAGCTGCTCGTTCGCGAGGCCATTTCGGCCAGTTCTCATGCGGACCTGATCATAATAATCGGTGGGACATCGGTGGGAGAGAAGGACTATGCGCCTCGGGTGCTGGAGGAGATGGGTGAGCTTTTCGTACACGGGGTGCGCCTGCAGCCGGGAAAGCCTACTGCCATAGGTACTGTGGCCGATAGGCCCGTGGTCTGCCTGCCCGGCTATCCGGTGGCTGCGCTCTTTGATCTCTTTCTATTCGTGCGGCCGGCCCTGCAAAAGATGGCCCACCGCTCTGACCAACAGATGAAAGTCTCGGCAAGGCTGGCGAGAAAGATTCCCTCTCGACCAGGATACTTGAGTCTGGTCAGAGTGGCCCTCAAGAATGGAGAGGCTGAGCCCATCATGATCTCTGGGGCGGGCATACTCAGCTCTGTGGCAAAAGCGGATGGCTTCGTTCTGGTGCCTGAGAATCTGGAGGGCATGGAGGCGGGGGAGACGGTGGAGGTCATGCTGTTTTGAATAAGATCTAATCCAGGTAAAACACGATAGGCCCGTTATCTGATCAGGCCTCCCATGGCATCCGGCCCTTCATTTTTTTAATATATTCCTCCTTGGATAGACCTCTGTTTTCCGCCAGCTCCTGCTTGAGCTGCAATCCATGCTCCTTGAGCCATTCGAACTTCGTGCAGGTGTCCAGATCGCTGCAGAAGCTGCATAGCTCGTGGCCCTTTTCCCGGGCGCAGATCCTGATGGTGCAATCGGGAGGCCCTCCACCGTTCTCGCATCCGGCACAGCAGGCATACTTTTCCATCCATTCCAGGCCTCTGTCCACGGCAGTCCAGTCGATGACCTCTCCTCCAGGCACAAAAGGAGACCACATGGGAATCTGGCAGTCTGCGATGTGCTTTCTGGTCTGGCCTGCCGTCTCAGCTACCGTGCCTCTTCCCAGAGGACATGAACTGCAGACAATGCCGCAGGGCCCGGCCTGATTCTCGATTCTGTTCAAGGCTTCTTCCATGGTACTGAAGTATATTACTCTGAAATATTTATACTATTCTTTTCGGGCCTTACTTGTCCCCTGCCGTTTGTTCTATTGCCAAAGCAAAAAACCTATAAGAGCAAACGTAAACGGCTGCGAAGCGCAAAAATATCAACTCAGTTCCTGGCGTAACCTTAAACCCTTTTGATGAGGACAGAATCCAGGATTATCTTGACCGCAGATTCCTATGCTAAAGCCGTCATCGAAGCCGCTCTCTTCGCCTCGGGCAGAACCCTCTCTCCCAATGAACTGGCCGATCTCTCCGGCCTCTCCCAGGAGCGGGCGCTCTCTCTCGCGGACGATCTGGCAGCGGAGTACGCCTCCCGCGGCTCAGGCATCGAGATCAAGAGCATTGGCGAGGGCTACTCCATGCAGGTTCGCTTCGGCCTGGCCGGGCGGGTTCTCTCCTTTGCTCCTAAGGAGATCGAGGCTCCGCTCATCAGGACGCTGGCCATCATCGCTTACAAGCAGCCCATCAAGCAGAGCGATCTGGTGGAGATCCGGGGCAACAAGAGCTACGATCACGTGAAAGAGCTGGAGAAAAGGGGCCTCATCAGCGCGGAGAAGTTCAGCCGGACCAAGCTGCTCACCACCACGCGCGGCTTTGCCGATTACTTCGGCATAAGCTCCTCCAATCCCCAGGCAATTAGAAGAGCCCTTCTCAAAGACAAGAGGCTGGTAGGCGTCTCTCCCATGTTCGAGAGCCTGGCCCTGCGCCTTGCCCTGGACTACATAGTAGTAAATCCTTACAAGCCCGAGGCAGAGGACCTGGAGCGCTTAAAAGAGATCGAGCTTCTCGTGCTCTCACCCGGCTACGAGAAAAAAGTGAAGGAGCACTACTCAGGCCAGATGCTGGAGGCGAGCGTGCGCACCCTTTCCCAGCTCAAGGAGAGCGCGGAGAGAATCTGTCAGGAGGCTGGAGCGGGAGATGTCGAGCCGCTAGCCGCAGAGATCGACTCGCTGCTCAAGAGGTTCCGGCAGAGGGCCAAAACCGCCCGGCCCATCAAGCCGCTCACACCCATGATCGAGGAGATTGCCCGCGACCTGCGCCTGTCCGTGCAGGAGGACGGCCCATCGGCCGCACCCGACTCTGCCGGGATGGAGGCGGATATCCAGGTGCCTGCTCACCAGCCCTACAACATGGATATCCTGGAGAGAATTGTGCAGCGCTACGAAAAGATCCTGAGCGGGAAATAGCTAATGAAAATAAATAAAGGATGATAAAATGGCTGGCGCGAGTACCCTTGAAAAGAAGCAAATATCAACGATCTCTGCAATTGTCGTTAGCCACTGGTTATAAGTTCCTGGGCACGCCCGCCTGCCCACGCACGTGAGCCTGTCCGCCTGGCGCCGGGGAGTGCCTGCATCCCTTCAATCCCGCGCTCCTCACAGAGGGCGATATTCCGCTACCGGCCTTTGGGCTGCCCCATCACTCTTTTTGCCAAAGTGCGACCTGTAATAGTTATGGTTTCTTGCGATTCTTCTGTCGAAACGGTTTTATTGGAAGATGACATATTAAAGGACATGGGAAACGATAGTGGTATTAAAAAACTGCTTTTGCTGGTTCTGGCAGTCATAATCGTCATTGCCCTCTGGAGAACCTTGTGGTACCTTGCTGGTGTGGCGATATTTATATTTGTGGTCTATTTCGTTTACGAGTTGCTCAAGGGCAAACTCTAATTAATCCCGAATAGAAGGGATCGAATGGGTAAAAGAGCATTGGTATTTTGTGTCTTTCTAGCAGCGTTCTCTATTGCCGTAGATTGCGGATTGGCGGGTGATGGCGTTGACGCGATTCATGCCATCCAGGGAGATGGGCAATACAGTCCACTTGTCGGCAGAACAGTCACAATTGAAGCAGTAGTGACCGGTGATTTCGGGGGCCAGGATAAGCTGAAGGGATTCTTTGTCCAGGAAGAGGACAGCGATGCAGACAACAAGGACGAAACATCAGAAGGCATTTTCGTTTATGATCCCAGAAGCCTCGCCAAATATGAGAACATCTTGAGCGGCGATTTGATAGAGGCTACGGGAAAGGTTAGCGAATATAATAATCTGACCCAGATCACTCTGAATCGAGTCGAAAAGGTCGGCCAGGAGATGTCGCAGGAAGTGACTGCTGCCCGGATCACTCTGCCGTTTAAAAATGAAAAATTCCTGGAAAGATATGAGAGCATGCTTGTAGAATTGCCCCAAAAGTGCATTATCACAGCCAACGACGACTTTTCTGCATATGGCGAGAAGACAATATCCCCTGATGCACGGCTATCTATTCCCACCAATACCGCAAAACCGGGCAAACCGGCCAGTTCCGTTCAGGCCAAAAACGACCGCAGCAAGCTCATCCTTGACGATGGCAGCAAACAGAAATACCCTGAAACAGATCCCTTCCCCAGAACGCTGCGCTCTGGCGATTCCGTCCAGGGAATTGTGGGAATCCTGAGCTATGACTTTGGCAAATATAGAATAGAGCCTGTCAGCATTTCAAGGATATCTATTTCCAATCCGCGACCGGAAAGGCCTGAATCTGTTGGCGGCAGAATAGCAGTAGCCAGTATCAATGTCAACAACTACTTCAATGGCGAGGGAAAGGGTGGCGGCTTTCCAACCTCAAGAGGTGCAGAGTCTAAAGAGGCATTCGATCGCCAGCGAACGAAGATCATAGAAGCCATAAGCGATATGAAAGCGGATGTAATCGGCCTCATGGAAATTGAGAACGATGGCTATGGAGAGCTTAGCGCCATCAGAGATCTCACAAACGGCCTGAATGCCTATAGAGCCAAACAGACAGGCACGAAATATTCATTCAACGATCCCGGGTTGTCAAGGCTTGGCAATGACGATATCTCGGTCGGATTGATCTATGACTCCTCGAAGATCAGGCCGGTCGGCAAGGCAATGACGAGATCAACAGAGGCTTTCAGAGCGAATAATCGCCAGCCACTGGCCCAAACATTCGAGGAGATCAGCACCGGAGAGATATTTACCGTAGTTGTCAGCCATCTGAAATCTAAAAATCAGCCGGAAGATATTGGCCAATTGGAGGCGGAGAACAGGGATAAGGGAGACGGCCAGGGATACTGGAATGGCGCTCGAACAAATGCGGCAAATGACCTGGTGTCATGGCTTTCTACTGATCCTACCCAGAGTGGAGATCCTGACTATCTTATTCTGGGGGACATGAACTCCTATAACTACGAAGACCCGATCACGGCCTTTAAGAACGCTGGCTATGAGGATCTGATGCAGGCTTACGTCGGCCCTGATTCTTACACTTACGGCTTCGATGGTCAGTGGGGAGAACTCGATCACGCTTTGGCAAATATAAATATGGCGCAGCAGATTTCAGGGGCAACGATATGGCATATCAATGCAGATGAATCTTCTGCATTTGGCTATGCTGGCAAATGGAGTAGCTCTGACAGGTATCGATGCTCAGATCACGATCCTCTAATCGTCGGACTCAATCTGAACCGGCGGCAAAATCCTTAAAGGTTTATGCCGCACAAACCAAAAGAAGCGTTTTCGCTCTGTGCGTACTCCTTCGCAGCTTCGCGTGAGATTCAACAGGGTCCGGTTTCACGCGAAGGCGGCAAGCCGGGAAATCAAAACATTGGCAGAGATGAGGCCACCCTGGACATTGCAGTGAGCAATTTCGGGTCTCGTCTCTGCGGTTTAAAGGCATATTCTTTATGCCAGAGTTTTGACGGGCTTGGCCTTTAGTATTGATTATCGGTTATTCACTGTTATTTTTGCCACCACCGCTGATAAGGCCGCAGATACCCCGGTAATCGTAGTTGAATTTTATCGAGTTCAAAATATCAAGCAGGTTTGGTGCCTCCATATCGAATTGATCCGCGGGTGCATATCCCCCTGCGAGAAAATTTAATGTAGTACCCTGGCCCATTAGCTCGTTTGTAACAACAGTAAAGGATCCTTGAGCAGGGATGCCATTGACTTCGAACGAACAACGCATCGACTTTCCTGAAGACATAAAACCAAAATATGAAGCCATTCCTTCTGCTAAACTCTGATCCTCTTCATAAAAGAGAATTCTCATGTTCGTGACTCGATTTTCGCCGCTGAAATCCTGTGGCATATAATTTTCTAGGTAGCTCTCGGGAGTTGTGTATGCAGGCAAAAGGCTAGCTCGCGGCAAATGATTAATGGCAATTACACCTCTGGCTGGATTAGCAGAATCTGATGCAACCAGCCCGCAGCATCCTATGCCAATAACGTTCCAGCCCGCTGGCACGGAATAAGTGTAATATATTTCACCAGGTATACATCTATATTCACCTTGCACGATGCACGTGCCTGCAGTAGCCACCAGAAGCAAACATAGTAATAAGTATTTCATTATCGTGTCTCCTGATAGCATAATATCTATACACTATAAACACAAAAGGATTTCGGCAACGATCTTCCATTAATTTGCCAGGGCATCATTATCATACCCCGTAAGGATGATCCTCGCCCCTCAGCGGTGTAATTCCAGCCGCTCTGCATCTCATCATAAGTCCAGGCAGTGATACCTGTATTGTTGGTTTGATGTTTCTGGTCTCTGCCCCAGGGATCGCTGAAGTAAACCTTTCTGATGGTATCATTGTAACCGATGGCGGTGCGATAGTGGCCGCCTCCTCCATCCGGCTCGAATGTCATGAGAAGTATGACGGGGATGTCAGCTGCGATGAGACCTGGGGAAGAATCTGCCTTGAGCGGAACTCATGTTGCTGAACTGCCCCGCCCTGATCATATCGAAGGACCATGTGCCAACTGATGAACTTCGGGCAACGTCGGCAATTTGTTTCTGGTCGATATCTGGACCCCAGTAATCGTAGACCACTTCAAGAACCCCTTCACCACAGAAAAGCCCATTCATTTGCTGGTGCCAGGGAACTGCGATCATGTGAGATGATCATCTCTGTTTAATTTATCGACACCAATTAATTCTATTTGATTTCTTGTTATGTCTGCTCGTTTTTTTGTCGCAATTATTAAATTCTTCTTAATATATTTTATTAGGTTAATCGTATCCTCATTCGCCAAATGAAAATCATCTATAAACAATATCGCATTCTCTTTCTCAAGAGCAGTTGAAATTGCTTCGACTTTTTCGGAAAATTCCTTAGATCGTGTGTCATTTGGTAATGATAGTGCATTAATTATATCGTCGAGAGTAATTATATTCCGAGAGACTTCATACCTATCTCTTTTACATTTTTCTTGGAAATATTTATAGCCCGATCCTGTTAGATAGGATTGGTTTGTCTCTATTACTATTATTCTTTTGCCTTTGAGTTTTTGAATAAGTAATGCCACATGAATTAATGTAGTTTTACCCACACCACCAACGCCAAAGACTTCAACACTTTCGTCCATCTTATCGATAATATTTTTTAGCTCTTGCCTTCGTCCGCAAAATTCTCTTAGGCGGATTTTGCCTTGGGAATACCAAATTGGAATATTATTTCCTAAATCGTTTGTTATAATTGCCACATCGTCGATATTACTAATTCCGGGTGATAATTCTTCTCGGACTTCTTTTTTAAAATCTAGAACATTCTTTGCCACTCTAAAATAGTGTTCAATTTCGTTGCTGCTCTTGCTTTCAAATATTCCTTTGTTATTATGAACTTCTCTCCAATCGATACAATCCCAATCTTTTAATTTTTGCACAACATCCCAATCTTTCTCAATAATATATGATTGATGAGGTTTAGCCTCAGATAAGGCAAACTTGAATTCGCAATGGGTATATGAAAGCATATTTTTTTCATTTATTGAGCATCCGATTCTGCAGTTTTTGATATTGCATTTATCTATTAGTGATCCGTAATATGGAGATATGAGAAATATAATCGCATCACATTTTATCAATTCTTCCAATGATATCTCTTGAGATGTTTTGCCATCCGGAATAAAATGCTCCATGCCAATCACTGTGCTTATGCAATCCGAATGCTTCATGATGAGGTGGCTGCCTCTCTGCCGTACAGGTTGAAAGGCGATTCTATTGACAAATGAGGCCGGAACTTCGCTATTTCGCGTGAAAACGGTTCTCACCTGAAGCCTTGACAGGGCGAAAGAAAGGATTGCCGCAAATTCGCATTATCCCAGCTCCCAGTGCGCAGCCGGGCCCCCACGCACGGGCGCGCGCCCCTGGAGGCGGTTGAGGCGATCCGGACTTGCCATTGCTCGCAGATAGCTGGTTAGATAGCTAAGATATGCCTCATAATTTCTGCTTCACTTTTCAGCTTGGAAAGCCTAATGGTCGATCGGGCTGCTATGCGCCCGAGATTGCGGCAAGCCGCAGATCGCTGCCATGCTCACCTAACTTTCTATTTTGGCAAAGCTTGACTTTTTTGGAAATATCACTACTTAGCCATTCCGCTGCGGGCGATCGGGCTACCGTGTGTTATATTACTATTAGCTTGTTGTTGAGTAGGAGGCGCTCTTTGGGCTCAGATCGGCCCCAGTCGGATGAAGGGCAAAAGGTTAACTGAGGATCACAAGCCCATAGCTTCCACTCTTATCTTTGCTATGAAAAGGCTCTCTTCGATTGGTGCCGCCACCATATCTTCTTTTAAGGCCATCAGGTAGGATTCAATGGCTTCCTTGGTATTACGCAGGGTTTCATCGATTGTCTCTCCCTGAGAGTAGCAGCCAGGAAGTGCCGGGACCTCAGACCAGAAGCCGCCCTCCTCTGCCTCGTGAACCAGGATTGTGTATTCCACCGTCTAATCACTCCTTTAAGAGCATCATGAATTCGTAGTCATCCAGCCCGGCCTTTCTAATCGCCGACTTCAGCAAGCCGATCTTGAGGTCGCCTGAGACTGGTATGGTTATTAGCTGTCCATTTGGCATCTTAATGTTCATATGATCGCCTTTTCCCTGGCGCGCACATTCCACCTGCTTTGATGAAGGCCTTAATCGCTTCTTTGCTGTTCAAGCTTCTTAATAAGCTCACAGCCAATCCGTCCGGAACTCCAGTATAACGGATGCTGTTTTTATGCATGTACTTTTTGCACAAGCCAAATCTCTTGGGTTGGATTGTGAGTCGAAAACCGTCATGCATTAAAGAGGAAGTTTAAGTCGGCGAAAACACCTCATGCCCGCGTACCCCGCCGCCTCCGCCTCCATGCGCAGCCCGGCCCCCACGCACGGGCGAGGTTTGCATCATCACTGGCAGTGTCGATCGAATTAAGATCCTTGGTTACTCCTTTAAGGCCGCAATGAATTCCTTTCTCTCCAGCCTCGCTTGCTTCATGATAGAGATCAATGTGCCCTTCGCCAGCTCCGGGTGGTTAGGCACGGTAACGACAAGATTTCTTTCTTCATTCCAGAGGTGAATATGGCTTCCGGTCTGGCGATAGACCTTGAAGCCAAGTGTCTCCAAGGCCTTGATAAACCTTCTTAGCCGAGATTGCCGGAAGCTTGGGCAAGCCCCTCTACCTCGATATCCAGAAATGAGAGCTTTCGTCCTTTAGGAGCCAGCTCTAAAAGAACCTGATAGTGCTCCTCAAGGCCCTTCTTCAAATTGGAGACCGCTTCACTTTCCGTTAATCCTTGATCGGCTACATTTGTAATTAGGTCAATTGCTACGAAGTATTTTTCCTCTTTATGAATCTGAATTAGGGTTTTCATATTGTCACCCACTTGTGCATATTTCTTGATATAGCTAATCCCCTCTATCTTTATCCAGAACTGGTAATTGGAGATGAGGCAGGAAAGTATAAAACTCTAATCGAATGGCAGCATATTCCTGCCCCCTTTGCCCTATACCCGCGTAACCCGCCGCCCCTCCGCGAGGGCCCCATGCCCGGGCGCGCGCCCCTGGAGGCGGCAGGCGTTCCAGGGCCTGTCTTGCGATCTGTCTAGTCATCCAGCAGCTCCAGAAACTCCTGCTTGCTCATCCTACAACCTGCACTCCCACAAAGCAACCCATCGTGCTGCTGCCTTCTGTCTCCAGATAGAGCAAAATGGCCTCCTTGATTCTGCTCATCAGATCATCCAGGCTTTTGGCCTGAGTATGGCAGCCGGGAAGCTCTGGAACCGTGGCAACATAATAATCATCTTCGTCCCTTCTGACCACGACGTCGAACCGCATACTGAATTATTATGCAGAATAATCAGATGAATGTATTGGTCAATGATGCCGGAACTTCGCGCCTATAGCGCCTTAGCGTGAACCCGTGGTCTTGGCCCGACCGGACCCCTGCCCCCCGGTCCTTGCCAGGCAAGCCAGCCCGGCCTGACAACGACGGCAAGCCCGGACGGCCCGGCCCGCGGGCGGCGGACACAGGCAAAGGCAGACACGATCGTTGGGCTGCCGGGCGCGGCTTCGGATAGCCTATCACAGATCGGCAAGCTAGGAGACTGCCTTGAAGTCTGCCAATGCGTCTTTGTGCGCTTCTTGCACATCGGCGTTTTTCCTCTCGCTATCCTTCGCCCTGCCAAAGGGCTCCGAGTATTTAGGCGCACAGTCGTTTCCGACACGAAAAGAATAGCCCTTCCTTTCTCGCGGCAAGTCCCTCGTGGCCGCAGGGTCAGGGGAGGCCGTCCGGCCCAGGAAAGACAGCCCACTCATGCCTTCGAGCGCGATAACGGGCAACGCGCGGCTCCCCGGAAGAGGGCATGGATTCGGTTCAACGGAAAAACGTTTAGCCGCGGATATGAAAGAAAAAAAATTGAAGATATCCTGAAAAGATTGCCCAGACTTTTGAGCTGGCTGCAGTTCCCAGAGAGATTTAATTATCTTCGAGTACACAGAGCTTCTTGGAGATGCGTAAATGATAAAAGCGAAGCTCGAAGGCGATAAGCTCCCGATCCCCAAAAACATCATAAAAAAATCAGGCTTGAAGGATGGAGACGAGGTAGAAGTTAGGCTGGAAGACGGCAAAGCGGTGATCAATCCAACGCCTGATCTTCGTGCACTCTAACATCTGGTGCTACTACTTCGATCGTTCAGCACAGGAGCATGACGCCGTATCATATTTTTCTGCTGTCGGTCGGCCTGCCAGGGAGTTGAGAGCATTTAGGTATATGGGCGTTCCTGACGCGAGAATTTACGACCAGAAGGCCGATGTGCTCTACGTCAACTTCAAGAAGCCCGCCAAGCCGATGACTCCGAGCTGACCGATGATGTGTCATCGTCAGAAATGAGAACGGGCAGGTTGTGGGCATGACCTTCCTCCATGCCAGCAAAAGGCGGAAATCCCCGAATAGCTCTGGCCCGCAGTGATACGCAAATTGCTGCTTACATGACTTTCTTTCAAGTCAAGCCTAAAGTATGGGCTCCCTGATCGCTGCTATCACGAATCCAGTCAACCATGCCGCATCCCCGCCCCACAGGTGCGAGCCCTCGGGAACTGCAGATCGCTGCCATGCTCACCTAACTTTTCCTTTTTCGTCAAGGCTGGGTCACGGCTCAAAAATTATTGATAGGCAATGGATCCATCTTAGATGCCCATTGCATTTTGATTTGTGTATCTAGCTTTTCTAAAGAATAATTAAGACTTCAAAAATTTATCCTCAATAAATTATGTAGTTAATGATCAGAAGTTATATATGCATGAATTACTAAAATACCAAATTGCTATTAGTGAAGATCCTCTAAATTTGGATTATTATTTTCCCAAATCGAGGTGCATGAAAAATTTGATACTATCTCAAATCAGTAATTAAAAATCAATAGAGATGACTTTAATGATTGGAGGGATGGGCTGGTTGTCGTTAATTCTGGCAATTTCCATCCTTTTTTTATCCTCTTCTTGCGCAGGAATTGGTTATGACATCATAGCAAATGTGGGTGGATCGTTACTTGAAATCCACCGTTCAACTCAAATTTTGAATTTCGACGCATCAGGTTTAGTAAATGGTATTGGAAACTTCTCCAAATATAGCCGCATTGATGGATTTGCAGGAGTGAAGGCTGAAGAGTTCTCCTCATCTGCGCGACCCGGGCGCCTTGGATATGCTGATAAGATGGTTCTTCGAAATAAAATTGGTCCAGTGGTCATTTCAGCAAAGCTTAAGAGCGGCGTAAGCTTAATCAGCGATGAAGAATCCCAAAACGAAAGTCAAATCCTTCTGATATCGGAATCCGGAAAAATCGATGTCGATGAGAAATGGATGACTTCTTTCTTAAATCAAAAGAAAATAATGTATTCCGGTTCGGAAATCCGAATCAAAGAGGCATATGAGAACAATGGAGATGTGGTTGCAGATTCCATCAATTCCTGGGCGCTCTCCAAAGAGAGCCTATATCTTACAAGCATCAATAGAACATTGATCTCTGCTAATTTCACTTCTCACGGCATTGATCTTGAAACTTCAGCCAACAAGTCTAGCCGTTATCTAATGAATCTAAGCACTATTGGAAGCCAAACTCAGCTAGATGTGATTAGATTTGATCAAGACGGCGAATGTGCAAATAGGATATCACAAGGTTATATTGGCCAGCAGAATATGAGCCTAAAAATTAATATGGGTGACTGGGTCCTGCCGATGAGTGACGATTTCGACGGATGGCTGGATTGCTGTCCATCAAGTGCAAGAATCACCAATGAACACGAACTAATCCCTGATTTAATTCTTGAAGCTTCTCTTTCTCGATGAATCCTGCAATTTCATCTCTAGAGATCATAAGTATATAAATATTTTCTGATATTTTTGCCTCCTCTCGTTTAGATGCATATCCATAGATCCATTTTCTATCCCTTAAAAAGTTTCATCCCTAAGCTGACATACGGCTGCTGCAATCTCATGCAATTCTGGATTTCATTGGAGTTTAAAGGCCCGGAATTGCCAGAATCGTCATTTCTATTGCAATGATATTTGTTAAGTTCAAATCTATTTAAACTTATATGATATCATAGAGCAGTCAATTGAGGTATTAATGATTATAAGAAATAATTATTTCAGCCTAGAATAGGAAAAAAATAAAGATGAAAAAGAACAAAATTATTATGTAAAATCAACTAAAGCATTTTATACATACAAAATTAAATTAGTATTAGTTTCAGTAATTATTCATAAAGTTAGAAACATAGCTTCTTCAAAATTAGCAGTAATATCTTGCCTAATTAACCTTAATTAGTATTAAATCTGTTCAATTAATATCATAAATAATTAAGAGTTAACTATCTAATATAAAATTCATTGCATTTCTTATATAATGAACAACATTGCTTTTACAGATTCTTTGAATTCTGGCGTGGCTCCAGGTCATTGCCGATAGCAAGGAAATGAGAATGCAACTAAGAGGCGAAAATTTATGAGAAGCTTAACAATACTGGTGGCCTTTCTGGCCATAATTGGAATAGCAGGTGCCTGGGAAGAGACGAACTACCTGAATTATCAGTTCAACAAGGTAATAGATACCCAGGCCGGAGAACATCTGGATTGGTTTAGCGACGTTTATTCTTCGGCAAGTTTTGGCGAGTATAATGGTCCTTATGGATATACATATGCATATGTTAGCAATGACGCATATTCTGTAACGGCCACACCGCTAGCATACGAGGGCCAAACTGTGGATACTAATGATATTTTGACCCAATATGGAAGTGTTGTAGCTGGCTCCAAATCACCTGACCTGGAGACCCCTGCCGATGTCATGAGATTCGGCACAGCTACCTCCGGCCAGAATATGGCACTGAGCGGCCTGTACAGTGATGCCCAGTTTACTGGTTCCAATTACGCCGAGATTTATGGAAGTGGTTTCGATGTGTATACTTATCCTGCATGGTGGAATGCCAATACTGTAACAATTGATGCAATAGATGATTCTCGCTTCGTTGAGGCGAACATGGGAACGGCAGCAACTATCGGCTTCGAGCAGCTCATGGCTCCTGGCGCCTACTTGACCATGTCGGGCGGCTTCCAGGCGTGGGGTGATTTCGCTGGAGCCTACAGTCCAACCGTCGATGAGTGGGGATATAGTTACACCAATGTCAATGTCGATCTCCCAGGGGAAGGTGGCCAGGATTTCCATATGAATCAGTGGTCATAAGCAGCGATAATTGCTGAGACTGGGAAAGAATGGAGAAGGTTCGGAGGCGAAAATTTATGAGAAGCTTAACAATACTGGTGGCCTTTCTGGCCATAATTGGAATAGCAGGTGCCTGGGAAGAGACGAACTACCTGAATTATCAGTTCAACAAGGTAATAGATACCCAGGCCGGAGAACATCTGGATTGGTTTAGCGACGTTTATTCTTCGGCAAGTTTTGGCGAGTATAATGGTCCTTACGGATATACAAATGCCTATGTTCAAAATCAAGCACAATCTGTGACGGCCACACCGCTAACATACGAGGGCCAAACTGTGGATACTAATGATATTCTGACCCAATATGGGAGTGTTGTAGCTGGCTCCAAATCACCTGACATGGAGACCCCCGCCGATGTCATGAGATACGGCACAGCTACCTCCGGACAGAATATGGCACTAAGCGGCCTGTACAGTGATGCCCAGTTTACTGGTTACAATTACGCCAGTATTCATGGGAACGATTTCGATGCATACACCTATCCTGCATGGTGGAATGCCAATACTGTAACAATTGATGCAATAGATGATTCTCGCTTCGTTGAGGCGAACATGGGAACGGCAGCAACTATCGGCTTCGAGCAGCTCATGGCTCCTGGCGCCTACTTGACCATGTCGGGCGGCTTCCAGGCGTGGGGTGATTTCGCTGGAGCCTACAGTCCAACCGTCGATGAGTGGGGATATAGTTACACCAATGTCAATGTCGATCTCCCAGGGGAAGGTGGCCAGGATTTCCATCTGTATCAATGGACTTAGGAGCCCATAAGCTGAAAGAGATCGTCTGAGATGAACAGAAGGTTGGGCAATACGCTCAGCCTTTTTCCAATTTTAGAGGTGGCACATGAGGTTTGTTATCATCCTGATCGTTGTTCTGGCAATAATTTCTAGCTTAGGGGACGCTTCCACAGAGACAATGGCCTTCACCAGGTCTTATCTTATATGTAATGATAGCGACTCCAGTGCCATAAAGACCTTCTCCCAGAACTCATTTTTTTTAATGCCTGGTTTGGACATTAAGGGCTATGGTGAGGCAGAGATGAAGGTCAAATCTGAAGATAGTGGGCTTATGATTCTTGATCAATTCATAAACTTCTCCAACGATAATTCCCAGTATTCAGGAGTTGTCAGCAGCCACGTGAAAGGCAGGAATTTAAGCGAATTGGATATGACCGTTTCCGGAAGAACCTCAACAGGCGTATGCAAAGAAGAAAACATCAGCGAGGTTAGGAGCCAGAGCTCGGGCCTGGGACTGGCCAATTCGGGAGATGGTGGGTATATGTTTTTTTTGATCGGTGGCCATTACCTAAATTTAGATTCCCGCGATATCCCGCGCATTTATACCAGGGAATTGCAGCCTTATGAATTTTCCTTCACAGCAGACGACCTAAAGCTGGATGAGCCTGTAGACTACCTCGATCAGAGTGTAAGTCTGGTATACAGCATCTCGCCGGATTATGAGGCGAGCTACACAGGATATGATTTCTCAAGAACTTTAGAAGATAATGGTATCGTCTGCCAGTCGAAGATGTCGTACGGTAGGGTGAGCGGCCAATGAAAATAAAAATATTAATTGTTATTATTTTGTTTATCTTAAATCCTGCTGCGTCAGGATTAAGCTTTTCTTGCAGCATGCAAAATTCAGAGGATTCTATATCCCAAAGCATGAGCGGAGAAAATTTGGTCTTTGATGCCAGTGCAGTCCTTGATAGTGAATCGATATCGATGCAAGGAAGTGGATCTGCAATTGGCCCTCAGAGCTCTTATTCGTATGGACTTTACTTTAATGGTGATCCAATGGTATCTGCTGCAGACACTGATTCGGGCAATTTTAGTTGGAGTGGCAAAGGAATTGCCAGTTGGGATATATCTGATGCGTCTGTATCTTCTAAGGCCGTCGTTGTTGATGGCAACCTTACTTTGTTCTATAAAAATTTCGAAGTAGAAATTTCAGAGGATGTACAGACAATGGAATCGATGTTCCAGGAGATGGCTATGATCTCTACCGATTCCGTATTCTCTCAGGGCATAGGCACAACCAATGCGATTTCGGGGGATAGTGGAGATTCTACCATTTCTCAAGAAGATGAGATCAGAGGTGTGGATCAAATCTTGGTCGTGGAGGGTTTTGGAAAATCGAGTAAAATCAATTCTGATTTGTATGGTAACGCCCAAGTCCAATGGATGAGCAGTGTAGCTGCAGGAGAATCGAGCTATTCCCTGGGAATGGCGGCAGCTGGAATATGTGAAGACGAATCAGACTTAACAAGAATGGAGATTATAGGCCAAGCCACGGGATTTCCCGATCAAAAATTGCCTCCTGGCCATCTCGATGTGGAGAGCTTATTTGAGGGTGATTCCAATTCCGCGATAGATAAAGAGTTTATGGCAAATGAAATAGAAAAGTTCAATGAGGAGAATTCAATTGATCAATGCCTGAAATATTTATATAATCTAGAACAAACTACCGATTTTAGTCTCAATGGATATACCCCGATTTACGAATGGAGCAGCCATCCTGGGTTATTCTTCAAAATGAAAATGGATTTTAAGGTGGATAAGGGTTAAAGGTATTCTTTTGCTTTGGCTGAAGCTCCTTTGCATCGATATCGCGGCCAAGCTCCTGGAAGGCATCGGCCTTCCCTTTCCAGGCGTCTGAGTATTTTGGGTTCAGCTCGATTGCTATTTCATAAGCCTCAAGAGATTCATTGAATCTGCCCAAATGGCTGAAGGCTTCTGCCTTATGCAGCCATCCTTCTGCTATCGATGGCTGCAATTTTAGAGCCTCATCGAAGCTTTCGATGGCCTCCTCGTATCTGCCCACAGCAGCCAGAGAGATACCCCTGGTATCCCATGCGGCCGCATATTTTGGATTAAGCTCCAGGGCTCTTTCAGAAGCATTGAGCGATTCGCTGTAATTGCCTATTAAGTATGATATCATTCCTTTGCTGTTCCATGCTTCAAATTGGTTTGGATTCAGTTCAAGGGATTTGTCATATGCTTTCAAGGCATCATCAGACTTACCTTGATGTTTGAGCGCAAGGCCTTTGGCGTGCCAGGCTTCTGCAATTCGCGGATTTATGTCGATGACTGTTTCATAGCAGGCAATGGCCTCGTCTAACTTTCCCTCATTGCTTAAAATCAATCCTTTGTAGTACCAGGCCACGACATTCTTTGGGTTGATCTCTGTAGCCCTGGTAAATGCTTTCAGGGCCTTATCATAATTTCCCAGGATGCCAAGTGATAGCCCCTTATTTTT
Source organism: uncultured Methanotrichaceae archaeon (assembly GCA_964467095.1). Classification (GTDB taxonomy): domain Archaea; phylum Halobacteriota; class Methanosarcinia; order Methanotrichales; family Methanotrichaceae; genus Methanothrix. The sequence continues at coordinate 28,056 of CAYXSJ010000002.1, forward strand.
ATAAGCATCATCATATTTCAAGTTGATCGCAATAGCTTGGTCAAATGCGTTGACTGCTTCATCGTGTTTGCCCTGGCTTGCAAGAATCTGGCCTTTAGCATTCCAGGCATCAGCAAATTTAAAATCGATCTCTAAAGTTCTATCGAAGCTCTTTATGGCCTCATCGTTTTTTCTCTGGGCGGCAAGAGCTTTGCCTTTTCCGTACCAGGCCATGGCATATGCAGGAGATAAATCAATGGCTTTTTCATGTGCTTGCAGTGCTTCTTCATAATTGCTTAAAATGAAAAGAGCGATGCCTTTGTAGTTCCAGGCTTCTGCACATGAATTATTCAGGTCTATTGACTTATTATATGCTTCCAGAGACTCATTGAACTTGCCCTGCATCATAAGATCAAGGCCTTTATCATACCAGTCTTCTGCAGAGGTTTGACCAAATGCTGGCAAACATAGCGCAAGCAAAAACATCAAAATGAGAACCAATTTAATTTTCATTAAGCTGCCTCCTGCAATTCAATCACGTCAATCAAGAAAAGCTTTTTGAGTAATCACTTAAGAAGCATTATTCCTCATATTTTCTACTGAATATCCATTGTTTCAACAGCAGAGATCTCTTAATCACCATCTGGGCTTCAACAGGTCTCCTAACAGGTCTCAACTTCATCAAACTCATATTTCTCCCACTCTCTCTCCCCCACCAGCACCTCGAACTCCGGCGGCGTGAGAATAGGGATGCGATACTTCGCTGCATCGTCGAGCGCCACCCTGGGGCAGGCCGTGGACACCGCCGCCTCGGCCCCCAGATTGAGCAGCCGGTCCGGCTCGATATTGTCGAGGTATACCAGAAACATCTCCAGTCCCCTGGCCTCGCCCAGAGCCTTCAGCCTTTGCGCCAGCACCATTCTTCTCTGTCCTGGCTTCTTGGAGACGAGGATGGCGAAGCGTTTCGCCTCCCCGGCCCGGGAGATGGCCCCAAAGCGCCTTCTAAGCATGGGATCGGTATCAATCTCGGATACCTCGCCGGTAACCGGATCTGCGATCACTACTCTCTTTCCTGTGGCCAGGGCGATTCCGAGGGGATGAAACTGCCCTGTGCCGATGAATAGATACTCCTCCACATCCAGGGCCCTGGCAGTGCTATAGCTGCAGCCCAAAACCTGGCCCGGATACTTGACACGCCCTCCCGCGGGCCCGATAAGCCCTTCAATGCCGTGCTCCTTGAGGACCTCCAGCACCTGATCAAGCTTGTGCACATGCTGGATGGTAGTAGTAATGCCAACTCTCCTGGCCCTGAGAACTCTGGCGGCCATCGTTGCCACGTCTCTCAAGTCCTCTTTCATTCTGGCTTCCAGAAAGATGACGTTGTCCGGTCCAACTCCCATCTCGGCATGGCCCAGATGGAGCATCAGGTCCACCTCCCGGCATAGCTGCATGTCCACGTCACATGCCCCAAAGCAGGGATCTCCGGAGATGAGGACCTTGGCTCCCGTCTCCTCCTCGATCCGGCGGGCTATGCTGGCCGTGGCCCTCTTCAGACCTTCCGGGGCCTGCAGGCCCACCAGGCGTGCCCCGCTTTTCCGGATAAGATCTATGGCTTTATCCAGGTCCAGGTCATAGCCGGAAAAGCTGGATGAGCCGGAACTGCAGTCCGCTCTAGAACCATCGGTCAAGTGTGCTCTGGCCACGACGATATACCTCCTCCAATCTTCCTGCCGTCTTTTCCACTCTCTCCTGATCAAAGTCGCGCTCTTCAACCAGGAAGGAGACGATCTCATCCCCACTGGGCTTTTTCATCTTGATCTCATAATCATCTGTGACATCAGGATGAAGGAAGAAATCCCGAATCTCGGCGAAGCGGTCAATCTTCTCCTCCTGCTCAGCGAGAACTGCTTCTAAATCCCCTTTCTCCCGGATCAGCTTCAGGGCCGTCTTTGGGCCGACGCGGGTAAGGCCGCCGTTGTAGTCCGTGCCGCACATGATGCCTATCTCCACAAGCTGCTTTCTGCTTATGCCCAGGCGCGCCAGCCCTTCCTCTAAATGGATAATCTCCGGCTCCACATCCACGTAAATGTTCTTCCTGGGAAGCTTGCGCTTGCCAGTTATGGCCAGGTTCCTCACCACCAGGGGAGCGCCAAAAAGGAGCGAATCATAGTCCTGGCTTCCCACCATTTGTACATCGCCCCTGATCGCCATGTGAGCTGCCTGCGCCTCGCCCTCGGAAGGTGCCTGAATCACGGGAAGCCCCATGGCTAAAATGAGCCTTCTTCCGTCCTGCAGTATCTCTGAGTTGATGCGGGAGGCCGCTTGAGCATACTTGAATCCATCCTGGCCGGTGGCCTTTGCCTCTTGCCAGGCGGCAGTCGCCTTTTCCCTAACCTCCGACCTCTGTGCAAGCGTTTCTGCCTTAAAGGAGGGCGGCTCTCCATCAAAGACAAAGGCCACTTTCACTCCGGCCTCAATGAGGTTGGTGGTGCGGTACAATAAACCGGATAAGTGCGAGGTCACCCTTCCCTGGCTGTCCATTAGTGGCGTGCCGTCCTTTTGCCGGATTATGCTCAGAAACTGGTAGAGGGTGTTAAAAGCATCAATTGCCACCCATCTTCCGGAGAGATCCTTTATCTCGGTTTTCTTTCGCTGCAACAAGTCTCCCAAATCAACGCCCATGGTTTATCCCTTGTTGCTCCTCTAGATAATAATATCTTTAAATATGAGTTTTGCAGAGACATAAATTTGGAGTGTCATTCATGATTGAGATCACTGGCGCAGCAGCCGAGGTAATTAACAAAAGCCTCGTAGAAGGCAAAGTAGTCCGCATGTTCCTGGCAGCTATTGATGCTACCGGTGCAACCTATGGCCTGGCTCTTAGCGATCCGAAAAACGACGATGTCATCTTCGAGAGCCGGGGCGTAAAGATTCACATGGATCCTAATGATGCTGAGCTTCTCAGAGAGACGATCATTGATTTTGTGGATGATGGTCATGAGAAGGGCTTTATCATTAGAGGGCCAGAGGATGAGATATCTGGCTGCGATGCATGTGGCAATGCCGGTAGCTGCGATCATGATCACAGCAGTTGCGATCATGACCACAGCGGCTGCGGCCACGATGAAGGTTGCGGTTGCAGCTAAGCATTCCCTACATATTATTTCCATCAATTTTTAATTTTAAAAATTCCCGGTCAAAGTCTCTCTTTCTCATCTGTCGCAAGCCTTATATATGATACGTGCTAGCATGCTACATGTTAGCATAGATATGGTGATAGGATTTGAGCGAGATTGGCAAGAGAGTTCGAATTGAAAGGATAATGGACAGAGATAGCGGGAACACAGTCATAATTCCACTGGACCACGGCATATCCGTCGGCCCCATCAAAGGATTGGTTGACCTGCCGGAAATGGTAAATAAAGTAGCCAAGGGTGGGGCCAATGCCGTTCTTCAGCAGAAGGGAATGGTCCGGCATGGGCACCGCGGCTACGGCCGAGATGTCGGCCTGATTGTGCACATGAGCGCCTCCACATCCCTCGGCCCCGATCCCAACAATAAGGTGCAGGTCTGTCTGGTGGAGGAGTGTCTGAAGATGGGAGCGGATGCTGTATCTGTTCACATCAACATCGGCTCTGAGACAGAGTCCGATCAGCTCAGCATACTGGGCTGTGTCAGCGAGCGTTGTGACTTCTGGGGCATGCCGCTCATAGCCATGATGTACCCGCGCGGCAAAGCCATCTTAAATCCCAATGATGTGGAGGTCGTAGCCCATGCTGCCCGGGCCGGTGCGGAGCTTGGCGCTGATATCATCAAGACCAATTACACCGGAGATGTAGATTCCTTCCGGCTGGTAGTTGAGGGCTGTCCAGTTCCTGTGGTCATCGCCGGAGGGCCCAAGACAGAGACGGATATGGAGTTTCTGCAAATGATCGAGGGAGCCCTGCAGGCGGGCGCGCGTGGTGTGGCCATCGGCAGGAACGTCTTCCAGCATCAGGACCCCGTGAAGATGACCATGGCCATCGCCGCCATTGTCAACAAGGGCAAGACGGCAGACGAGGCTATACAGATTCTGAAATAATGGGATACTGGTCACTGTTAAATTCAATCTATCTACAATATTTTTTTAATTTGCTAATTTATTGATTTGAACCAGAGTATTATTGAGGCATGGCTTAGAAAGGGATCGATCTTTAGGACGAACTGTGCCTGGCACAACAAAGGCCTTTATCTCCATAACCAGGGCAAGCTCGACGAGGCCATCAAGGCCTATGATGAGCCCAATAGAAGTGGGCTTTAGCGGCCAGAAGCTGGTGGCTTTTCATTTCCGGAAAAATAAAGAAGCAGTGGATCAAAATAAATTTAATATGATAAATTATATATAGTATGCTGCGAGACCGATCTACATAATTGGCGTGGTAGCCTCAAATTTATGCATAGCAGCATTTTAGATCCAAAAGGCAAGTCCAATGAGACTCATCTAGACAGGCTTATTTCTTTAATTCCACTTCCTTATTATCTGGGCTGGTTTTTCTTTTCGTTTGCTTTCATATTGGTTTCATCTCTAATTTTGCTTCTATTTGAAAAAACATTTCGATATATAGATGCTTTTCTAATCATTTCGGTAATAATTGCCTTAGAGGGCACGATTATCAGTTGGGCGCACAATAAAATAAAATCATTTGAGGATATTCTCATTAGGATAGTCGATCTGCCAAAGGGAATAATAATTGATGCATCTCGAAAACAAGAGGAAGACATATTCAATGACAAAGGAATCATTATTTTTGCAATATTTTTTATTATTCTTGTTCACATTACAGACATAGATTATCATGATGTATCATTCAATTCCATTATTTCAATTTACATCTTCAAATTAGGATATTATCTGGCGGTTTATCTGGAAGGGGCCGGATTATATATTTTGATCATGACTGCGCTCACAGTGCATAAAATTGGGGTCTTGCCACTGCGGATTGATGCGTTGTATTCGGACTTTCATGCTATAGGGGTATTATACTCCAAGTTCACCATCTGCGCAGCCAGCGTCTATGTTATATGGGGCTTTTTTCATATCATAGTACCCCCTCAGTTTTCATCTTTGCAGATGATATTATGGTTTCTGGGCTTTGCGTTCTTGCTTTTCGCATACTTCATCCTGCCTCAGTATAGCATACACAGGATGATGACCTCGACTAAAAAGGAAAAAGTTGAGTTGTTCTCATCTCAACTGAGGGCTGCTATGGATGAATCATTCGAGGTTCCAACTGATGATAATGTATCGCATTTAAAAGATATATTTCTTGTGCAGGACAAATTGAATCAGATGAGTGAATGGCCTTTTGGCACTTATGAGATATTATATATAACACTGATTATTATCATTCCATTAATTATTATCTTATTGGAGATTGCATTAGGGATTATAAAATAACGTCACCTATATGATTGTTAATCTTGCGGCTAATGAGTACCGCACCGATGCCTGGCAGAGCAGAATGCCCGAGCGATAACATAGATCACGCTATGGCCAGGCATGACCTGAGCAACGCCAGCGTTGAACTGGCTGCAGTTCGGAACAAAGAGGTCAACCTTATGCCGGCCATTGGCGCTCTGCAAGCGGCCCCAAAATATGAACCGTCGAGATATCCTATAGACTATGCCTTGGCTCAGACCAGCCCAGGCGTAGCCCTACTTCGAAACTTGCTGAGGTCCGGGACAAAGGGACCAATCGCTTCTATCCGGCAGGCTGCCATCTTGTACTCCGGGATCTTGGCCACCGGATCCAGGGCGTCAGAGGTGATGATGTTGGTTCCCTGCCAGTGGAATGGCATGAAAGCCATCCCCAGCTTTACCTTTTCTGTTACTCTGGCCCGGGCCTGTGTCTCTCCCCGAATCGTTTTCACCTTAACCATCTCTCCGTGGCGCACCTTCAGCTCTGCTGCATCCATGGGATTGATCTCAACGTAAAGCTCAAAGTCCCTTTCCAGCAGCGAGGGACTTCGGCGCGTCATGGAGCCGCTGTTGTAATGAACCACGATCCTGCCGGTGCTGAGCAGTATGGGGTACTCCGGGCTCGTCTGCTCCCCAGCGGGCCTGTTCTCTACGCTGGCGATCCTTGCCTTTCCGTCGGGAGTGGAGAACCTCTCCCTGTGCAAAATGTCCGTTCCGGGATGCCCCTCATCAGGACAGGGCCAGCGCAGGCCTCCGATCCTGGAGATCCTCTCTCGCGTCATGCCACCGTACTGCGGCACAGTCTGATTGATCTCTTTTAGCACCTCATCTGCACTGCCGCCCTTGAGATCGAGTCCCAAACGTTTGCCGATCTCATTGATGATCCAAAGCCCCTCCTTCGATTCGCCCGCGGGAGGCACGGCCTGGTCGATCCACTGCACCCGGCGCTCCATGGATGTGTAGCTGCCGTCCTTCTCCGCCCAGGCGGCAGCCGGCAGGACGAGATCAGCCATCCTGGCCGTGGCCGTCATGAAGATCTCCTGCACTATCAGAAAGTCCAGGCTGTCCAGCGCAGCTTTTGTCTTATTGATATTGGCATCGCAGACGATGGGGTCTTCTCCAATTATGTACAGGGCTTTTATGCTGCCTTCCAGCGCGGCATCAGTCATCTCCGTGGAGGTCAGCCCAGGCCCCAGGGGCAGATCTTTTGCATTCCAGGCCCCCTTGAAAAATTCCACAGATTTCGGGTCCGAGGCTCTCTTGTAGCCGGGATAAAACTCTGCCATGCCGCCCATATCACAATTTCCCTGGACGTTGTTCTGTCCGCGCATAGGCCACACTCCTGCGCCCGGTCGCCCCATCTGGCCGCAGATCAGAGCCAACGTTGCGCAGGTCTTCACATTGTCTGTGCCGCAGACATGCTGGGTTATGCCCATGGAGTAAAGCAGGGAGGATGCAGGGGAACGGGCATAGCTGCGCGCAGCCTGGACGATCTGCCCTGCAGGGATCCCCGTCAGATCTGCCGCTTTTTCCAGGGAGAAGTCATGGAGGTTGGCCAGGAGCTGTGCAAAGCCCCCCGTCCTTTCCTCGATGAACTTCTTATCCGCCAGGCCTTCATCCACTATCACCTTCATCATGCCCCTCAGAAGATCTATGTCGCTGCCGGGCTTGATGCGCAGGTGCAGATCCGCCATCCAGGAAGTGGAGGTAATGCGTGGGTCGGCTACGATCACTGTTGCCCCGCTGTCTTTGGCCTTTTGTGCCCAGCGGGTGACGATGGGATGAGCCTCGGTGAAGTTTGTGCCTATGGCAAAGATGCATTTGGAATTTTGCAGGTCGATGAGATTGTTGGTCATAGCTCCCGTTCCCAGGACTGCTCCCAGGCCGACCACAGTAGGCGAATGGCAGAGGCGAGCGCAGTTGTCTACATGAGGTGACCCCAGAAGGCGGGAGAGCTTTTGCAGGAGATAGTTCTCTTCATTATTGCAGCGGGATGAGGCCAAAAAGCCCAGAGATTTAGGCCCGTGCTTCTTGATGTTGCGGGCAAGGCCCAGGGATGCCAGATCCAGCGCCTCCTCCCAGGAGATCCTCACAAATTCTTCGCCCACCCTTTTCATGGGATACTTGAGCCTTTCCTCATGGTTCAAGACCTCAAGGACGGCATTTCCCTTGGGGCAGAGCGCTCCCTCACAGGTTGGGTGGTCGGTCATATACTCAACGCCGATAGCTTTGCTCTTCTCTACTACCAGGTAATAACCGCAACCTACTGCACAGTAGGGGCAAAGAGATGGCACTAATTTTGTGGACAATTTACATCCTCCAAAAGCATGTAGTGAGTCTTCGGGCAAAGGGAAAGATTTTCGGGCCCTTGTCGCCAAAGGTAGCGCTGAAAATTATTGAAAGCATATGCTCTTCAATGCTCAAAAAATTCGAATAGAGTTTCTCGATCCATTGCATCGTTCCCGCCATATCATCCCTGCCGACATACTCATTCCGCCGGGGGTTTAAGAAAGTTTTGCACCGTAGATAACATCTATTCAGATAGCAAACAATAGTGCTAACAGGCTAATAGGTGGGGATTTGGATAAGAACAGAAAGTGCAAAAAAAAATGAATCAGGCTCTGTCTTCACATGGCAAGCCTTATGGGCACAAGCACCTGGTCGATGATGTAGATGATGCCGTTGTTGTACCTCTCGGACTTCAAGATATTGGCCCCGCCCACCAGGCCCATGTTTGTATCGATTGCCAGGGAGTCTCCCAGCATGGTCTTGGCGGAATTGGTGTCGGTCGTGTTGAGCAGGTTCTTGGAATCCACTATATGGTAGGACAGAAGGTTCATCATGCCTGCATCTTCCTTGCTGATGGAATCCAGGGAAGCTTTGGCGTTGTCAAATGCTTCGTCGCTTGGGGCAAAGATTGTAAAGGGCCCCTCCGATAAGCTCTCAAATCCCATCAAGCCCTGGCCGTTAAGCGTATCCACGAGGCCTGCAGACTTGATGGCGGACGCGAACTTCTTGGCACCCAGATCATTGGCAGCCTCGGACACGCCGAGGATTGAGCCGGTATTGGGCAGCAGCACTTTGTCGATCACGTAGATAGTGCCGTTGTCGTAGCTCTTGGATGCCGTGACATTGGCTCCGTTTACCTTCATGCCTTCTGCAATATCAATGGTCAAATTTTCTCCCTGCAGCGTTTTTGCTGAGGAGAGCTCGGAGATGTTTTCGAAGCTGCCGCCGTTCCAGACATTGTGATAGCTCAGTATCCTCTTCAGCTCTGTCGTATTCTCCTTGATGGCGTTCATGTCAGCATCAGAAACTTTTGCAAAAGCCTCATCGCTTGGCGCGAAGATCACGAAGGATCCGGTGGAAAATGTCAGTACTCCCTGGTTATTCAGTATATCCGCAAGGCCCGCGCTGTCTAGCGCAGCTGAGAATTCTTTTAGGCCCAGCTCATCAGCTGCATCCATTGCTCCCATTTTTGCCGTCTCGTTATCCTGGGCGAGGCTGGAGCCTATGCACAGCATTGCTGCTATGAACAATAGGCTCAGAATAGCCCTTTTTTTTTGAATCATCAATTTAACCTCCACTCTTTTCAATAGCTGAGTGATAGCCGTGCTATGAAGATAAATTTATTGGCAGCATGTGCAGGCTAAAAGGTCTTCCCCGGCGAAGGCGAAATATTGAATACCGATCGTGAATTCAGGATAGCTGTGAAATCAAGCTTCATCCTCTCCGCCGTCCTGCTGGTCATGCTTTTGCCGGCTCTTCCAGCTTCAGCCCACATTCCCCTCATGGCTGGGGGAAATGAGAACATCTCCTCGGCTATGCATATCACTGATCCAGCCAAATCCTGGGCGGTTTATGGCTCTCTTGAGAGGAACGACGTGCATTACTACAGCTTCGATCTCGATGAGGGCGAGCGAATTTATCTCTCCCTTTTCAAGTCATCCGATGCAAAGGAAAAGAATTTTCTTCCTGCCCTGGCGCTCATAGGTCCCGGATTAAAGACGGCTGAAATGCCTGCCCGGCAGCTGTCCCTGCCGCCGCAGGCTTCGGGCTTAAAAATTCTGGCGGCGGAAGGCAAGAGGGCGATAAATGCCACCTATGAGCCCTTCGGCCCCAGCAGCTTCATAGAAATCGCTGAGATAAACATATCTGCGCCGGAATCGGCAAGATATTATGCTGCGGTTTATAGCAATGCTAATGTTATCAATAATAGCATAAATAGCATAAATGATCTAAATGGCGCTCTTGGGCATTACGGCCTGGCAGTGGGCTATCGAGAGGAGTTCAGCTTCTCGGACAGGATTGCCACTCCTCTTCGGCTCATATCTGTTTACCTCTGGGAAGGGCAGAGCCTGGGCATGATCTTTATTCCCTACCTGGTAGCCGAGATATTAGCTCTCCTGCTCTTCTGGCGCGGCTCTCGTCGCACCTCGTTTTGCCTGGCTGGATCTCTGGCCGGATTTCTCTTCCTGGCCACCAGCGCTTCCGTCTTCAACCAGATGGTCTTTTCCCTAACTCGCGCTCCCTTCGGGGCAGAGGTGTACATCACAGTGGCAATTGCTGTTTTCCATGCTATTTTGGGTGTGGCAGGCATTCGTCTGGCCAGAGGAGAGGCGGGGATACTGCAAAGAGCCCTTCTGGCCGTCCTGGGCACCCTCGCTCTGCTGGCTGGCTCGGGGATGATCATGGGTCCCATTCTGGCAATGGCGGCAAGCTTCCTGCCCTCGAAGAGCGGGAGCATTTTCGGCAAACGCACAGCCAGAGCTGAAGAGAAAGATTGAAGGAAGAAATTCTGAATCCTGATCTAATTATGCAAAATTTTTAAATAGATTTAATGATATACCAAGGTTTGGGAAAATTGATGTTCCAGAAAAAAGTTGCATCATTGTTGATTTTGCTATCTTTAATTTCAGTGGCAGCTTTGAGCGGCTGCGTTAATAAATCCGAAAGAAATCCTCTAACGATTATGAACCTGGAAATCGTTCCCGGCCAGATAAAGACATCGACTATCGAATTGAAGGTCACAACTTATATCAAGAACACGGCTGAAGGTCCTAGCGCCAAGAGCAGCAAAAACACATCACTGCTGCTAAAAGCTACCAGTTCCGACAGAGATTTCCTTGCCAACCAGACGGAGACATTTATCGGCAAGATCCCGCTGGAGAAAACCGTTAAAGTCACCCAGACCATTATGCTTCCTAAGAAAGGCGGCTACATGCTGGAAGCCACGCTCTATGAGGAGGAGAGGGAAGTGGACCGTGGGAACAGGTCGGTTTTCAATCTGGAGAGGCTTCCTGCCGACAGCCGCGCGATCAGCCTGCGAATCGATGGCATCGACTTCCTGGCGCGAAAGGCAGCGGAAGACAAGGTAGTCATCCAGAGCGACATATACGTGTCGAACTATGGAGCCAGGACAAGCCAGGATTATAAGCTGATGATTAAAGCTACCGATATCGATTCAAAGCTGGTTGCGGACAAGCAGTGGAGCGATACCGGAATAATCGCTCCCGACGAGACTGCCATAAGGAGCGTCAACCTCACTGTCCCGGACAGGTACAACTATGTTGTGGACGTCCTCATCTGGAGCAATTCCACAATCATCGGCCAGGGACAGGACTATGTGCAGCTCAATGCTACGACAATGCTTGGCGATAAGGAGCGCCTGGCGACCAGGGGAACGAGAACGGGAGCTTTTGCGGCTGAGGAAGCGGCTGCTGAGCCGGTTGCAGAAATGAAAGTAGGCTCATTTGAAAACGAATCTGCAGAAAGGGAGGAAGCAAAAGGCCCTGATTTCATGGCGTTGATGGCTATGGCCATGTTCGGTCTGGCAGCGGTTGCGGTGCGAAAGAGGCGATAGCAGGATCTTAACACTACTTTTTTATTTGCGCCAAAAAGAAATGGCAAATTTTTTACATTCTATGTAGCTGCTTCTATGCCAAGCCACAACAGGGAATCTAATGCTGATGTATTCGTATTAAAATTTTTTAAATATAAATCTAATAGAGAAATAGATAAGTTCTTTTTATTGACTAATGAGTGAAAACAAGAACATTGAACTGCATAATTCTGGGTATTATTCGAATCTTAATTAAGTATCATAATTATTACAGCCAAAAGATTCTTATACAAACAATTCATTTAATAATTTGGGTGGTGGGAAAAAATGTCCTTAAGCATTCTGCTGGTAGACGATAATGCCGTAAATCGGAAAGTAGCATCGCTCATGCTCAAGAAGCTTGGTCACCAAGCAGATCTTGCAGCAAATGGCTTAGAGGCGATAGATTCCCTAGAACATCATTCCTATGACATTGTGTTTATGGACATCCAGATGCCAGAGATGGATGGATTACAGGCGACAAAAATCATCCGCCAGAGATGGAATAATGTACCCAAGATCATTGTTACTACAACACTGGCCAACTGCCGTGATGCTTGCCTTGAGGCGGGTGCAGATGATTTTCTTACTAAGCCACTTGACATCGAAAATTTGAGAGATGCAATCGAATATCACATGCCTATTTCATTAATTATGTCAAGTGAAATGGAAGAAATTACAGCTTCATGCGACCTTTGAGAAAAGAAACGAGTTGAAAAATGCGTGCAGCATCTGCTAAATACAAAATTAGGGTGAAAACTATGAAAAGAAGCAGACAGCAAATCGTCTATGAGATCCTGCAAATATGCAGAAGTGGTGCTAGTAAGACCGCAATAGTAAGAAATGTGAGTATTAATTTCAAAACGGCAGCTCCGTATTTACAGATTCTTATTAAAAATCATCTAATAGATGTTGACCAGGGAGAGTACATAAGCACACAAAAGGGAATACGCCTAGTGGAAAGCATTAATCGTGTTAATGAGCAGCTATATGGACAAGATAGAACAGAGCCGGTCGGTGTTGAGGGATGATAAAGGATAGGTCATCTGGCTAGGATGACTCATATCGGGGTAAATCGCATTAATCAGCGAAAGTGGCAGTAATATATTATATTACATAATGTTAAATATTTGTAAATTTCGCCAAACGATAATAGCTACCATTTTTTTAATTCTACTGTTTTCCGACCAGATGATTGATTAGAATATTTCGACATCTGATCAATATGTATATATGTTATGAGCTACAATATTTCGACAAATAACGTACATCAAAATAGGAGGCTGCTTAAAATGACCCTGAATATTGAGAACGCTATATCCCTTATGTGCCCTTCCTGCAAGAATTATGCGAATTTCTCAGTCGATACACGCATGAAAATGTCTATCTGTTCTTTTTTACATGCTA
>CAYXSJ010000003.1:0-39528 GCA_964467095.1 uncultured Methanotrichaceae archaeon
ATCAGCGGCCGGACTTCCGTTACCTCGAATGTAGCCAGCACGGCAATCATCTCCACCGCCTGCTCGCCCACAATCTTGGCCATCTGGCTTTTGTACGCTTCCAGCTTGGGCCCCGAGGTGGCATACTCCAGCATCTTGATATAGACCCGGATTCCTTTCCAATCAAAGATTCCCGCTCCCGGTTCCATTATCAGGTACACGGCATTGGGATTTTCCTGAAGGTTTTCAAAGGTGCGGCCCCTGGCAAGTGCCACTATTACCGTCTTTTCGTCGATCATCTGCGGGGAGCCGTAAACGGCACAGTCTACCCTTCCATCCTTGCTCGACGTGCTGATGACGCCCAGCCTCGGCTGCTTGTTGAAATACTCCATCAATTTTCCCGGCATATTTCGACTCCTTTTAAAACCAGATATGCTGTATTCCACCAAGAGCACTACCTTGTAGATATGTTTTTTGGCAAGGGGTGGTAGACTATCGATCTGCATCTCGTTTCTTACTACTATTTCGCGAAAAGTTTATAATGATTGAACTCTTCTAACGATTAAATATGTCCGATTTTGCATATCACTTGACGAGAATTAGAAATGCAGGCTATGGGTGGGTGAGACTTGCATCAAATGATATAGATCCAATTCTTCATGCCAATAAAATCGGCCTAGATGTGATTGTTGTGCTTGACATCCGGGAGGCTTTTAGAGAATTCTATCAAGCACAAGGAGAGATTCGACGCAAAGCTGCATATGAAACTGCAGAAAAAATTAAACAGGATGCAAAAGCAAATATGAAGCAAACAAGGGAGGCATTGGAGGCGCTTCTCAGACGGTTAGATCCCTTCGGTACCCTGAGATCGGTCATTGAAGTGGCCAGAAAGGCGGCCGAAGCTGCCGAAGATGCTTTTCTTAAGGCCTCGGAGATAGCTAACCAAATGATCATTGCGGCCGATAGGGAATACGAGAAATTCTTGATAGAAAGACTCGATGTCGTGTCCAGACTTGAAGAGAGCGCCTTCCCGCCTGGATGGGAAGGTGTCTGGAAAAGCCATATTAAAGAGCGAATCGATAATCTCTGGGAAAAGAAGGCGCTGGTTCATAGATATCAAATAACTAACGAACCTAACCATCTATATCATAATTGGGCGCTGGCCCGTAACCTGGATTTGGCGGCAAAGGTCGTTAATATCGGCGGGGAAGCTGCCAAGGCCAGGCATCGCCAGATATCAGGCAGAACTCCCGAGACAATGGTCAATTTATTTTTCCGGTGGTATAATATATCCGGGCTTACCATGCCCAAATCATACGCTATCGATGACAGATCCTACGTTGAAAAGTTCAATTCTAATGCACCGAGCATTGATACATTGCTTTTCGATATCTACCCGTTGACGTGGCATATTGCCACTTTAGAAAATGAGCTGCCTGTACTACCCTGCTACCTCAATCGCTATCTGGATGATTATCATAATAGATGGACAGACAGTTCGGGCATTCCTAAGCCGGTCGGAATTATGGAGACGGGATGGTGCACATCCCCTCATTTGTGGCTCCAGGCATTAAGAAATATCGCTCCTGAATTAGCAAAGAAGATTGAAAATGCTGGAATTCCTCTGGACGCGAGCGATCTCGCCCAGGTGGAATTCTATAGCCTCCTCTTCGACGGCATGAAGGACTACCTTTCCACCAAGGATTGGGTAAAATATCTGGGAATTTATGAGTACGCTTCCACGGAAGAATGGTACGATAATAGATTTGGTCTTCCCTGCGAGAACTATTTTGGGCTGAATACCAAGCGAGGAAGAGAAAAGCCTGCCTGGAATAGTGTGGCAATACAGTTGCACAGGCTCAAAGATGTTGCTCGAAAGAAAGTGGGGATAACATATCACGTATAATTAATTATCAATATCAATTGCTCATTTGGTGCTTGCCTTCGCTGCTATGAACTCCCGTGCCAGGCGCGCCGCCAGGAGCGCAGTCTCGCCGTGATCATAGGTTGGAGTCAGCTCGTTTATGTCCAGGCCTACAGCCCACGGGGCCGTCCGCTCAATCACTCTTTTCACATCCCAGGAGGTGAGGCCAAAGGGCTCAGGATTGCCCACTGCTGGCGCGAATGCCGGATCGAGGACATCCAGATCGATGGACAGGTAGAGCCGTTCGCAGTTCAGACTTTCTAGAGCCCGGTCCAGGACATAGTCGATGCCCTTCTCTTTCACATCAAGGGCAGAAAAGTACGGGACCTCGTTCTCCTTCGCGAAGGAAAACTCCTCTTTGCAGCCGCTGCGAATGCCGATGGAGGCGTAGGCCTTGACCCCTTCTTTTTCCAAAATCCTCCGGCTGGCGCAGGCGTGGCTGTACCTGGTGCAGCCGTACTCCTCGCGCAGGTCCAGGTGTGCGTCCAGCACCAGAACTCCCAGCGTGCCCAGAGTGCCTGGCGCGCTGCGCCGGGCCAGGCTCTCCACAATGGGCGGGGTAATGGAATGCTCTCCCCCGAGGAAGATAGGGATGGCCGTCCTGGGCAGCAGGGCAAAGCCCTCTTTTATGGTCGCGTCTGCGTAAGCGGGATCTGCCCCAAGCTCCATATTGCCCAGATCGCAGATGGTGAGCGTTGCCAGATCCACGTCGTAATAGTGATCATAGCTCTCGAAATTAAAAGAGGCGAGACGAATGGCATCCGGGCCATCCCTCGAACCGGTCCGAAAAGATGCGGTGCAGTCGAAGGGCAGGCCGACTACTACATAGTCAGCATCCTTCAATTCCGCTTCGGCGTCGGCAAAGCCGCACCTTTGGAACATGTTATGGATTTAAAGGTTTTTCAGCGCAGGTCCAGCTTGCTCCTGCCCATGACGAAGAGATAGGGGACCTCTTTTCCTTCCTCGATCTTCCCCTTCTGGTCTGCGGTTATGGGAATGTCGACTGTGGCGTAGCTTCCCAGGTCCATGAGCTGCACCGAGGTGTCGCCGATGGATAGAACCTGGCCTGTCTTGCGCTCAACAGTTGGCACATAGATCTTGGTGGTAACCGGCTGGACGATGGACTTCTTCTGGTTATCGAATATGCCGATGGCGTCCACCCTGGCTTTGGCACTGCCGTGTTTCCCTGGCTTGGAATGGGATATGCTCTTGATTATGCAGGGCTCTTCGTCGATGATAACGTACCTTCCTTCTTTCAGCTCTCTGACCTCAACCTGCTCCTTCATTTCATCACTCCTAGCGACGAATGCAACTCTCCTATTTAAAGGATGTCTTTCATGCGCCGCAATGCTTCCTCAAGCTGAGAGCGCGCTGCAGCATAAGAAATTCTGATGTGCTCTTTTCCACCTGTCCCAAAGGCCGATCCCGGAACGACAATGACACCCGCTTTGCCTAAGCGGGCGGCCACATCGTCTCCGTCTCCCACTTTCGGGAAAAGATAAAATGCGCCTTCCGGCTCAATGAGATCTACTCCCATTTCCCGGAAGCCTTTTACCAGCAGATCCCGGCGAGCTTTGAATTCGTCTCTCATCTGGGCCACGCATTCCTGCTGCCCGGTGACGGCCTCCAGGGCCGCGGCCTGAGAGATGGAACTGGCGCAGGCCTGAACATACTGGTGAATCTTGAGCAGTTGCTCCAGTGCGCCGCCTTTGGCCACCAGATAGCCCAGCCTCCATCCGGTCATGGCATAGGTCTTGGAGACAGCATTGACGGTAATGACGTTGTCCGAGAACCGGCCTGGGCTGACATGCTCTCCTTTGTAGATGAAATGCTCGTAGACCTCATCTGAGAGCACAGCGATGCCCCGATCTTCAGCGATTTGGGCGATAGCCCGCATCTGCTGGGGCGTTCCCACCGATCCAGTAGGATTGGAGGGCGAATTGAGTATTATCAGCCGGGTTTTGTCTGTTATCCTCTCCTCTACAGCCTCAGGAGCGAGCCGCAGGCTGTCATCGAGAGGGATGCTAACGGGCTTGCCGCCCACCAGCTTTGTCAGCTCGGCGTAGGACAGGAAGCTCGGATCGCCTATAAGGACCTCTTCGCCCCGGTCAACCAGCGCAGCTATAACCAGGAAGAGAGCCTCGCTGGCCCCGCTGGTCACCATGATCTCCTCAGCCGTGCAATCGATCCGGTTTTCGGAGCGGAACTTTTCCGCGAGAGCGGAGCGAAGAGCCGGCACACCGCAGTTGGGGGTGTAGCCGCACATTCCGTTTTCGATAGCCTGAATGGCCGCCTTCTTGATATGCACCGGCGTGTCGAAGTCCGGCTGGCCCAATCCCAAATTCACCGATCCAGGTGCCGCTCCCTCAAAACATTTCCTTATGCCTGATATCTCAATTTTTTCCGTGCAGCTTGCAAATCTCATGGCTCCTCCCTCCTGCCAACAGCTCCCACCGGCTCATCCTTATAAACCGCATTTATAGTGCCAAAGCAATTGAGCCTGGATAGCTCCTCTTTTATAAGATTCATCCTGATTCTGCCTCCTCGCCAATAAAGAGTGATCTTAACATCCTCTTTTTCCGTCTCCTGGGAGATGGACTGCATGAACATCTCCAGTGCCCGGGAATTGGAGAACGGAACCACAAAAATAGCCCTGTACTTTTCTTTCTTTCTGGCGTAGGAGGTGAGGATATAGCCGTTGTTTTCAAACTCGCTGATCTCCTCGAACCGGCATAAGACCTCCTTTTCGTGCTCTGCGGTTCCATCAATCTTGGAGATTATCAGAAGAATCTTGGCGATGAGTGAATTGTCAAATTTTCTTCCAAACCATATATTGATAGCGCCCTGGGTGAGGACAATGGACACCGCAGAGCCGCTCACCTCAATGGAGACCGGCTCCGGCCTATTGCCTGAGGAGCTGGGCATGTGGCTACTAGATCGAGCGGAGCAGATATAACCGTTTCGAGAATAGTCCTGCGATAAGGAGAATCCCCCAAGAGGGAGAATAATTGAAGAGAGGAATGATACTTTGGACCAATGTCTGACAGCTTTAGAGAAGCACTTTGAAGAGGAGCCTTATGCCAAGATCTTCGGTATCAGGATTGTAGAGCTTGAGGCGGGGCGCGCTCTTCTCAAGATGAAGACTTCCGAGAATATGAACAATCTCTTCGGCACTACCCATGGCGCTGCCATCTTCTCGCTGGTGGATGCTGCCTTCGAGCTGGCCGTCAACTCGCATGGCACAGTAGCGGTGGCTTTAGGCGCGAATATGAATTACCTCAGCGCGCCTCTTGCCGGCGAGAGCCTGCAGGCTGAGGGACGAGAGGTCAATCGCTCCCGAAAGATCTCGGCCTGCCAGATTTCCGTCACTGGCGAAGACGGGCGTCTGATCGCGACCTGCCAGGCCATGGCTTACCGGAAGAAGGACAGGTTGCCCTTCCTTTGAACAGAGTTTATATTCCATCGCTGCTCTAGGCTTAGGGCGATGAGACTTGCCTCCTGCATAAAAAAGTACAAAGACGACACCCATCGAGCTTTACCACCTGAGGAGACGCTACGACGTGCCGAGGCCAAATTGCCCGCTGCAGGGATCACCAGAGTGGCGGACATAACCAATCTGGACCGGATCGGTATACCAGTCTTCTCTTCCATTCGGCCCATGGCCGATCGCGGTGCCATCTCCGTTTACAACGGCAAAGGAGCCACGCCCACCGAAGCTAAAGTATCGGCCATGATGGAGGGCCTGGAGCGCTACTCGGCTGAGGTGAGAGACAGGGAGCTAAAAATCGACTGCTTCTCCCATCTGGAAAGAGCACTGGACCCACGCGAGCTGATCTTGCCCGCGGGAGCAGAGCCGGATGCCATGATACCCTGGATTTCAGGCTGGGACATAATGAACGATGAGGAAATTTTTGTCCCGGCCAATGCGGTTTTTCATCCCCTGTCATCTGATTACAAACGCCTCTTTAGAACCAACACCAGTGGTCTGGCCTCAGGCAATGTGATTGAAGAGGCAATATTCCACGGCCTGGCCGAGGTTATAGAAAGAGATGCCTGGGCCCTGGTGGAGGCGGCACGAAAGGCCTGCCCCATAATCAGCGATGTGCAGGACAGTCTGGCAAAAGGCCTGCTGGACAAATTCGCGGCAGCAGAGGTGGATGTCTATCTGAGAGACATCACCAGCGACATTGGCGTTCCTACCTGCGCGGCCGCTGCCGATGATGTCCGGCTGCGCGATCCAACCCTTCTCACCACTGGCATGGGCACACACACCAGCGCCGGAGTGGCAGTGCTTCGCGCCCTCACCGAAGTGGCGCAGAGCCGTCTCACCCAAATTCACGGGGCAAGAGAGGATACAACCCTGGCGGATTTCAGAAAGCAGATCGGCTACGACAGGACCAAGAGGCTCAACAAGCACTGGTTTGAAGCAACCGACAAGAAGAGCTTTACCGATATAGAATCCTTTGAGAGTGACGACTTCCTGCTGGACATAAAATATATGCTAAAGAAACTGGAGGAAGCTGGCCTCGATCGCGCAGTGGTGGTGGACTTGACTCGCGAGGAGATAGGCCTTCCTGTGGTCAGGGTGATTGTGCCAGGTCTTGAGATCGCTGCTGTGGATCCGGAAAGAGTGGGAAAGAGGTGCAAAAATGCCAGCAGAAAAGCCAGGAATAGTCGTCTTCCTGGGGCCAAGTCTCCCCAGGGATAAAGCTGAGCAGATTTTGGAGGCCAACTTCCGGCCTCCCGCCAAGCGGGGCGACGTTTATCAGGCGGCCAAAGAGGGAGCAGGTATCATTTTGCTCATAGATGGTGTCTTCTTTCAGGAATGCTCCGTGGCCCACAAAGAGGTAATCTATGCCCTGGAAGCCGGGGCAAAGGTTCTGGGCGCTTCCAGCATGGGGGCTTTGCGTGCCTCCGAGCTGGATGTTTACGGCATGGAGGGCATAGGCAAAATTTACCAGGCTTACAAGAGCGGCCATTTGGTATCGGATGATGAAGTGGCTCTCATCTTCGATCCGTTCTCCTGGGAGCCCAGATCCGAGCCGCTGGTGAACATTCGCTTCAATTTGGATTTGGCCTGGCAGATGGGTGTAATTAGCGTTTCCTGCAAAGACAGGCTCTTTCATTGTGCACAGGCCCAATACTTTCCCGATAGGACCTATGAGCGCATGCTTTCGGATGCAGAGGGGCTGGTGGCTGAAAAGGAGCTGCAGCGTTTTCGCGAATTCTTGGCCAGGGAGAAGAGGGACTTCAAGATGGAGGATGCTCTGCTGGCCCTGGTGCGAGTCAGAAAGATGGCAGATGAAATAGATTGAAATAATAGTTTCTCAGACAGGGGGCCAATTCGATGGATATGATAAAAGAGATTCTCGCTTTAAAAAAGGAGCGCCAGGCTACAATCCTGGCCCATAACTACCAGATTCCACAAGTGCAGGATGTAGCTGACCTGGTGGGCGACTCCCTGGAGCTGTCCCGCGCAGCGGCTCGCCTGGATTCGGAGGTAATTATCTTTTGTGGTGTGGACTTCATGGCTGAGACCGCTGCCATTCTCTCCCCGCAAAAAAAGGTCATTTTGCCGGTTAAAGGTGCCTGGTGCCCCATGGCTCACATGATCACGCCCGATCAGCTCCGCGATCTCAAAGCCCTGAATCCGCAGGCTGCAGTGGTTTGTTATGTCAATTCCACGGCAGAGATAAAAGCAGAGAGCGATGTTTGTTGTACATCCGCTAACGGCGTGCAGGTGGTAAATTCTCTGTCTGAGAAAGAAGTCATCTTTGTGCCGGACAGGAATCTGGCCGCCTACGTGGCCCGCCATACCGATAAGAAGATCATTCCCTGGAATGGCTACTGCTACGTGCACGATCAATTCACTGCGAAAGAGGTGCAAGCTGCCCGGTTGGAGCATCCGAATGCAGAGGTGCTGGTGCACCCGGAGTGCCGGCCGGAGGTTATCGACCAGGCCGATTTCGTCTACAGCACGGCAGGGATGGGAAGGCATGCCAGGGCCAGCGCTGCCAAGGAGTTTATCATCGGCACAGAGAACGGCATGATCTACCGGCTGAAAAAGGAGAGTCCTCTGAAGGAGTTCTATCCGCTGAGCAAGGACGCCATCTGCCATAATATGAAGAAGACTGACCTCGCCAATGTCTTGCGGGCGCTGCAAACGTTGGAGCCGCAGGTGACTGTGCCCGAGGAGATTGCGGTGGGGGCGCGCCGGTCGATTGAGAGGATGCTGGCGGTCAAGAGCTAAAGCGATTGGCTTCGTCCGGAGCAAACTGAGCCATCTCTGGACCAAGTTCAATCCGGGGTGCTTGATATTCTTCCGGAGCGAGAGGCACTATATTCAGGCAGGCGGGATATTGAACCGTTATCATTCGGTCTCGACTCATCTGGCACAGAGGAGATCCTGGATCTGGATAACGCATTTTGCGCTACATAACCGAGCTCTTTGGCTTTAGCGAACGCAACCTCTGAATCTGAGTTACGGTTGAGCTTCTGCAAAACTTCACCCATATTGCTCCAGTACAGGCCTTCCTGGGGATTGATGTCGAGAGCCTTTTGGAAACACGAAGCTGCATCCTCATACTTCTCCAAATTGAATAAAGCTACTCCTTTGTTGTTCCAAGTTTCATGATACTCATTATCTGCCAATAGAGCTTGATCGTAGCATTGTATGGCATCCTCGTGCATACCCTGGGAATCCAGGATATCTCCCTTAAATCTCCAAGCCCAGGTGTCCTTGGGATCGAGTTTGATTGCCTGGTTATAGCATTGTATGGCATCATCATACATCTCCATTTCACGGAGCGCATCCCCCTTGCTTTCCCATGCAAAGGAGTCCTCGGGATTGATGCTCAGGGCCTGATCGAAGCACTGAACGGCATCCTCATACTTTCCTAGGAGGCGTAGAGTTTCTCCCTTATGACTCCAAGCCCAGGCGTCCTTGGGATCGAGGTTAATTGCCTGGTTATAGCATTGTACGGCATCATCATACATCTCCATTTCACGGAGCGCATCCCCCTTGCTTTCCCATGCAAAGGAGTCCTCGGGGTCGATGCTCAGGGCCTGATCGAAGCACTGAACGGCATCCTCAAACTTTCCTTTGAGGCGCAGGGTCTCTCCCTTGTGTGACCAGGCAGCTTCGTATTTCGGATCAATAATGAGAGCCTGGTCGTAGCATAGTATTGCATCATCATACTTCTCCAGGCGACGTAGGGCATCTCCCTTATTTGACCAGGCGACTTCATATTTAGGATCAATAATAAGTGCCTGTTCATAGCAATTGAGTGCCAGATCATAGCTTTCAGCATTATAAAATGTATTGCCTTTATTATTCCAATCAACTGCCGAGGATGAATCCTGACTGAAGGAGGGGGCTATGCAAATAAGGGACAATAATAGGATCGATATGGCAACGATCTTCATATTTTATAATGGCATGGTGAAGTAGATATATTTTTGTATCAGTATTCTCTAAATAACATCATTTTTCGAAAGGTTGAATAGGAATAAGATTGAATAGAGACCAAGAAATCAATTACGTTTAGGAGGTATGTATACGAGAATCATGGGACGGTGCTGGGCTATAAGAATGCTATCCGTCTTCGTTCTGATGCTCATTATTCTTGCTGCAACTGGCGCAGCCGAAGGCCTAAACAGCAGCAATGATGCATCTATTGAGAAAAAGGTCGCCTACCTGGGAAGGCCAGGAGTGGTGATGATAACTGTAGATTATGTGGGAACTTTGAGGAATGATCGGGAAGAGAATGTAGTATATCTTCAGCCTGATGAGGCAGAGAAGAAAGTCTCTCTAAAAATACCGGAGGATCTCACTGCAGGTGTTACCTCAGTCGGATCAGGATTTGTGGTCAGTCCTGACGGCTATGTGGTAACCAATGCCCATGTAGTAGACATGCCTTATGAGGAACTGAAGTCCTATTTCATCAATCAAGCTGTCAGATGGGCGGCAAAGGAATTTCCTGCGGTTTTCCTGGACTACGGCGAGCGGTACCCAAGTACAGAAGAGGATCTCCTGGAGATAGAAGATAATTTCAAGAGCTATCGCCTTGATTATAAGAAAGTGATCAATGTCTACTTCGGGAGCAATGGTCCAATGCAATCTGCAAAAGCACACTCCGCAGAGATCCGAAAAAGCAGCACAGAACAGACTTATCTTTTCAATAATATGTGGTTCAGATCAGGAAAGGATGTGGCCATACTGAAGATAGAAGGGTTCACCGACCTCTCAACGGTTATTCTGGGAGATTCAAATAGAGTTGATGTAGGAGATAAGGTAGTTGTGATTGGATATCCGGGTTCCGTTAGCACGGCGTTTGGGGAAGGAGTTACACTATCACCAGAGACGGAACTTGTTCCGACGGTAACCTCGGGCATAATAAGCGCAAAGAAAATGCAGCCTGACGGCTCTGAGGCAATTCAAACGGATACTACAGTGTACCACGGGAATAGTGGCGGACCGGCGTTTGACGAGGACGGCAGAGTAATTGGAGTAGCCACATTTGGCTCAGGCAAAAAAATGAGTTCAGGAGAATGGCTGGATCTACAGGGCTATAACTTCTTGATTCCCATCAACGTAGTGAAGAGCTTCATGTCTGAACTAGGCATCAATACGGCCAGCAAGACGACGTCACACATGGAAAAAGGGCTTGATTACTACTGGAGCGGAAAGTATGGGGAGGCAAAGCAAGAGTTTCAAAAGGCATCCTCTCTAGACTCCCAAAATGCCTATGCAACTAGTTATACCCAAATGTGCGCAAATAAATACCTCGATCAATGACAAGATAGACTCGGATAAGATCGAGCAGAGACTGCGGGGACGCCCGCACACCAGGGGCAGGAGGCCTGCTCCTGGGCTGCGGCCAAGCGGGATTGCGAGGTGGTTGCTCGTGGCCCAGATCCTCGATTCTCGTTGGCCTCGTGCAGCTTTTCACTGTAGATCAGAACATACGGGTGGCCAGCTCCTCGATGCGGGCCACTCAGGATTATCTACTTAAAAGCGTCCTATGATAACCATTTTGAAATGCCAGGAAATCTTCGCACTTCCGACACCAGGTCCCGCCTCTTCGACCTTTTTCTCATCGCCGTCCTCGTCGTCTACGCCGTCGCTGCCATCGTCTCCTATTGGCAGAGCCCCTACCTTCTGGCCCTGCTACTCCTGCCCGCGCCAGTGGCGCTGGTCGCGCGCCTGGGTCGTCCCTTTATCGCTGTTGCGGCTGCCGGTGCCGTCATCGGCCCGCTCACAGAAGTAGCCTGCGTTTTCGGGGGCCTGTGGAGCTATGGGCAAACTGGAGGGCTGCCATTCATTCCGCCCTG
The DNA here is from genome assembly GCA_964467095.1 of uncultured Methanotrichaceae archaeon. Lineage (GTDB taxonomy): Archaea > Halobacteriota > Methanosarcinia > Methanotrichales > Methanotrichaceae > Methanothrix. The sequence continues at coordinate 11,237 of CAYXSJ010000003.1, forward strand.
GCTTTTCGTCATCTGGGCCTGCTTTCCTACTGCCTTATGGCTGATCGTAAGAAGCCTTCTGGGGAAGATTCCAGAGCCAAGGCCGGGAACGCTGCCCCTGGCCCTGGCAGGCATCGCTATTGAGATTGTGCTCTTTGTCGCCCTGAGTGAAAATACGCTGCTGGTCATCTCCGCCGCTCTGCTCCTGGCGGCTGTTGCAGTTGCCAGCAGGCCGGAAAAATCTACAGTCATACTCATGGCAGCGGGCAGCATTCTCGGACCGGTTTGTGAAGCTCTGCCCGTGGCCGCCGGAGCCTGGGCCTACGCCCGGCAGGACATTTTCGGAATGCCTGCCTGGCTGCCCCTGGCTTATGCTCTCTTTGCCGTGCTGGTGGCCTGGGGTGCACAGTCATTTCGACAAAAGGTCTGGCAGTAAAATTCCGAACCTGACGGAGATGAACAGACGAACGGCAGTGATCCAATTATTTTAAAGACGCAGAGAAAAAAGATTTTTGATACAAAAGCTCCTACTCGCAAGTGTCGAGCAGCCCCTTCTTCTTGCCGCCTCTCTTGTCACCGAGTTTGATGGGCTCAACCTTTACTTCCTTCTCTTCCTTCTTCTCTTTCTTTTCTTCGTGGTGTGTCATTTTGCAGCCTCCATTTATTCTTGTAGCTGATATTCTTGCAGCTGATCTTAATTATACCTTCCGGTGAACAATACAAACAATTTTTATTGACCAAATGGGCTGCAAACTACCACCAAATAGCAATAGTAATGGGCTAAAAAAAGGTTCAGAGGCTCCGCTGCTCCAGAATGCAGGTGGGGTCCTCTGCCATGAGGTCTTTATGATAGTAGTAGGCCTTCTGGCGGCATCCTCCGCACAGATCCAGGTATTCGCACTTCCCGCAGGCGCCTTTAAGGTTGGACTTGATGTCCCGCAGTGCCTGCAGCTCTTCTGAGGGATGATCGATCCAGATGTCACGGAAGGAGCGCTCCCGAACATTTCCCACCACAACCTGGGGCATGAAGTGGCAGGGGTGCACATCCCCACGCTGATTGATGTTGGCCACCTTCACTCCCGTGGAGCAGCCGCCTGCATTGGTGAGCAGCTTACGCACATTCTCGCGCCTGGGATCGTCCTTCAACAGCTCCAGCAAATAGGCTCCATCCATGGGCGAGTCGGTGGTCAGGATTTCGATGTTCTCTCCTTTCAGCTCCTCTGCCGCCTCTGCCAGCAGGCGGATAACGCTGCGCCGCTGCTCGGGCGTGACATCCCTGTCGGCCATCCCCGCTCCCCTGCCGGTGGGCACCAGGTGGTAGAGACAGAACCGGGGAATATTCTCCTGCACTGCCAGGCTGAGCAGAGAGGGAACATCCTGCCAGTTGTCCCGAGTGAGCGTGATGCGCAGCCCCGTCTTCAGACCGGCATCGCGGGCGTTCTTGAGGCCCTGCAAGGCCCGGGCATGCGCTCCGACCACGCCCCGGAAGGCGTCGTGGCTTTGCGCAGAAGCGGAGTCCAGACTCACTCCCACGTATCTGATCCTGGCCTCCGCCAGGAGCCTGGCCACCTCTGGGGTGATCAGAGTTCCATTGGTGGAGATGACGGTTCTCAGGCCCACCTCGCGGGCATGGAAGGCCAGGGCATAGAAATTGCGGCTGAGAAGTGGCTCGCCTCCGGTGAAGATGAGGATGGGCACTTTTAGCTCAGCCAGCTCATCCACCAGGTGCATGCCCTCTTCCAGGCTCATCTCCTCTCGCGCCTCGCTGCTGGCGTCCATGTAACAGTGCTGGCAGGCCAGGTTGCAGTGTGCTGTCAAATTCCACATCACTACCGGCCTCTTCTGGGCAGAAAACCTGATCAAATCAGGTGGCAGATTCTGGCACGACTCGGAAGCGCGCAGCGCCTCCCAAACGGTAGCCTGATCGGCCAGGGCTTTGGAAAAAATAATCATTTTATCTCTTTTTCTCCTGTATAGCTGCAAGCATAGCCTCAAAGGTAAATTTGTCCGGCATCACGTCCACGTCCACATTCAGCCGGGCAAGCTCCTCTGCAGTGGGCTTGCCGATGACAGCCACCGTGCCGGCGGCGAGAGCCTCTCTTAATTCCCTGTCCAGGCCCATCGCTCTTGCTCTCTCAATTAGAACGCGGGCTGTAGAGGAGCTGGTGAAGGCAAAGATGTCCACGCTTTTAGCCCTCTTTATCAGCTCATCCAGCCGGGAATCCCCGGATGCGGCAACCTCATAAAGGGCAATGTCATCCACAATGATCCCTGCCGCCCGCAAGCCCTCAGAGAGATAGCGGCTGCCCTGAGCGCTGCGCAGGAACAGAATGCTCCTGCATTTTCCCAGCAGCATCTTCTCAAGCCCCGTCGAGCTGTACTCCTCCGGAACCTGTGCAGTCAGGCCTGTTTCGGCTAAAGCCATGGCAGTCTTGGGCCCAATGGCCACAATCGTCTTCTCTGCCAATGCTCTGCGGATGGCCGGGCTTTCCAGCGCACTCTTCACTCCGTTGGCACTGGTAAAAGCCACACATTCTGCTTTGTCGAGCCTCTCCAGCAGATCTTCAGGCAGGGGCTTTTTCACAAGAGCGATGGCAGGAGCTGGGATTGGTGAAAAGCCGTAGCGCTCTGCCAGGGCCGCAGACTCATTCTGCTGGGCAGCAGGCCGGAAAATGGCAATCTTCTTTTGCCCCAGCTTTTCCGCCAGCCTGACCACCTCGCCCACCACCAGTATGGCCGGCGACTCGATCTTCGCGTCTCTCGCCTTTTCGGCGATATCGGCAAGCTTAGCCGAGATCATTCTCTGCTCCGGCCATCCACCTTTTTCTACCATGGCAGCGGGAGTTTGCGGCGATTTTCCGGCCTCAATCAAGGCCGCCACATTCTGCTCCAGACGGGAGACGCCCATCAGTACTACCAGAGTTCCGCCCAACGCTGCTATCGCCTTCCAGTCGAGAGGGGTCTCTTTTCCCGGCTCCTCATGGCCGGTCACGATGACAAGTGAAGAGGCCACACCCCGGTGGGTCACGGGTATTCCAGCCAGCTCGGGCGCGGCAATAGAGGAGGTCACGCCTGGCACAACTTCAAAGGGGATGCCTTTTTCCTGCAAGGCCAGAGCCTCTTCTCCGCCCCGACCAAAGAGGTATGGATCGCCGCCTTTCAGACGGACCACGACAGCTCCGCTCTCCGCCTTCTCGATGAGGAGCCGGTTGATGCCCTCCTGATTCAACTTGTGCCTTCCCGCGTTCTTGCCCACATCGATCAATTCCGCTTTAACCCCTTCCAGCATCCTGGGGTCAAGCAGCCGGTCGAATAAAACCACATCCGCAGCACCTAGCAGCCTTTTCGCCTTTAGGGTCATGAGCTCGGGATCGCCTGGTCCGGCTCCCACCAGATAAACCTTACCGCGCGCCAAATTCCTTCACCGCCTCTTCTATCAGCTCTCGTCCACCCATCTTGATGAGCCTTTGCCCTATATCTTCCGCCCGGCTCAAACGGTCCTCGTCTATTGAGATCATCTCATCCAATCTCACAAACCTCTTGCCGTCCAAGGAGAGGACCTCAGCCAGGACACGTGCCTGACCGTTGGAAACACTGGCGTGCACGGCCATGGGCACCACGCAGCCGCCACCCACGGTCTCCAGGATCTTGCGCTCGATCATGGTCTCTGTCCTGGTAGGCGCATCATCCAGCGATCTGGAATAAAGTTCTGCCTTTGATCCCTTTTTGGCTACGACTATTATCGTTCCCTGGTTTGCGGAGGGAACGAACCTCTCCCCATCCAGCTCTGCATAATCCCTCTCCAGGCCCATTCTCTCCAGGCCGGCCTTCGCCAGGACTATGGCATCGTATTCTCCACCATCCAGCTTGCGAAGTCTGGTCTGCAGGTTTCCCCGCAGGCTTATTATCTGCAGATCAGGCCTGGCCCGGCGTAGCTGCGCTGTGCGCCGCATGCTGGAAGTGCCTACAGTCGCGCCATCTTTTAGATCTTCCAGAGCTTGCGCAGAGCCGTTCCTGCAGAGCAGAATATCATAGGGCGAATCGCGCTTTAAGACCGCGGATACAGTCAGCTCTTCCGGCCTCTTTGTCGGCAGGTCCTTCATACTGTGCACAGCCAAATCGATCTCGCCGCAGAGCATGCGCTCGTCTATCTCTGCCACGAAGACGCCAACGCCGGTAAGCTGGTGCAAGGGCTTGTCCAGGAAGACATCTCCGCGGGTCTTGACCAGGACCAGCTCCGTCTCTACTCCCTGAGGCAGAAGCTTCTCTTGCACAATCTGGGTCTGGCGCAGTGCCAATGGGCTGCCCCGGCTGCCCACGATCAGTTTTTCAGGCAGGACCTATACGCCTCCAGAGTGGTTTGTATTACTTCCGGGCTGTGGGCTGCGGATATGAAATCCGTCTCATACTGGCTGGGGGTAAGGAAAATGCCGGCATCGAGCATGCGGCGGAAAAAGGCCAGATAGCCTGCCTTGTCGCATTTCAGGGCCTGGGCATAGTTATGAGGCTCCTCTCCAAAGAATACCTTGAACATGGAGGCGATGCCGACAACGCTGTAGCCTAACCGCAAGTCTTCTAAGATTTCTTGCAGCCCCTTTCTCATCTGCTTTCCCGTTTCATTCAGCTTCTCTAAAACCTTCTCCCTTTCCAGGACATCCAGGGTGGCCATGCCGCAGGCCAGGGAGACGGGACTGCCGTTGAAGGTTCCTGCCTGGTAGATGTCGCCGCTGGGCGCTACCTGCTCTAACAGATCTTGCCGGCCGCCAAAGATGCCCACGGGAAAGCCCCCACCTATGATTTTGCCCAGGGTGGTTAGATCGGGCTTTATGCCGAAGTGCTCCTGCGCTCCTCCCAGAGACAGCCGAAAGCCGGTTATGACCTCGTCGAAGATGAGAAGCACATCGTGCTCCCTGGTAAGCTGCCGCACGCCCTCGAGGTAGCCTGCCTGCGGCAGGATGGGGCCGATGTTGCCCAAAACGGGCTCAATGATCAGGCAGGCGATCTGGCCTGGGTAGGCCTTCAAGACCTTCTCCAGGGCTTCCAGGTCGTTGTAGGGCACCTGTAGAGTGTTCTTGGCGGTATCGGCAGGCACGCCCCGTGAATCGGGAATGCCGAGTGTCGTAGCCCCCGAGCCGGCCTTGACCAGGACACTGTCATGAGCGCCGTGAAAGCCGCCCTCGATCTTGATGATCTTATCCCTGCCAGTTGCGCCGCGCGCCACGCGAATGGCCGCCATGGTGGCCTCCGTGCCGGAGCTGACGAACCGGAGCCTTTCCATGCTGGGGTAAAGCCGGGTGATTCTCTGTGCAGCCAAAACCTCCAGTTCAGTGGGCGTTCCATAAAGCCAGCCGCGGCTCATCTGCTCTGCCGCAGCCTGCACGATGGCAGGATGGCGGTGGCCCAGGATCATGGGCCCGTATGCTAAGCAGTAATCGATGAGCCTGTTTCCGTCAGCATCCCATAGATAGGGACCTTCTGCTCTGGCCGTGTAAAATGGGCAGGGCGAAATGGCGCGCACAGGGCTGGATACGCCGCCGGGCATCAGCTTTTTGGCGCGATCAAAGAGCCGAATGGAGGAGTCTGCATGCATGAGATGATGCATCCCTCTGGGCAGATTAATCAAACTTGCGAGCCGTCAGCTCAATTTCATTCGTTACAAATCGTTATATGTAGATCGTTATATAGATGCTCCTTTTGGATCCGGGCCGCAGCTACTATTATTATTCGCGAAAAGTATATATAATACCAACTACAATCCTAACTATATTAGTATTATAAGTTAGTCATAAGAATTAAAGAGGCCTGATAGGCGTGTTGGCCTGGCAGCAGAGAGATAAAATAAGATATATGTTAGAAGGGATGGCACGAATTAGCGGTCTGCTGCCAGCCACCCCGCCTCCTCGACTTTTTTGATGACACCTCTCAGGGGCAGATCCATCTCGTCAGCGATTTTTTTGCAGTCTTCATACTCGGGCTTGATGCTTAAAAGCTCGCCGTCCATGCGGCTGACCTTCACCTGGGGCCGGTAGGTGTGGCCGGAGAATTCCACCTGCACAATTCTTTGCTCCCGCTCTGCTACCAGTCGGTGGAGGCTGGGAAAGACCCGAACGCCTAAGGAGCCTGTCTCCTTGATCATGATTTTAGCCAGCAATTCCGTCTCAGTAGCCCTGGCAACGGCCCTGATCACAAATCCGGCACGCCCTTTCTTCATCAGGGCAGGCAGAACAGAGACATCCAGGGCCCCGGCCTGCATGAGCTTGTCTATCAAATGGCCCAGCACCTCGCCCGTCACATCATCTACATTGGTCTCCAGTTGCACCACCTGTTCGCCATGCGGCTTGTGATTCTGTTTTGCCGCAGCCTCAGGGGCGGTGGCGCAGTCCGCTAACATTGTCCGCAGCACATTGGGCAGGATGAGCTCCCTTTTGCCTGCACCGTAGCCCACCCTCTCCGCCCGGATGAGGGGGAAGTCGGGCACAAATTCATCGACGAAAGTTGCCAGCAAGGCAGCGCCTGTGGGCGTAAGCAGCTCCTCATCCACCGGCCCTCCCTTCCAGGGGATTTCATGAGATCGCAGGATCTCCAGAGCCGCCGGACATGGAACGGGAAGAAGGCCGTGCGCTGACTGTACAAAGCCGCCGCCCACAGATATCGGCCGGGAAAAAACACGCTCTACGTTCAGGCTTTGCAGTGCTGCGCAGGCTCCGGCAATGTCGGCCAGCGCATCCAGGGCACCAATCTCATGAAACCGGGCCTGTTCCTTTTCCACGCCATGCACCCGGCTCTCTGCCCCGGCCAGTGTGTCCAGGGCAGCCAGCGCATGTTCCAGGGCTTTCCCCTCCAGGCTGGAATTATGCAGAATGGATACGCCGTCGCTTAATGACTGGAATCTTTTGTCCGAGATGACGCGAGCCCGGCAGGCCATGATGTGGCTCTTCTCCTGGCGGGAGACCTCCAGCGCGCACCCAGTGAATTCGACTGCCCGGCGGACGGCATCAAGATCAGCTCCCAGGTCCAGGAGAGAGGCCATGATCATGTCTCCGGAGGCTCCGGCGCAGGGATCAAAGAGGAGGACTTTCATGAATCGAAAATCTTGCCTGGGATGTTAAATAAGGATTGGTCCCGTCCAAATACAGTGGAGCAGGTCTCCAGGCACAAGCATTTTGGGCTAGCTCCAGGATCGTCCCTGCATTATTGAAGACGAAGCTGTCGCCTAGCTCCATGAAAAGCTTCGCGGCAGCTTCCTGGCCCGTGCAATGTGAGATCACTTCTTCCAGAACTCCGGCAACAACAGCACTAAAGCCGTCACTATCTCCAGCCGGCCGATCCACATGCAAAAAAAGAGCAGAATCTTTCCCGCGGGATGGATCTCTGAGAAGCTGAACATCGGCCCAACCATGCCAAAGCCGGGCCCCACGTTGCCGAGCGTGGTAGCGGTCGCGGAGAGGATGGTCTCAATGGTCATGCGCGGATCGTCATAGGAGATGATAGCCAGGAGAAGCGAGGCCATGGCGAAGATGATGATATACATGGCCACGAATATATTGCTGGGCCGCAGCACCTCATCCCTGACGGAAAAGCCTCCCAAGCGCAGAGCGATCACCGCTTTGGGATGGAGGACATGGAGCAGCTCCCTGTATCCGCTCTTTAGGACGAGCAGTATTCTTACAACCTTTATAGCTCCGCCTGTGGAGCCCGCACAAGCTCCTATTATCATAAGCAGTAGGAGAATGTATTTAGCGGCAGCCGTCCACTGATCGAAGTTTGTGGTGGCAAAGCCGGTGGTGGTCATGATGGAGATCACCTGAAAGCCAGCCAATTGGACCTTGTGGAAGATGTCGCCCTCCAGGCCGCCCCAAAGAACGATGATCACCGTGGCCGCCACTACGATGAGGCTATAAAACCGAAACTCTGCGTCCTTGAATAATGCCTTTCGGTCGGAGTTGAGCACTCTGTAGTGCAGGGCGAAGTTTGCCCCGGCCAAGAAACAGAACAGAGTGATAGTGGCATCGATTATCCAGCTCTTGTAGGCCATAATGCTCGATGCCTGCGGTGAGAAGCCGCCCGTGGCCATGGAGGCAAAAGTATTGCATAGCGAGTCGAAGAGAGGCATTCCTGCCAGGTAGAGGAGCACGATCTCAGCTACAGTCATGAGGATATAAACCACCCAGAGGAGTTGGGCTGTCTGCTTTATGCGTGGCGTCAGTGCGTCCTTGTCGGGGCCCGGCACCTCTGCCCGGTAGAGCTGGCGTCCAGCCACGCCCAGACGCGGCAGTATGGCCACGAATAATAGTATTATCCCCATTCCGCCCAGCCACTGGGCAAAGGACCTCCAGAAGAGCAGTCCCATATAAGTCTTGTCAGGGCTGCTGCTGATCTGGAGCAATGTACTGTTTGCCGTCAGGCTCCTCATGGAAAGCTCCAGGTGGTGCGCCAGGCTGCTGTCGGCCAGAGTAGAGTTGATAATCCAGTATCCTTGGGCATTTGCCTCTGTGAGTATGGAAGAACCGGTGGTTGTAAAAGCGGACATGGACTCGAACAGGCCGTCAATGAGGCTTATCCCCAGGAAGACGTAAGGAAGAGCCCCGAAGAAAGCAGCTCCCAGCCACCCCAAAGAGACAAGAGCAAAGCCCTCTTTGAGGCCCGGCTCCTCCTTGGTGGAGAGCCTTCCCAAAATTATGCCTGTGGCCAGGGTGATTAGAGAGGCTACGGCAAAGGCGATAACGCTGCCCGTCTCAGCATAATATGCAGCCACAGCTCCGGGGACCAGCAGCAAGACCGCCAAAATCTTAAGAAGAGACGCAAACAGCCTCAGAAATATTCGGATCTTCATCTAGTAAATGCCGCTCTGCAGATGGAGAGCATCCTCCCTCATGGCAAATCTTCCGCTTCTCTTGCTATAAAAAAGATGTGCATCAGGAGACGAAGAGCTTTTTCACTTTGGAGACAACATAAGGCATAGACATCACAAAGATGCGATCTCCCACGGCTGCCTTGAAGTCTTCCGCCGGCACCATAGGAATGTCGTCTCTTATGACAAGACCTGCCATTGAGTCTTTTGGCAGCTCCTTGGAGATGATCTTGCCTATGATCTTGGCTCCGGGCCTGATTATAAAATCCACCAGCTCCATCCTCTCGTCGCTCAGGGTGATCACCTCTTCTCCCCCAATTACCCTCTGCAGCACAGCGTCGGCAGTAACTTGTCCGGGGCTTACTGCTCTATCCACGCCCACCATTTCAAAGAGCTTGATGTAGACGCTCCGGTTGACCCTGGATAGAATCTTCTTGGCGCCGAGCTGCTTTGCCAGCAGAGAGCAGAGCAGGTTCTTGTCATCCTGGCCCGTCACTGCGAAGACCACATCCATCTTGCCTGCCTCTTCCTCGCGGAGAAGCGCCAGGTCGGAACCGTCGCCATTCAGGATCATTGTGCCGGAGAGCTTATCTGCGATCTCAGCGCAGCGTTCTGTGCTTTTCTCGATCAGCTTGACATCCACTTCCATCTTCTCCAGACTGCTGGCGAGATAGAATCCGACCATTCCTCCGCCTACGATCATAACCTTCGGAGAGCTCTGAGACTCGTGCAGCATCTGCCTTAAGCTGGGCAGGATTTTGGAGTCGCAAAGCAGCATGAGGTGGTCATTAAGCTGGACGGCATCCTCTTTCTTTGGTATGAAGATCTCGCCGGCCCGGTTTATGGCGACTATATTGCAGCTCTTGGGCAGGCTGACATTTCCGATGGGGCCCAGGATGTTCATCTCTTGCGTCGCCTTGAACTCGATCAGCTCAACTAATCCCTTGGCAAGATCCCGGTTCATGAGCATGGATGAGAAGTAGAGGGCCCTCGCCATATCCTCGGCCATGGCCAGCTCCGGACAGATCATAAAGCTTATGCCTATCTCTTTTCGATCCTGAACCGGCTGATCAATATACTCGGGATTGCTGACTCTGGCAATGGTCTGGCGCACACCAAGGTGGCTGGCTATGATGCAGGTGATTACGTTCACCTCGTCATTACCGGTTACGGCTACAACTATATCCGCTTTCTTGATGCCGGCCTCCTGAAGAAGGCGGGCATTGGCAGAATTGCCCTGCAAAACCTTCACATCCATATCCTGCAGACGGGCACATGCCGCAGGATCCTTGTCTATGACGGTTACATCATGATTGGCATGAAGCTCGCTGGCTATGAGATAGCCCACCTCGCCAGCCCCAGTGATCAGAATACGCATTTCATTTCCTCCATAATTCAGGTATAAATAATAAGAGCATGGACCGCAGGATACCGTCCTGTGCCCGTGCCTCTGCCGGCAGGACAGACATGAGTGCATGGGGATGAAGCATATGGATTAGCTCACGGTAAGCGTACTTGCAGCATACCAATATCCTACCCACCTTTATGCCTCCTGCGGTCGAGCCGATGCAGCCACCGATGAGCATGACCATGATCAAAGACAGCTTTGCCGCAGTGGACCATTTATCATAATCCTGGGAATTAACATTCTAGTACTAATATATAAATATGTCCAAACATCTGCTCCGTCGACCATCTGCAAAATGTTCAAGGCCCACATTTTTAAAGCAAGAATCTGAATGTCCAGTTCAATGACTGAGATCCGAGACCCCGTGCACGGCTATGTGTTGCTGGAGGGCCTTGCCCTGGAACTGGCGGACACGCCCCAGATGCAGCGACTGCGCTGGATCAAGCAGCTCGGCCTGGCCTGCCTGGTCTATCCAGGAGCCAATCATACTCGTTTCGAGCACAGCCTGGGGGCCTACCATCTGGCAGATCTGCTGACGAACCATCTCGGCCTGCAAGAAGAGGATAAGATGCTGGTATGCGCGGCAGCGCTGCTGCACGACGTGGGCCATGGGCCGCTCTCCCATGCTACTGAGGCAGCTCTTGCCCCCTACCTGAGAAAGGAGCATGAGAGCATCATAGATCTCCTGAAGAAGGGCGAGCTTCGGGCTGTCTTAGACAATTTTGGCCTGAAAGGTTCCGATATTCAGGCCGCCATAAATGGATCCGGTCTGGGGCAGATCGTGAGCGGCGAGATCGATGTGGATAGGATGGACTATTTGATCCGAGATGCTCACTACACGGGCGTGGCCTATGGAGTGATAGATCGACTGCGTCTTCTGCAAAAGATGACTCTTAACCATGGAAAGCTCGTGGTGGAAGCGGGAGGCGTGCAGGCGGCGACATCTCTGCTCATCTCCCGGCTGCTCATGCATCCGTCCGTTTATTATCATCATGTCTGCCGCATCTCAGAGTCCATGATCTCTGCCGGCATCCGGCGCATGATTGAGGATGGTGCCAGTGCTTCTGCTGTTAAAGATATGGATGATATCCAGCTCTTCAATTCTCTGGAGGGATGGGGCGGTTATGCGGCAGAGATGGCCTCTCGCATCAGATCTCGGCGAATTTTTAAGCGGGCTGTGTATGTCGGATTAGAGTGCCTGGACCCCTCTATTCTCAAGGTAAGCGAAAAGATGCTGGCCCAGGAGATTGCCCACGAGGCGGGAGTGAATGCAGATTACATTCTGGTGGACAATCCCGCGCTTCCTGATACACCGGAGGGCAACTTTCCCGCCCTGGTAGAGGGAGAGATGAGACCCCTGCGAGAGGTATCTCCTCTGGTCAGCATCCTGGAAAGAGCGCACAGAGCCACGTGGCGCTTCGGGATCTACTGTCGGGATGAAGATCGAGAGACTGTGGCCCAGGCTGCCAGAAGGTGTCTGAATCTCAAGAAAAATAGACTGATTTACCGATATATCAATACCTTTTGAGGGGAACGACCAGTGGAAAGGTCCTTCAGATTATCCCTCTGCGGAATGATCCCTTCGGCATGCCATTCATAGATGTTATCCATTCTCGCGCTTTTATATTTTTAGTGATAACACCTTTCGATTTAGCAGACTTATTTTAGTACTGTATACGCTGATTAGCGAACTGTAAAAGTAGATAGGAACAACATACTCAGACAATTTATCCAATAGCTTATCGGTCCTTTCCGTCGCATCTGCAACTCTCTTCAAGTCAGTCAGAGCAGCTTCGTCGAGTTTATCCGCATATTTTTCCTGCAAAATCTTACCAAAGTTGCGGACTGAGGAGATTGAATCGTCAAAGTCTTGCGACATCCCACCCAAGAAATCCTCTAAATGATCATTTGCCTCATCCAGATCATCTATAAAATCTTTTAACTCATTTTCTGCATATTTTCGCTCCATTATTAAATTCCACTGGCGAATTGCGTGAGCTGCTATTTTTGGAAGTTGATGCAGTTCCTCATTGCTCTTTACCACATAATCTAAAGCGCCCGATTTAAGAGAACGTACTGCGAGTTTTTCCGAGCCCTCTCCGGTTAGAATGATAATGGGAAATCCAACCTCTTCCGGGCTGGCTGCATCTTTTGTCAGTTCTAATCCATTGCCGTCGGGAAGATTGTAATCAGAGATAACTAGCGGTGGGTGATTTTCTTTATTAAATTCTAGCCATTTAATAGCATCATTGATGCATGCAACATGGTTAAAAGACAGTTCCGGGCTCTTCTCCTCAAATACCCGGCGGATAATTTCTGCATGGGCCTCGTTATCTTCAACTATTAGAACCGTTTTAATTTCATTATGGTATTTTATGCATTCTTTCATATTAATCGCATCCGTTTAATAAACAAGTTTATATGAGCAGCTTCAAGGTTATGTAGTCCGTGATCTTCTTAATTTTTTCTTCATTTGAGTTTATGCATACTATAATCCTTTACACTATATTTAAATATCTTTAACATTTTTTAGCTTGCTCAATCCTGTTCGTCTCAAGATCCACCTCTCTTTATCAAAGTTTAGCATAATAAGGATGATCCTTCAGTATTAAAAAAGTTTTGGACTATAGATAAGAAACTAAATTACTTATTAGTAAGCAATTGATTGTCAAGAAGCACTTCCAATCTGCTTTCGATAACGGTTATCTTTAAGTCGCATGAGAGCATAAAAGGTGTCAATGGCATTTCCCGAAGACGGACAGGCGATGAGCAAGAATCTGTTAGTCAAGACCATTCAGACCATGAATCAGCACCTGCCCAATAGGCGAATCAACTTGGCCGAACTATTGACCCTGGAAAAGCCCGGCATCAAGGGAAAGGATAATACTTTCTTCGTCATGGATAAGGCTGAACTTGATCTGATCTCAAAGAGCATTCCCCGGTTTCTCTGGAGTCGCCTGCGACTGCCCATGCTAATTGAGATGTCTCCTGACTATGGCAATGGCGCCGCTCGAGTGCAGGGCGAGCCGGAAGTGGAGCTTGTCAGCAAGATCCTGGGCAAAGAAAAGCCCCAAGCCCAGACAAAGCAGATCATAATCTACCTCCCCGAGGTAAGGGAGCTAAGACGAAAGCTTCCCACCACCACGCAGTATGCCTTTGTCACCAATTTGCGGGACAGGGGTATTGGGGACTGATAGGTTCTTATTCCTTGGGCAATAAGGGTAATTGCAATAGAATGATAGAATCCTCTGTGAGTCTTCAGTGCGCTCTGTGTCTTTGTGGTGAATGGTTCGCAACCATTGGCTATGGCCAGTTGCTAACGACGTTTCAACCACAAAGATCACAAAGCTCATAAAGGACGCATGGAGCGACGACTAATAGTAATTGGAAATAGAGAAGAGCCAAAATTGGCAATAACCCTAATGGAGGATGCTATGGCTGATAGTAAGCTGGCCGAAGGCGCGAGGCAGTTTGCCGTAAAGATGAACCTGGGTGCCTACCAGGAGGCTGCAAGGATCAAGTCTGACTTCGGTCTGCCAAATGATATGCTAATAGACGCAGTCCGCAAAGCCTACGATGTCAACATGAAGAAAGGCGACTATTCTCTTGCCGCAGATCTGGCCAAGAAGTACGATCTGCCTGCCGATCTTCGCCTGATGGCTGCAGAGCGTTCATTCAATAGAAAGATCGACAGCGAGTTTTACCGAGCAGCTGCCGATTATGCCAAAGAATACGGCCTTTCCGAGGATATGGTGCGGCAGGCTGCAGTCCAGGCCTTTAACAAGAGCATGAGCTTTGGTCTGGTCAAGAACGCTGCAGAGATTGCCGAGGAGTTCGGGCTTCCCCAAGAGATGATGCAGCAAGCGGCCACGAAGTCCTATGAGCAGCATATGCAAGCCGGCCTTTACCGCAAGGCATTGAAGATCGCTCAAAAGTACAAGCTGCCGGAAGAGATGATACAGGCGGCAGAGAAGAAGATCACTTAATCGCCTGGCCAAAAGAAGGATGCGAATGCCGCAAGTCGTGCTTACCATAGGTGGCTCGGACTCGGGAGGCGGGGCTGGAATCCAGGCGGATCTCAAGACATTCTCCGTGCTGGGGCTGCATGGAACCTGTGCCATTACCGCCATTACCGCCCAAAATACTCTGGGCGTGCAAAGGGTCTATGGCCTGGAGCCCGAGATAGTAGTAGAGCAGCTCAAGTCGATTACCGATGATTTCTCCGTTGCCTTTGCGAAGACGGGCATGCTCCACTCTGCCGAGATTGTGATAGCCGTGGCCCATCACCTGCAAACGAGGGAAATCCCCTTCGTCTTAGATCCGGTGATCGAGGCGGAAGCAGGCGGCAGGCTGCTTCGCCCTGAGGCGGTAGAGGCTTTGAAGGCGCATCTCATCTCGCTGGCAAGAGTCGTCACCCCCAACATCTTCGAAGCCCAGGCTCTGACGGGAATAAAGGTTCGCGACAGAGACAGTGCCTATCAGGCCGCCCAAAAGATCCTGGAGCTTGGGCCGAAGGCTGTAATCGTTAAGGGCGGCCATCTGGACTGCACCGATCTGCTGGTGGAGGGTGAAGAGACCATTCTTTTGCCGGGTGAGAGGGTGGCGGGGGGCAACCACGGCGTAGGATGCACCTACTCGGCAGCATTAACCTCATTTCTCGCCCAGGGCGTGCCCTTGAAAGAAGCGGCCCGCAAAGCCAAGAGGTTCGCAGAAAGGGCGCTTATCGGCAGCATGCAGGTGGGAAAGGGCGTGGGGCCTGTCAGCCAGGCAGCTTACCTGCTCTATCCTGACGCGGTCCCGTGGGACGGGAAGATATAAATTGGTGAGGCAAGGATGCACAAAGAATTGCTCTAGCTGGAGTGTTGATTATGGGAAGCGTAAAACCTAGTTATATCAAGAATTTCGCAATGGATCTGTTGAGGACCTACGAGAGCTCATTTAGCCCTGACTTTGAACAGAATAAGCTGAAGGTATCCGAGTACACCGACATTAAAAATAAGACCATACGCAATCGTGTGGCGGGATATATTTCCAATGTGATGAGGCAGAGAAGCACTCGCCGAGGCGAGGTCGAGATTGATGTTTAAAGGCGTGTTTCCCGCTATAATCACGCCATTTTTAGAAGATGAGAGTCTGGATGAGGAGGGGCTGAAGAGGAACATTGAGTATCTGAATAAATCCGGCATAGCAGGCATTGTTCCCTGCGGCACAACTGGTGAGTCTGCCACATTAACCTTTGAGGAGCATAAAAGGGTAGTGGAGATTGCAGTTGAATCTTCCAAGGTGCCGGTTATCGCAGGTACTGGCTCCAACAATACCCGTGAGGCTTTGGAGCTGACACGCCATGCGGCCAAAGCCGGCGCAGATGCTGCTTTATTGATCACGCCGTACTACAACAAGCCCAATGACCGGGGTATGCTCGAGCACTTCAAGACTATTGCCGAGAAGTGCGACATTCCAATTGTGCTCTATAATGTTCCCAAGAGAACCGGAATCGATCTCAAGCCGGAATTGGTCGCGAAGCTGTCCAAGGTAAAGAACATCGTGGCCATAAAGGAGGCCAGCGGGAGCCTCTCTCAGCAATCTCAGATTATCGAGCAGACCCGAGGCAGCGACTTTATCCTGCTCTCTGGAGATGATGATCTGACTCTGCCCACCATTTCTCTGGGCGCTCGGGGTGTGGTTTCTGTGGTAGCCAATGTGGCTCCCAGAAAGACAGTGGCCATGGTGGACGCCGCCCTCAAGGGCGACCTCGATAAAGCCAGGTCGCTGCACTATGAGCTTGCTCCCCTGGTGCGGGCCATGTTCCTGGAGACCAATCCAATTCCTGTGAAGACCGCCCAAAAATATATGGGGCTGGCAGGCGGACCGTTGCGTCTTCCTCTGGGGGCAATGGCACCTGAGAAAGAGATGATCTTAAAGGAGATCCTGGAGAGGCTAGGCGAGAGAGCATGACGCGAATAGCCATTACCGGTGCCCTGGGGCGCATGGGTGCCCTGATCATCCAGGAGGCAGCCAGGGCCAAAGAAATGCAGCTCGTGGCGGGACTGGATGCCGTAGGAGCGGGAAAGTCTCTTCCTGGCGGCATAATCGTCAGAGATGCCTCGGAGCTGGAGTCGGTCTTGTGCGAGAGCAAACCGGATGTGCTCATAGACTTTACCATTGCTAAAGCAGCGGTAAATAACGTATGTACGACGGCAAACCTTGGAATTGACCTTGTGGTGGGAACTACTGGCTTTTCTGCCGAGCAGCATTCCCAGATGAAAAAGGCAATAGACGGCCATGTGGCTGCGGTCATAACTCCCAACTTTAGCCTGGGGGTAAATGTATTCTGGAAGCTGGTAGCTGATGCTGCGGAGGCCCTCAAGGACTACGACATTGAGATCATTGAAGCCCATCACAATCAAAAGAAAGATGCCCCCAGTGGCACGGCTCTGGCCACAGTGCAGGCGATAAAGACGGCTCTGGGCGAAAAGGAGATCGTATATGGCCGGCAAGGCGTCATGCCGCGAGGAAAAGAGATTGGCGTGCATGCCGTGCGGGGTGGAGATATCGTGGGAGACCACACCGTGCTCTTTGCAGGAACGGGCGAGCGCCTCGAGATAAAGCACCAGGCCCACAGCAGAACCGCATTTGCCAGTGGTGCTGTGCGGGCGGCAGAGTGGGTGGTCGGCAAAGAGCCTGGAATTTACAGCATGGCTGATGTCTTGAATTCAAGATGAACTATATTGAGGAGAAGAGTCATACCCTCATTTTTGAAGGAAAAAGGCTGGAACCGGTATCATTAGAGCGAAATATGGTCGGCTTTTGCAGCAAGTGCGAGACCGATCTGGAGAGCTTGGCTTATCATGGCACAGATTTGTGCTGGCTGGTCTGTGCGTGCTGTCAAAAAGAGCACCTTATTCTGATGCGCTATGACAGACAGTGGAACTGGCAGGAAGATCTGGATCTGGAGATCTCCAAGGAAAAAGTAAGCATATCCTCAATTGCCAAAGAGAAGCTGGGGGCGGTCTTTACCCAGGCTGAGATCAGGGACATGCTGGCCTGCCAGCAAGGTCTGCCCTACACCCGGCAAAACCTCTATCGGGCCAGGGCCAAGTATGAGAAATTCGAGAAGCTCTTCGGCATAAAAATCGATATTTAGATTTAGAAAATAGAATTAAAAAAAGCTAAAAGATCTTCCTGATCGGCAGCATCGATTTTCGGGATCATTAAGCATTCTTGGCGCTTTCCACCAATTCGCTGGTGGTAACAAAGCTAGCGCCTTTGCCGGCTGCATATTCTACAAATTTCTTGTAGGCATCCAGGTACTCGTCTGATCCGGAGACTGTATTGGTGAAGACAACTACAAGAGGCTCTCCCTTGCTCGCTGACTCATCGAATTTGCTGACGAGAAGACCATACCAGTTGGTGCCGTTCAAGCCTGCAGCTTTTGCCGACACGTCCTGCATGCGAAATCCCTGGCCTTCGCTAACGGGAACCACATAAAAGGCAAATCCATCCATGAGATACGGCAGTGCTTTGCCCTGGCTCTCCGGCAGTCCCGTGTCATCTACCAGGTATAACAGTCCCAGATCATCCAGGATCTTGTAGCTGCTCTGGTTAAATGAATCGGGCTGGGGCAGGTAGCCGGCTACCTTGAACTGCTTTCCTCCGCAGACATAGTCATCTTCAACATATCTCTTGGTCTTGCGCAGCCTTGCATCCTGATCCTCGAAGGAGACCAATTCTTCGCCCCCGCTCATACCTCCCATCATCAGTTCATGATTGTCTTTGGAGCCGAGCATAGTGACATAGAGAGGATATATTTTATTGGCAATATCTCCTGTGACAGATATCGAGACGGCAAGTCCTCTGGAGTCCACCTCATTGAGCAGATTTATGGTGGAGTTCATCTCTAAATTCTCCTTTTCCGCTTGACTCTTTCCATCTGCCAGGGATGACTCCTCCATTTTTATAATCATGTCCAAAGTGCCAGATCCATCTTTTGCAGCAGCACCTGCAAAAAGAAGCTGTGCCATTAATAGGGCCAGTCCTACAAAAAACAGCATTCTATTTATATGCATTTTCCACCCACCTATCTGGTTTATTTTAAACATATTATGTCTTCAATTGCAAATTAATGCAAATCTTTTTGAACTCATTGTTCCTTTCAAGCTAATAATACTTGTGGCTGTAATTGGATATAATCGTCGCGCATAAATTTTGATTATAAATTAATATTATTACTGAAGCATATTGCAATAAGTCTTTATAAAATAAATATAAAAATTTTGTTTTTGGGAAACACATACGGAATACATATAAGAATTTAACATAAGGAGTTTAAATATTAATTTAGAAAATATTGAGGTTGTGATGAAATATCAACATACTGAAATTATTATTCTACTAAAATGGAGCAAAAGTTCAAATAGCTAAAGTTTATTACCAACAATAAGGTTATCCTAATTTGATCTTTGACAGGATGTATCTAATGCTATTACCGGGGTCGATGAAATAAACGTAAAAAAACAAGAAATAGTCACCCATGTAGAATATAAATAAATCGTGATAGTTATGAAAACTATGGGTCTGTTCGATAAAAAGCCCCAGATAGCAATAGAAAAGACGCCTCTAATTAAGATAACCGGATGTAAGCCAAGAAAACAGGTATAATGGAGGAAAAATCATGTTATGTCGCGACAAAGCGATCGTTTCAGTAACATTTTTAGCGCTGGTTTACCTGATGGTAGGATCATCGCTGGGCGTGGTCGCTGCACCGCCTGGTCTTGCCATAAACCAGCTCGTAACCTCTGGACAGACTGTTACCCTTCAAGCTCCCTCTGGAGATTACCTCTATCAATGGGAGGCGGTGACTGACGGCTCTACCATTGGTGCGGGAACGGCTCAGAAGTTTTCATTTAGCGCTCCCCTGGTATCTCAGGATGAGGGCTCGAAGGTGGTCACAATCTCGCTGTACATGAGAACCATAGAAGGAGGTTGTGTCAACCAAACGAGTACTGATATTAGTGTATATTCCCTGCCGGTTTGCGGCATAGGTGGACCCGAGCAAGTCGGTCCTTATACTGCCGCCACTTACAGCTACACAGGCGGCACAAGTGGCAAACTGACATTTGAGTGGAGTGTTGACGGCAAGAAGATAAATGGAGCCACTGGGCCCAATGTCGATATCGATTGGTCACAATACGATGTAATCAATCACACCATTGGAATGACCTTAACCAGGGATTACTCTGATGTGGCCCCCGGTTCAACCAATCCCTTCCGGAGCATTAGCTGCACCTTCCGGACAAATGTGACCTACACAGCTGGATTGGTGGTAGAGAAGACCGCCTCGGCAACTACTGCATCAGTAGGTGAGGATGTTACCTATACCTATACCGTCCGAAATACAGGAACAATCGGCATAAACTCTTTGGCCCTGAAGGATAACAAGCTCGGTGAAGTCAAGCTTGATGCCAATACTCTAATGCCGGGGACGACAGCCACGGCAACAAGCACTTACACCATCAAAGAGACCGATCTGCCAGGCCCCCTCAACAACACAGTGGTTGCTTCAGGCGTTGAGGATAGGACTAAGAAACCGATTAGTGCAACAGCCAATGCAAGCGTGGCTCTGACCTATAATGCGGCCTTGAGTCTGACTAAAGAGCCCTCTTCTGCCTCGGCCAGTGTGGGCGATACGGTGACCTACAAGTTTACTGTGAAGAACACCGGAGTCGTCACAATAAAAGACCTGAACCTGACGGATGACAAGCTTGGAACCATAAAGGCCGACAAAAAGGACCTGGCTCCAGGAGATGTTGCATCGGCCTATGCGACCCACGTCATCTTGGAGAGCGATCTGCCCGGACCTCTGACCAACGTGGCCACCATTAGAGGCACTGATAGCCAGAACAAGCCGGTTACGACAACAGCCACTGCATCTATTGCTCTGACCTATACCTCCGGGCTTGCCGTAACCAAGACCGCATCGTCTGATACCGCTAAGGTAGGCGATACTGTAACTTACCAATTCAGCGTGAAGAATAACGGTTCGGTCACAGTAAACGGACTGGCTCTGACGGATGACAAGCTGGGCGCCATCACCCTGGACCGGAATTCTCTGGCCCCTGGCGAGACTGCTACGGGATCAGCGACGCACAAAGTCGTCGAGGCAGATCTGCCCGGCCCGTTGACCAATGTGGCTTCGGCCTCGGGCACAGACAGCCAGGGCGCAGCGGTCACGGCACAGGCCACGGCCACCGTCAAGCTTTCTTACACCGCCACCCTGCAAGTAACCAAGACTCCTTCATCCCAAACGGCAAACGTGGGAGAGACAGTCACCTATCAATTCCTGGTAAAGAACACGGGATCGGTTACTATCAATGCTCTGGACCTCACGGACGATAAGCTTGGTTCAATTGCCCTGAACAAGACCTCTCTGCCACCGGGCGAGACGGCCACGGGATCGGCGGCGCACATTGTCGTCGAGACGGATCTGCCCGGCCCGTTGACCAATGTGGCATCGGCCTCGGGCACGGACAGCCAGGGCGCAGCGGTCACGGCACAGGCCACGGCAACGGTAAAGCTTACCTACGCCGCCGCTCTGCAGGTGACCAAGACACCATCAGCGAGCACGGCTGCCATAGGAGAGACCATAACCTACCAGTTCTCCGTGAAGAACACAGGGAATGTAACCATAGATGCTCTGACCCTCACGGATGACAAGCTGGGCGACATCACCTTGAATGCAGCCCTGCTGGCTCCGGGCGAGACCGCAACGGGATCGGCGACGCACAAAGTAATCGAGACGGATCTGCCCGGACCCCTGACCAACGTCGCCGTTGCCAAAGGTACAGACAGCCAGGGCAAAGCAGTCACCGCTCAGGCTAAGGCTGCCGTAGAGCTTACCTACACAGCCACAATGGAAGTTGCCAAGTCTCCATCTGTTGCTGCGGCCAGTGTGGGGGAGAGCGTTACCTACACCTATACAGTGAGAAACACGGGAACGGTTACCCTCAAAGGACTGACATTGTCTGACGACAAGCTCAAAGGCATCAAAGTGGACAAAGATACACTGGCACCAGGCGAGACTGCCACAGGATCGGCAACTTACATCGTCCTCGAGGCTGATCTGCCTGGGCCGTTGACCAATGTCGCAACTGCTACAGTCAAGGATACCACAGGCAAGACAGTTACTGCTCAAGCCACGGCATCTGTGCAATTGAGCTACAACGCAGCCATGGAGATTTCCAAGGCACCATCGTCGACAACCGCTGCAGTAGGTGAGACGATAACCTACAGCTACATAGTGAGGAACACTGGATCGGTAACCATCAATGATCTGGCTCTTAATGACGACAAGCTGGGTGAGATAAAGATTAACAAGAATAAGCTGGCAGCAGGCGAGACTGCCACAGGATCTGCAACGCACATCGTCGTTGAGTCTGATCTGCCCGGACCCCTGACCAATGTCGTCACAGGCACAGCTACGGACAGCCAGGGACAGCCGATTACTGCCACGGCAACGGCCTATGTGCAGTTGACCTATACTGCTGCCCTGACAGTCACAAAGGAGCCCTCCACCAAGTCCGCTGGCATCGGTGATCCGGTAATCTACAAGTTCATCGTAAAGAACACGGGAAGTGTAACCATCAACAGCCTGACCCTGGCGGATGACAAGCTGGGCGACATCAAGCTGGAAAAGGATACACTGGCACCCGGCGAGACTGCGGAAGCATCAATTGAACACATCGTCGTCGAATCTGATCTGCCAGGCCCGCTGGTCAACGTGGTCACCGCTTCGGCCAGGGACAGCCAGGGACAGCCGGTCACAACTTCTGCCACAGCCTCTGTAGAGCTGACCTATACCGCGGCCTTGGAGATGACCAAGGTAGCTTCGCCATCTTCCGCAAAAGTAGGCGAGATGGTAACCTATACCTATACCATAAATAACCGCGGAAAGGTTACAATCCGCGATTTGAGCCTCACGGACGATAAGCTGGGCACAGTCATCTTAGAGCAAAACTCTGTGGCACCGGATGGAACAGTTGCAGGAAAAGCGACTTACACCATCCTCGCAGAAGATGTACCGGGTCCGGTAATCAATAACGCCCTGGTGGAGGGCAAAGATCCGGCGGGCGTCAGCGTCAGCGCCAAGGCAACGGCCTCTGTAACCATAACCAGAGACCCCATCACTCCGGAGCTGACCTGCGTTGCCATCAATGAAGACGGCACATATACGGCATTCTTCGGCTACAACAACCCGAACAGCTATCCAGTCACCATTGAAGTTGGAAAGGATAACCGGTTCACTCCGCCTCCAGACGGCCAGGGACAGCCCATCACCTTTGATCCAGGACGGCAGACCGCGGTCTTTGCTGTCGTATCCGATAGCAATGCCCTGGTCTGGCATCTGGACGGCAAGATTGCCGAAGCAAACAAGAATTCCGGCGGATGTTCCCAGGCGGAATGCAGCCTGGATGGGCCTTCTGCCCTCTGCAGGAATAAGGTGGAGACCTATAGCTACATCGGAAAAGAGGACCCACAATTCACGCAGAACTACGCATGGTCTATGGCTGACAAACCCTTGGGCGAAGGCAAGAGCATTGACATCTCTGGAAACGACTTCGAGATGGGTGAATACAAGCTCAACCTGCTGGTAACCAGATATTACAGAGAAATGGTTTGGTCCAGCACAGAATGCAGCATGGATATAAAGGTCATACCGGAGCCCTCTGCGGACATATCCATGGAGGAGGAGGGTTAAAAAAGAGCTAATGATGCGACTGAGCACCTGAGCCATTTCGCCCAGGTGCGAACATTTTTATTATTAAAATCGAATACGACAAGACATTTAATTAATTGTTAATCTATTATTATTTACAGCCAATTAAAAGCTTATGGACTATGAACAGCATAGAAATATATACGAAGATCTGCAATACTGAGAAAAAATAAGTAGAATCAGTTAATATCTTGCATAGGTGAAATATGGCTAAGATTTGGATCCGCATTTCATGTCTCATTCTTCTTGCTCTGATCATGCAGCCCGCCATCTCCGAGGACTGGCCAGGCTGCAAGTTCCAGTGCCGGGCCAACGATGTAACTGTATCCAGGCTGTGGCTCGGAGATGATCGGGGAGAAGATCAGCTCTCTGGAGTGGCTGGTGAAAAGCAATCCTGTTATCTTTGGGCCACATTTCATAATAACGCCAACACGCCTCGATACGCAGCAATCCTGCTGGCCGATCTGTACCTCAATGGCACATTAAGCCGATCTTTTTATGAAAGTGGACTATGCGTCCTGGACAAAATAGAAGCAAAGTCCACAATCAACTATCCCCTCTGCAATCTGATCTGGACGACTGGTGAGGAGATAATGCTCAAAAGGCTTGTGCTGAGCTGGGAGACGGCCAAAGGCACAAGCTGCAGCCGGGCCAGCCGCAAGTGCAGCAATCGCAATACAAAGTGCTATGGAAGCCAGGAGACTGAGTTTCTGGCAGAGACGCCTCTTTCTGCCTCCTTTGCCGAGGATCTGCAGGATTGCTCCGGGATGGCCAATTTCTTTGACCGGACGGCAGGAGGAATTGGACCATATGCCTACGATTGGGATTTTGATGACGGATTTCATAGCACGGAAAAGAATCCGATTCACACTTACGACCGTCCGGGAAACTACACCGTGAGATTGCTGGCAAGAGATCGATCCGGAAAGGAGGCTTCCGCCAGCCGGATGCTTGAGGTTAATATCTGTCTTTGCACTATTTCCGGCCAGGATCATGCATGTCTAGGAAAGACCGAAACCTACAAAGCCACTATATCCGGCTCTATTCCGGGCTCAATTCAATGGCGTCTGGATGGAAGAGAGATCGATGAGAAAGTGTCGTGGGAGGATTCGTTTGAAGAAGGCAGCATAGATATTGATTGGCAGGATTTTGGGCTGGGCCAGCATGATCTACAGGTTTATGTGACTGATGCAAAATCCGGGAACGGCCCGAAACAGTTGGCGTGCAATATGACTATAACCGTTCTCCCAATGCCGGTGGCAACAATTAACATGGTAGCGTGAGATTGATTGAGAAAATGTTCCAACTCATCTAGGCATTTTGCGCAGGCATGGCTCATTGAAAAGGCATTTGTCATATTAGCGCTAGCTGGATTGATTCTCTTATTTTTTAGCAGCGCTGCCTTTGCGGCTGCGATGGAAAAAGAGGTGCAGTCCGGGAGCATTTTCAATTTTGTAGCCCGGAATATCTCTCAAGAAGATGTGTCATTCGAGTGGAAAGCATCTGATGGCAGCCCAACAAGCTCTAGGGGAAGATCTCTACGATGGACGGCACCGACGGTTGATTCACCAAAGAACGTAGTCATATTGTTATCTTTGACCAATTCATATGGTTGCAGCCAAGATTATACTAATCGTATTAATATTCGTGTGGTCCCTAAACCGGTGGCCAAGATAGAATTGAAAAAAGAGTGCCTATTCACGGCTCCCGTCAGGATAGGAGACTATGTAGTATACACTTATAACGTAACAAATCAGGGAAATCAGCCTCTGGAAGACTTGAATCTCACCGACCTGCAGAACTGGGGACCAAATTGCCTGCCAGGTTATAGAAGAGGAGATGATGGAAATGATGTGCTTGATCCAGGAGAATCATGGTGGTATGAATACCGTTATCCTGTTCCAGATCCATCCGATTATCCCATGCTTTCTATCATGGAAAGCAAGAAAAGTTCCACACAGTTGTCAGAGACTATACAAAAGCTGATGGAAAAGAAGATTCGCCTGGAGATTGTAATGGAGAACTTGCGTAGATATGCAAATCAATTCGATATGCTTGCCTCCGACCAGGTCACGAGCCATGAAATCCGGGGAGGGTTAAACTATACATTTTACAACTACAGCAATGAAGTGACGGGCGAATCCTTCAGTAAAATAGTTGATTTTAAAGGCAATCTGAATAAAACCATTTATGGGGATCCACTCACTGGTGCTGTGTTGACTGTGCAATATGACGAATTCGGCAAGATCCTCTCTGAAGAACTCTATTACCCCCCACCAAGGAGCAAAGAGTACCTCAAAATAGAGTACGATTTGCCTGCCAGGGGATATAAGACCATTACCATTATCGATTATAGCTCCGGAGATACACTCGTATTGATTGTAGACGGCAGAGGAAATATTTTGAGCAAGGAGTATAAAATAACTCCCGGATATAAACCCTACCTGGAGAAATATTTCCTTAAGAATACAGCCACAGTGACGGCTAAGACCAGAGACGGAAAGATGGTATCCGATTCGGATTCATTCACTTTGGAGGTCTTCTCGCCTCTGCCTATTCTGAGGATTACCAAGACTGCAGAACCAGATCCTGTGAATCCGGGCGGCATCTTGAACTATTCTATCGTTTACGAAAATATTGGAGGCGCAGATGCCCACGATGTGGTGCTGCAGGAAACCTACAACAAGAGCCTGGCTTTCTTGTGGTCGGACAGGGCCCCAAGCTCAGGGACGGTGGATAGATGGAATTTGGGAGACCTTGCGGTTGGAGAATCCGGCCAGATAAGGATACAGACGTTGGTAAGCCCCTCCATAGTACCCGGCTCCCAGATAACAAATCAGGCGAAACTGGAGTGCAAGGAGTCTTCCTGGGCAATGGTGATGATCAATACCACCGTCGCTGAGGCAGTTCTGAATATCAGCAAGACTGCTTCTGTGGATATCATCCAGCCAGGCGGGAATCTGACGTACACCATAAAATACCGAAATGAGGGTTCGGTAAAGCAGACCAATGTTACAATACATGATTGGCTGGATGCAAACGTCATCCTGGATGCCGATAATTCTCGATCAGATCCAATTCTGCTCAAAAACGGCAGCCATGGAAATTATCTCTGGTGGTACCGGGGGGATTTGGATCCGGGTGAATATGGCACAATAACGATAAGAGCAAAGGTGAAGGACAAAGATGCTTTCAAGGGAAACGTCACATCCGTAATCAACACATATCGAATAAATTCATCTCAGATCGAGGGGAAAAAGGCAACTTTCGAGACCATCGTCGTTCTGCTTCATTCTCTCTGGATCAATAAGAAGGCAGATAAGAGCGACTACAACCGGGAAGAGAACATTACTTACACTATTAATTATGGAAATACTGCCCCTTTTCCTGCAGATAATGTATCTGTTACCGACCTTCTTCCGAAGGTTGATCTGATCAGCGCGTCTCCTCCGCCCAACCCGGGTTTGAGCAACGGCAGTGTTCTGAATTGGACAATTGGATCTCTGGCCGTAAATGAAACAGGAACCATAAAAATAATAGTACAGATACCTAAGAAAGCAAGGGCAAAATTTGATGAGACCTCTTTCGTCCAGGGCGAAGGTTACGTTTATGTCAGGAAAGGGCTTTCTACTGAGGAAAAAAAAGAATCGCTCATAAATAGAGCCACAATATCAGGAGACTATGGCAAAAGTCGCATTCCTCCGTCCTCGTGCACCTCAACCGTCACTATTCTCGGATGGGCCGGCACCAGGATGACTTCAATTGAGCATGGAAGCGGCCATTACGAAGAGGAGGCTAAGAGCAGCCTTTGCCAGGAGAATAAAAGTATAAGCCTGGACAAGGATATCTTTGCCAAATACAGAAAAGCTACATTTTCCCTGCCTGCAAACAGGAGCCTTAATTACAATTCCCTGTGGTCGGATTTTACAATGACAGAGAATAAGATTCTGGGCGACGTGATTGGTGAAAAATTCCTGTACATGGATACTCTGAACAAGAGCAGCTCTTTTCTGGCAGATATGAACCAGACGGTATATAAATCGGAGGCAGATTTCAACTCCGGCATGGCTCAGATCAGCTATAAAAAGCACGACCTCGACAAAAGAGCTGCCGTCTTGGAGATCGATGAAAATTATCATGGCAGCTTCAGAGTTGCGGAGGCTGTAGACTCTTACGGGGAGAGCGTCAAATTCTCCAAATCGGGCATTGGAAAGGGATTTGTCTCATCCGATAAACGGGCAAAAGGGCGGCAAAGATCCTATGAGTCGGGCAGCGGTTACTACTCTTCTGAGGAGTCATCCCAGCTTGGGGAAGTTGAAAAATACACAAAAATGCTTTATGCACCTGCTTTTAGCATGGCCGGGTCGCAAAACATCAGCTATGCGAATTTATGGAGTGAAGGAATGCTGACAAAAGAAGCAGATAGGGGGCAACTCATCAGCGAAGAGATCCGTTATGCCTCTTTTGTCGATAAGGAGGCCCTGATGGAGAAATCTTCCCTTTCTCTTCTCGGCAAGTTCAATGGAACCCTTAATATTCAATTAGAGAAGGGGCAAAGCCTCGATCTGGATGAGACATTCATAGGAAGCTATCAGATAGATACGGCGATAAGCGTCTACACCACACCCCGGCATCTATATCCCCATGTGAATATCAGCAAGGAGGCAATCATGCTGGACGAAAATACAGTGCTCTTTTTAATCAATGTCAGCAACGACGGCAATAAGTTGCTCCGGCCCCTCAATGTAACCGATTATCTTCCGGAAGGCTGCAGCTATATCAACTCCAGCATCAGAGCGAAGACGAACGGCAGTACGGTCAATTGGACCATTCCCTCGCTTGATATCGGCAGAAAGCTGACCATAAAGATGAGGGCCAAGGTGGAGGGCGAACGCGCATACTACACGAATCGCGTGCGGGTCAGGGCCACCTGCAAGGAGAGCATGGTTGAGGCCAGGAACAGCACCACCTTTGAGGCTTACTATCGGCCTCTGCCCTGCTGCCCGGGAGTTGGCACGGGCGCTGATGCGGATAACAAGATTAATGCCACCAGTCTCTCTAATGCTATTGGCTATTGGGGGGAGTGGAATCCCTCACCCGGTTTCAATATCACCGGCAATATGACGGAATGCTCCTGTGAGGCGGATGCATATTATGATGAGCTGGAGAAGAATCCGACAAAGAGTTGCTGTGCATCCAATTATGACGTGCCATAAGAAAAGTTCACGTGACTACTCCCACCAATGAATTGGCGGGCATCTAGGCTTTAGCCACAGACTGTA
>CAYXSJ010000004.1:0-2773 GCA_964467095.1 uncultured Methanotrichaceae archaeon
AGTATTGATTGGACTTCTTCGTGGATGAGGGATTCCATCGCAAGAAGTGCGAGAAATGCGGCAAATTCTTCTGGACCAGGAACGGCGAGAGGAAGACCTGCGGCGACCCGCCCTGCGATCCCTATACATTCATAGGCTCGCCCATATTCAGCAGCGAGCACACAATAGACGAGATGCGCGAGCACTACCTCAGCTTCTTTCAAACTCGCGGCCATGTCCGCATCAAGAGGTATCCGGTGGTGGCCCGCTGGCGAGACGACATTTACCTCACAATCGCCTCCATCGCCGACTTCCAACCCTTTGTGACCTCAGGACAGGTGCCGCCGCCCGCCAACCCACTTACCATCAGCCAGCCCTGTATCCGGCTGGACGACCTTGATTCGGTAGGGCGCAGCGGGCGGCATCTCACTACCTTCGAGATGATGGCCCACCACGTCTTCAACACCCGGGAGAGGGAGTTTTACTGGAAGGACCGCACGGTGCGGCTCTGCGATGAGCTGCTGGTAGGCCTAGGAATGGACCCCCTGGCGGTGACCTACAAGGAGAATCCCTGGGCCGGAGGCGGGAACGCCGGGCCCAGTGTGGAGGTCATGGTCGGCGGCCTGGAATTAGCAACACTGGTCTTCATGGACCTGAAAGCCGTGTCAGGAGGTCCTATCCAGATTAAGGGTGAGTCATATGAGAAGATGGACAACTACATCGTGGACACCGGCTACGGCCTGGAGAGGTTTGTCTGGGCCTCTAAAGGCTCGCCTACCATTTACGATGCCATCTTCCCGGATCTGGTCAGGAAGGTGGCCGATCTGGCCGGAGTGGAGCACAACCTGCAAGATCCTGAGTATGCTGAGATCTTCGCCCAGAATGCCCGGCTGGCGGGCATGGTGGACTTGGACGAGTACAGCATGTCGGATCTGCGAGCTAAAATTGCGGACAGCATCGGCATCTCGTCCGAGAAGCTGGAGAAGACAATCGAGCCCATGGAGCGCATCTATGCCGTGGTGGACCACACCCGCTGTCTGGCCTACATGCTGGGCGACGGCATCATTCCCTCCAATGTCAAGGCGGGCTACCTGGCCCGGCTGGTCATCCGCCGCACCCTGCGCCTGATGCGAGATCTGGGCCTGTCTCTGCCGCTGGCGGAATTGGTGGAGATGCAGATCCAGCGACTGGACTATTCTGACTGGCAGGAGCGTTTTGTCACCATCAAGGAGATCCTCGACCAGGAGGAGCAGAAGTACGCCGAGACCCTGGAGAAGGGCAAGCGCCTGGTCAAGAAGACGGCAGAGCACTTCAAAAAGATGGGCCAGCCCATCCCTCTGCTGGAGATGATCTCCCTTTACGACACGCACGGCATTCCTCCCGAGATCGCTCGCGAGTCGGCTGAGGAGATGGGTGCGGCGGTAGAGCTGCCGGACAACTTCTACTCGCTGGTGGCCAAGAAGCGCATCAGGGCTGAGAAGGAAGAGGCCAAGGCCACCCTGCCCGGCAAGACGGATCTGCTCTTCTACGAGCATCCCTTCGAGCAGGTCTTCGAGGCAGTGGTATTGGATGTGACGGAGAGTGGCGCGATCATTTTGGACCGGACGCTTCTTTACCCAGAGGGCGGAGGCCAGCCGGCCGATCACGGCACTTTGGAGAAGGAGGGCCGGGTCTTCCAGGTAGTGGATGTACAGAAGTCGGGAGACGTGGTGCTGCATAATTTGGCCGCGCCGGCGGGGCACGGCCTGGCGAAGGGCGACCGCGTTACCGGCAAGGTCGACATGCACCGCAGGCTGGCTCATGCCCGTCATCATACTGCGACCCACCTGGTGCACGACTCAGCCAAGCGCGTTTTGGGCAAGCACGTCTGGCAGGCCGGTGCCCAGAAGAGCGAGAACCGGGCCCGTCTGGACATATCCCACTACAAGCGCATCACCGACGCCGAGCTGAAGGCTATCGAGTTAGAGGCTAACCGGCGGGTGATGGAGATCACGCCCGTGGATACCCAGTTCCTGCCCCGCACCGAGGCGGAGAAGCTCTTTGGATTTGAGCTGTACCAGGGAGGCGTGCCGCCCGGAAAGATGATTCGAGTGGTGCGCGTTGGCAGTGACATCGAGGCCTGCGCGGGAACGCACGTTACCAACACAGGGATGATCGGGGCCATCAAGATCCTGCGCGCTGAGCGCATCCAGGACGGCGTGGAGAGGATCGAGTTTGCCGCAGGTGAAGCGGCCGTGCAGGCCAGCCAGGAGCGCGATGATCTGCTCTCCGGGGCCGCAGACGTCTTACGTGTGCCGGCGGAGCAATTGCCCAAGACCGCCTCGCGCTTCTTTGAGGAGTGGAAGGGCCAGCAGAAGGAGATCGAGCGGCTGAAGGAGGATCTGGCCAGGGCGCGGCTCAAGACCATGATTGCCGAGGCCGAGACCATCGACGGCCTGAAGGTCGTGGTGCAGAAGATGGGCCCGGCCGACATTGAGGAGCTTCTCAAGGCGGCGGCCCTGCTGGCGGAGCAGGACTGCGTAGCACTGCTGGGCAGCGAGACGGGAAAGCTCGTGGCCGCAGTGGGCCAGTCGGGCCTGGCAAAGGGCGTCAAGGCAGGCAGCATCATCCGGGCTGCAGCTAAAGCCCTGGGCGGGGGCGGCGGAGGGCGGCCTGAGCTAGCCCAGGGCGGAGGGCCCGACGCGGAGAAGCTGGACGAGGCTCTCGCGGCGGGAAGAGAGGCGATGAGGGCGGGGGCATAAGGCCCTACCCCTCTATCTATTTTATTGGGCTTCGTAAGCTTACTTTATGATTT
>CAYXSJ010000004.1:2873-4023 GCA_964467095.1 uncultured Methanotrichaceae archaeon
TTCAGTGTCGCCTTATGGCACCCTCCGGGAGGCTGGATTTGAAGGCCAGAATGCTCATAGCTGCCGCGGAAAATTCGAGCCAGGAGAAGGGCCTCTCGGGCGCGAGCATTCTCATGGCGTGGCCCGACTGCAGGGCTTGCGAGGCGGCCCTCCTGGCGAGAGGGACATTGCCCTATCTGTAATTCTGCCTGATCCGGATCAAATCTCGCAAATATTGATTTTTAGGGTTAAACCAATGAAACAAAACTTTTATAGCACAATTTATCCTTAACGGAACATTTTTGCACCTTTTATTGGCGTTCAGTTCGATATTCCAAAGTTTTAGAATCGTTCGTTCGGTCACATCTTTTTCTATCGTTCCTGACAGGGTGATGCTCAGAGAATGTCGCAGCGATGCAGTCGCAAGGACACTCTCCAAGAAAAGTTTCGAGGTACAATTTCGAGGTAGAAAGATGAAAACAAAGATTGCATTAGCCGTAATGGCTCTGGCTGTGGTCTGCCTTTCCCTGGCACCGGCCAATGCCGCTGGATGGGATTCGAACAAAAAAGATGGATGCAATGCCTCCTTCCAGAAATCCGGTTTTGGCGGTCCTCATGACTGGATGCTCCTGGTAGATGATGCTACGAGGGAAAATTTCGATAACATGACCTTAAACCAGATCAAGGAGCTGCGTGACGAGAAGAGTGCACAGCTTAACAACATGACCTCGGCTCAGATTGACGAGCTGCACCAAAAGCAGATGGACAAGCTGGGCAACATGACGCTGGCCCAGATCAGGGAAATGAAAATGGACCGGATGGGCGAATTTGGCCCCGGCATGATGGGCCATGGTATGATGGGACTGGGTATGAACGACCAGGGACCGATGGGCCAGGGAATGGATAGAGGCCTGGCGGATAACGGACGCGGGTCCGGCAGCCAGCAGCGAGGCGGAAGATAGGCAATTAGCGATTGCCGGGTATTGCAGCCAGCAGAAGAGATGAGGATGGCCTGCCAGCAGGCATGGCCATCTAGCCGACATCTAATTTTTGGCAACCTTGAGTTAGAGATAAGTGGAGTGGGGGAAGATGACAGTCAATGCCGGATCAGGGCAATCAACGCTGGAAAGCATTAGAAAAAGCATCCTGCTGCGCCTTAAAAGGATGGCCG
>CAYXSJ010000004.1:4123-37371 GCA_964467095.1 uncultured Methanotrichaceae archaeon
TCAACGCTGGAAAGCATTAGAAAAAGCATCCTGCTGCGCCTTAAAAGGATGGCCGGAAACAAGCATTGCGATTTAATTCAAAGTGATGCAATTTTTTTGCCAACTGAATCGTGCTAAGAATACGGTTTCTATAATTCAGTTAAAAAATAAAAAATTAACAATGATAATCCTCAAATCAGCACTAAAATTAGACCGGCTGAAATACAGGTTCTTTTGCAATCGTTTATTCTGGAGTTGAACTAAATCAGATGAGATAAATGATCAAGATACCATCAAGATTCATCAAATAAGTTTATATGATAAGAGGTTACACCCGTTTAAAAAAGGTGGTAAAAGTCATGAGTTTAAAAACTATGGTACTTCTGCTGGCTCTGGCAATCGCGGCCATGCTCCCGGAAGTCCTGGCTCGAATCGTGGTTAGCAAATAGGTAGGCCCTCTATTCAGCAGGATTGCAGCAGGATTGTCTCCTTATTCGCTTCTTGCCAGGATATCTGTCAGAATATCCTACTTACCTGGACAACCTATATCAATTCTCATAGCCCAAACATTGCCATGCGCATTTGCGAGCATCAGTTTGGCGATCACATCGGCCAGTACAGAAAAGTCCTCTACCTCTGCCACAGGAATGCCGATCCCGACGCCATCGGGAGCAGCTTTGCCCTGAGCCGGGCCTTCGGGGGCACAATCGGTGCTGTGGATGACCTGAGCCGCACGGGCGTTTCCCTGGCCCATGCCATAGGTGCCAGCATACTGATAAATCCAAATGTTGAAGAATATGATCTGGTGGTAGTAGTAGACACCTCGGTAGGGACGCAACTGGGAGATAGGTTGCCGGCCAGCTATGCCCTGGTGGACCATCATCTGGATGAGGGACTGCTGGAGGGCGCTATTTTCTATATACAAAGGCCAGCCAAGTCCACAGCCGAGATTGTCTGGACGATCCTAAAAGAAAACTGCAAGAAGGCCGATCCAAGGGCAGCCCTGGGCCTTCTGGCGGGCATGGTCGCAGATACCGGTCGCTTCAAGCGCGCTACGCCGGACACCTTCCTGACGGCAGCCGAGATTTTAAAGGACGGTGGATTTGCTTATGAAGAGGCACTGGAGGCTCTTTCTGTGCCCGCAGACATCTCGCAAAGAATTGCCGTCCTCAAAGCCGCCTCTCGGGCCGAAATCGTGCGACAGGGAGACTGGCTTGTCGCCTGCACAACGGTCAACTCCTTCGAGGGTTCCGCTGCCATGGCCCTGGTGGATCTGGGCGCAGACGTGGCCTTTGTGGCAGGACGGCACGGCAGACTGGTCCGCATCAGCGCCAGGACCAGCCGGGAGGCGGCCCGGAGAGGATTGAACCTGGCCGAGCTTTTAGGAGAGGTGGGTAAAGCCCACGGAGGCGATGGCGGGGGGCACAGGTCGGCAGCCGCTCTGGAGGCGGCAGGAGATCCTTCTGCCATCCTGGAGGCATGCCGAAAAAAAGTGGCAGATAGCCTGCCCTGAAGGACTGTCCTCCGGTGCAGGCCAAAATCCTTCAGCTCTTTTGTGCCCGAAGAGCCGCTTTCTTCAGGGCCTCAATGCCAGGCAATGGCTCGCCTGATAGATAGGTGATGGACGCGCCCCCTCCCATGCTCACATGAGAGAACTTGGCCTCCAGGTCCAATTGCTCAATGGCCGCCACGCTATGCCCTCCGCCTGCAATGGAATAGCCCGACTCGGTGGCCGCTTTCAAGAGCTCGGATGTGCCAAGCCGGAACTTCTCCTGCTCGAAGACACCGGTCGGCCCATTGAGGACCGAAACTTTTGCCTCCTTCATATACTTGCAGTAGCTCACAATGGTCTCCAGGCCAATGTCTGCTATGGGCAGGGTTGTGGGGAGCTTGTCCACGGAAACTTCCACCCGTTCGCCATTCTGGTTCAAAGCGACATCCACGGGCAGTACGATCTTGCCCGGATAATCATGCAAAAGCTTTGCTGCAATGGGAATCTGGTCCAGATACTCCTGATCTTCTACAAACTTGCGATTGGCCTCGCCCACGTCAATGCCTGCAGCCATCATGAAGACAGTGGCCACGACGCCGGAGGTGAGAATCTTATCGGCACCGCCGCGACCGAGAACGTTTTGCGTGACTTTGATGGAATCGTCCGCCTTCGTGCCTCCCAAGGAGAAGACGGTTGGGTGCTCATTGCCCTTCAAGCCCTTATCCAGTGCCGTGATCTCCTTGTCCATGAGAAGCCCGGCGTAGCTGGGCAGCACCTCGGTGAAGCCCACCACGGAGCAATGAGAGCGATGGGAGACGGCAAAAGCATCATTTATAAAAAGATCAAATAACGGTGCCAGCTTTCTTACCATGTGGCTTTTGGCATGATCGGCAGGGCTTCGGTTCATGTTCTCTTCTGCATAAAAACGGGTATTTTCCAGAAGAAGGACCTCACCTGGCGCCAGAGCTTTAATGGCTTTCTGGGCATGAGATCCGAAGATGTCATCAATGTAGGCGACATCGCGACGCAAGAGCCGCGTTGCCAGGCGGGCATGAGCCTCTAGCGTGGTATAATCCTTCTTTCCGGCCCGGCTCTGATGCGCCATAATAGCCACCCGGCAATCCTCCAGAGCGCGCAGAGTATCTAAGTGGCTTTTTATGCGCTTATCATCCAAGATATTTCCGCTGGGGTCCATAGGAGAGTTGAAGTCCACTCTTACCAGGACCCTTTTATGATCAAGCATGACATCATCCATTGTGAGATAATCCTTCAACTCGGTTCCTCCCGGTGTGGTTAGGGGTTGACACAAGGAATATATAGTCATTGCTAATTTGGGCGATCAAGGACAAATCTGCCGGCCGCCCGGACAGAAGGTCCGGCACTTTGCGACATCATAGCGACATCATAATAAGAGAAGCTATAAAAATATTATAACTCTTTCCCTGATGGTCGTTCACGGAGGCATGGATCATAGCCGAAGAGCCGCATCTTCCCGTAATTGAGGCCCGCGAGCTTCTAACCAGGATCGAGAATGGTGATCCTGTCATCTACGATCACGTAGCCATAGCCGGTGACATAGACCTCTCCAGGCTTGATCTGCCCTTCATCCATTATGAGCGCCCCGCCGGTCAGGAGCAGACGGCAGTGGTCGTGACCTCTAAGATCCAGATCAGAAACTGCGAGTTTCAGGGAAACGTGAACTTCGCTCATTCCCTGCTGCGAGAAGCACTGGACCTGTGCGGCTGTAAATTCCTGCAGGAGGCCCGCTTTAAAGGTGCATCTTTTTCGGCTGGAGCCGGATTTGAATCCTGCAGCTTTAGGAGATATGCCACCTTCCGGGATGCAAATTTCCAGGGTCAGGCTCGATTCCAGGGGGCCAGCTTTTCCGCCATAGCAAACTTTGGCAATGCGGTCTTTGAATGCCCGGCCCTCTTCGGCTCGGCTCGTTTCAGCGAGCTGTGTATCAACTTCGGGGAGGCGAGCTTTCGGGAAGAGGCCGACTTCACCCTGGCCAAATTCTCCGGGACGGCCAACTTCCGGCTGACGTTTTTTGGCAAATCGGCAAGCTTCTGGAAGGCGGGCTTTCTTGCCGATGCTATTTTCCATGGCACAAAATTCATGGGCTACGCTGGCTTTCAGAGCGCCGTCCTCTCCGGAAACGCCGATTTTCGGGGCGCAAACTTCAATGAAGATCTCAATATGGAATTTGCCTCCTTTCAAGGCAATGCCGTTTTTTTAAGCTCATACATGGCGAAGGAGGCCAATTTCTTCCGGGCCGAGCTTTTGGATGTCAACTTCGAGGAGGCCATTTTGGGTGGCGATGTTCAATTCTCTGAGGCAAAACTGGGCAGAGGTCTCTTCACCGGATCTCATTTTTTAAGAATGGTGTCCTTCCAGGGGTCTTGCTTTCAAAACGATGCGTCTTTCCAGGGTACCATCTTCCAGGAAAATGCTATTTTCAATCAGGTCAGGTTTCAAGCGAGAGCCCTCTTCGGGCAGGCGGTCTTTACAGGAGAGGCACAATTCCAGGAGGTATCTTTTTTAGAGGAGGCAGACTTTCGAAGCGTTAAGTTCTGCAAAGAAGCATTCTTCCAGGAAACGCAATTTTTACAGACCGCAAATTTTTCCGGCTCAAATTTTCAAAATAACCTGTTTCTGGCAAATGCAAAGATCCATGTTATGCGTCTCTTTGATGCGGTGTTTGCCGGGCAGATTAATCTTCATAACGCTGATTTTGCCCGCATGGAGGTCAGATGGCCCACTTTACGCCACCACCTGGACTACGACGGCGCAGCATACCTTTCTCTGACCAGGAATTTCAGGAACCTGGAGTGGTTTGAGGACGCAGACGACTGCTACTACCATTACCGGCGCATGAGCCAGTCCGGCAAGACCCTGGTCTTTCTGGAAAAATTAAAGATCAGGATCAACTGGTCCAAGCTCCTTGACGGCATGGCCTGGATCTCATGCGGCTACGGTGTCCGGCCCAGGTATACCGTATTTTTAAGCTGCTTTCTGATCATTCTCTTTGCCCTTTTCTTCTGGATAGGTGACGGTATTGTGGTGGAGCCGCTAAATGGCGAGCTCCCCAGCATAGCTCATGAAGAAGCTCTCAACTTCCTGGACAATATATACTTCAGCGCCATGGTCTTTACAGCCAAGACGCAGGTTAAATGGTATCCGATAGGCGTCTTCCGCTACCTGGCTACGGTAGAATCGATTCTAGGCTGGCTGCTTTTGGCCCTCTTTCTGGTAACCTTAGGCCGAACCATGATTCGTTAACCTTAAGGCCATCTCATAGCCCATTCGCTATCAGATGCGACTATTCTTCTTTTTGTGATCAATAACTCGTGAAAATATCCTTTTTGGACTGACCACGACAAACGTCGAGAAAAGTCCTTATATGGGTTCGCCAAATGCACCCTGAGAGATATCGCAAAGGGAAAAACATTCGATCACAGAGTGATAAGATGCAGAAGGCAATCTTCATTATGATCATGACAGCAGCACTTTTCTATGTTGGCGCTGCTGGCGGGGCGGATTATGGAAAAGAGTACCCGATAGCCATCTTGGTAGGCTCGGAACAGATGCAGCCTGCCATAGGCGGACATATTGTAGCCTGGTCGGATAACAGGAGCGGAAACTTCGACATATTCATGTACGACCTGGAGACCGGCCTGGAGAAATGGGTATGCATTAATCCGTTCTTTCAGATCAATCCGGCAGTATCCGGCGAGCGTATCGTCTGGCAGGACATGCGTGCCGGAAACGGGGACATCTACATGTACGATGCAGTCAACCGCACAGAATCTGCGGTGATTGCAGCCGAAGGCAACCAGACCCAGCCCGACATCAGCGGAGAGCAGGTGGTCTGGGCCGATGACCGCGATGGCACCTATAAAATTCATCTCTATGACTTGACTGCCAAGAAGGAGAGCATCGTTTCCAGCGGGAAAGGCGAGCGGATTGAGCCCAAGATCGATGGAGGCAAAATCGTCTGGATGGATAAGCGCTCTGGTGATTTTGATGTTTATCTGTACGATATTGCCAGCGGCAAAGAGTCAGCCGTTTCCACGGGGCCAAAAGATCAGGCGTTCCCCTCCATAAACGGCAACATCGTGGCATGGGCCGATAATCGTACCGGCGAGTCCGACATCGCCTTTATGGATATTACGGCTCAGAAGACGACTACTCTTACTAAGCCTGGCATGCAGACGGATCCCAGGATTTTTGGCAATATTATTGCCTACCTCAACAACCACACCGATATCAATCTCTATGACATCAAGAGCGGCTCAGATTTCGGCCTGTCTCCCGGAACCATAAAGATGGAGCCTGCCATCAGCGATCGAGGCGTTGTCTGGACGGAATATAGACAAGGTCCCAGCGATCCGGATATCCGGATGTTCGACTTCAAGGTTTTAGCCGATGTAACCATGACCCGCGGGCCTTTCAACCACACCAATCCCTCCATCTCCGGGGATAACATCGTCTGGACGGACAACCGGAATGGGTACTTCAACGTTTATCTGTTAAACATCACAACTAACAAGGAACAAAACATTACCAATAGCGATTTTGACCACAGCAGCCCGGATATTAGCGGCGAAAACGTGATCTGGACGGACAAGAGCCAGGGAATTCTCAACGTATTCCTCTACAACCTGCACACGAAGAAGACGACACAGGTTACCAATGGTTCATCCGACAACCGCTATGCAATGATAGACGGCAATAATATCATATGGATCGATAAACGCTCCGGCAGCGAGGAGATTTATCTCTATGACATCGTTAAAGGAAAGGAGAAGCAAATCACTACCGTGACGTCTTTGAAACTTTCGCCAGTGATAAACGGCGACAAAATCGTTTGGATCGATTCCCGCAGCGGTGAAGATAAATGGGATGTTTATCTCTACAACTTGACCTCTGGAGAGGAGATCGCCATTTGCACTAACTCTGCCCGGCAGGCTCAACCCTGGATCTGGGGCAATACGGTGGTCTGGGCCGATGGCAGAAATAAAAACTGGGACATATACACTTATGACCTCACCACGAAAACAGAAAAGGCCGTAACAACCGACTCCGCCAACCAGGGCTACCCGACGATCTGCAACAACTACGCAGCCTGGCTGGATGTTAGAGGGGGTGATTCGGATATATATCTCTATGATCTGGAAAAGGGTGTGGAAATACCATTGTCCACACTCCCTCTGCAACAGACGCCCAATGACGGCAAGGGCGATCCGGATCAAGTAAAGCCATACCTCTCTTCCAAGATCATATCCGACAACAAGATTGTATGGATGGACAACAGCAATGGCTTTTCCCAGATCAAGATGAGGTATATCAACTCAGATCCTATGCTGCTGCTCTCCACCGACTATCCCAGCACCAATAGCAGCCTGCTGGTTTGGAGCGATAACCGGAGAGGCAACTGGAATATCTATGGCTTTGATTTCTTCACGCGGACGGAAAAGCCCATCTCCAATGGGGATTGGGATCAGCTCTATCCCAAAGCTTCGGGGAATAATGTGGTCTGGACCGATTATAGAAACAAGGACGCGGACATCTATATGAAGAATATGATCACAGGCATCGAATCGGCAGTAGTGACAGGAAAAGGAGATCAGACATGGCCGTCCATCTCTGGAGATCGGGTCGTCTGGATGGATAACTCCAGCGGCAACTGGGACGTTTACCTGCAAGATTTGGCGAACGGCGAGAGCGTTGCAGTCTACAAGGGACCCGGCCAGCAGATGTATCCCATCATCAGCGGCAATCTGGTCGCCTGGCAGGACAACCGAAACGGCAACTTTGATGTTTATGTCAAAGACCTGATGACCGGAAATGAGACCTGCCTTACAAAAGATGGAGACCAGCTCTATCCCGACATATCCGGAAACACCATCGCCTGGGAGGACGCCAAGAGCAAAGATCTCGCCTATTACTTCTGGGACGAAAAGTGGGGCAAGACCTATCCCCGGCCAGGAGATCAGACAAATCCCGTAGTATCGGGAAAATACATCTCTTATGTTGACGGAACCGATCCAGACACATCCATTCGCAAGCTGGACCTCTCCAACTGGAAGGATGAGCTGGTGCAGGCGGGTCCGGGCCAGGTCAAGCCCAGCATGGACGAGAAGCTGGTCTGGCTCAATACCAATAGCGGCAGGCCGAGGACCGTGCCGGTGACCGCGGGTCAGACGAGCATCATATGCAAAGCACCCGGCGACCAGAGCTATCCTGTCGTGGGCGGGAGCGACGAGGTGGGATACTATGTGGCATGGATGGATAATCGCACCGGAAATCCGGATGTCTATGTTTATAGCCTGTCTCAGGAACTGGAGCTGCCCATATCGGCAGGCCCGTATGAGGACATGTATCCGGATATCGATGGAAGCATCATCGCCTGGGTTTCTCGCAATCCTTTGAACCAGTACAATATCGAGGACTACTGGTCCATCCGGACCTTTGATATGTCCATTGTGAACTCCACCGAGCTGACCTACGGTCTGGAGAATGCCACACCCGTTTCCCTCAGCGCGGACTATCTGGCCTATTTACGGAAGAATTACTTCGGCTGGATGGTCTACGTGAGACCGCTCTATGAGAAAGAGGTCACACCCGACTATCCGCCAAGTGGCATCAATCCGCGGGCGGGGGGAGACTATGTGGTCTACCAGGACAATAAGAAGGGTAGTTGGGATGTCTGGATGTGGAAGCATGGGGGCAGCCCCGTAGCGCTGGCAAGCGATGTCAGCGATCAGATCAATGCGGCGACGGACGGACGTACTGTGGTCTGGCAGGACAACCGCAACGGAAATTGGGACATTTATGCCTACGACCTGAACACCAGCAAGGAGATACAGATAACTAAGGACCTGACGGATCAGACCAATCCTGATGTCGAGAACGGCGTCGTTGTCTGGCAAGACAATCGGCTCGGCAATTGGGATATCTATGCATACGATCGTAACGTGCAAAAAGAGAAAGCTATCTGCACAGATGCAGGAAACCAGACCCAGCCGCGCATAAAGACGGGACGAATAGTCTGGTCCGATGATCGCAGTGGAGACAAAGACATCTATCTTTACGAAAACTATATGCCATAAGAAGCAAGGGGCAGGCCGTCTGCCTGCCCTC
Organism: uncultured Methanotrichaceae archaeon; assembly: GCA_964467095.1. GTDB lineage: Archaea > Halobacteriota > Methanosarcinia > Methanotrichales > Methanotrichaceae > Methanothrix. The sequence continues at coordinate 12,741 of CAYXSJ010000004.1, forward strand.
CGGCATTTTCTAAATCATATGATTTTTTTTGGAAGGGGATCGAAGTCTGCCGGGGCAAAGTTTATTTATTCTCGCTGCATTAGGCTCGCACTTAAGATCATTTGGGGCAATTCATGGAGCTTGAAAATCTTCGATTTGGTACGGAACTGCTAAAGCGCGGTTTCGCAAAGATGCAGAAGGGTGGCGTTATCATGGACGTCACCACTCCAGAGCAGGCCGTTATAGCGGAAGAGGCTGGTGCCGTGGCCGTAATGGCCCTGCATGCCGTGCCTGCGGACATCAGAAAGATGGGTGGCGTGGCCAGGATGGCCGACCCTGCCATCATCGAGGCGATCATCAAGGCTGTGACCATTCCAGTCATGGCCAAAGCCAGGATCGGCCACTTCGTGGAGGCACAGGTTTTAGAGGCACTGGGTGTGGATATGGTGGACGAATCCGAGGTGCTCACTCCCGCTGATGAATTCCATATTGAAAAGACCAAGTTCACCATTCCATTCGTCTGCGGCGCACGAAACCTGGGTGAAGCATGCCGGCGCATCAAGGAAGGTGCGGCCATGATCAGGACCAAGGGCGAAGCTGGAACCGGAGACGTGAGCCAGGCAGTTTTGCACATGAGGATGATTCAGGGCCAGATCAGGAGTCTGAAGGGCATGGACGATCTGCAGCTTTTGAAGGTGGCACGGGAGATTGAGGCTGACCTGGATCTGGTCAGAGAGTGCGCTCGCATGCAGCGCCTGCCTGTGGTCAACTTTGCAGCAGGCGGAGTGGCTACTCCTGCCGATGCCGCCCTGATGATGCAGCTAGGGGCAGACGGCGTCTTCGTGGGCTCAGGCATATTCAAGTCCGAAAATCCAGCGGCCATGGCCAGGGCCATCGTTGAGGCGGTACATCACTACGACGATGCGCAGCTTTTAGCCAGGGTATCCAAGGGTCTTGGCGCTGCCATGAAAGGGCAGGATGCGTCTACGATTCCAAAAGACGAAGTTTTGCAGACCAGGGGCTGGTAAGTGATCCGGATTGGCGTCCTGGCTTTGCAGGGGGACGTCTCAGAGCATGTCCTGGCCCTGGAGAGAGCAGCGGCGGGAAAAGCCCAGGTAGTGGAGGTCAGAAGGAGCGGCCAGATAGAAGGGTGCCAGGCCCTGGTGCTGCCGGGCGGAGAGAGCACTACCATCTGCCGTCAGTTAGAGAGCTCCGGCCTCACCAAAGAGCTGAAGGCAGCTGCCTTATCCGGTAAGCCCATTTTGGCCACCTGCGCCGGTCTGGTGCTGGTTTCTCAGGAGATAGGGGGAGAGGGCCTGGTCAAACCTTTAGGCCTTATGGACATCAATGTCAACCGAAACGCCTTCGGGCCGCAGAGGGAGTCCTTTGAGGCGGACCTCAAGATAAAAGGGCTGGACCAGCCTTACAGGGCCGTTTTCATCCGAGCCCCGGCCATCTGCGAGGCAGGCAGCGCCGTAGAGGTACTGGCGCGGGTAGGGGAAGCGGTGGTGGCGGCGCGCCAGGGAAATCTGCTGGCTTTAGCCTTTCATCCTGAACTGACAGAAGACACACGCATTCATCAAATATTCCTGAAGATGCTGGAGGCATAATATGTTCTCGGAGAAGGATCTGGTAGCCAGAAGCAAAGAGGATATGGCCGCAGAGGTCGCAGAGCTGCTGGCCGAAGCCAAACGCCTGAATGAAGAGCATGAGGCAGCCCTGCAAAAAGAGGTGGAGATGCGGGCCAAGTCTGTGGATACCAGGACGGGTGATGCAGCGCAGGCGGAGAAGCTCTGGCTGGAAGCTGAAGAGCTGCGGGACTCTGCCAGGGAGATGATGCGCCTATCTATGGAAAAGAGGCTGCGTGCGGCCGAGGTGCAGCACCGCATCGATATCCACGATCAGGTCGAGGCCATAGACAATAGCGAAGAGATCTGGCGGAAGGCGGCGCGTGCGGGGCGGAGCTAATTTTTATCTCTGTCCCTCATCCTGGAACTTGATATCCTTCTGGGTCTGGAAGGAGCCTGTGTACTTCTGATCGGCCTTGATCTTCTTGTAGAACTTGGCATACTTGGTCTGGATATTCCAGGTCCCATCAAAGGCCTGATCCGTCTTGAAGGATAATGTATTGTTGGCAAAATTGTTGCTGCTGACGCTTGAGGTCTCGCTCTTGTCCACATGGCTTAAGTTGAACCTCTCTGTGACCGACGCTCCCAGGCCACCCTGGAAGTTGGGAGAGGCTACCGTCTTGCGACCTTTGAGGTTGCCGCCGGTAAAGACCAGATCCTTCTTCTCTGTGAAGTTGTCCACAGATCCCGTGCGATCAACGCAGCGCAGAGTCTCCAGGCTGATGGAGCCATTGGCTATCATCTTCTCATTGAACGCCATCGTAGATCCCATGATGGTATCCTTGATGGAGACCTCACCTCTACCTTTTACGGATGATGACTCTATGAAGAGCATGCCGTTCCTTCCAGAGGGGGCGATGACTGTGCTGGTCTTTGCAGAGTTGACTGTGCTCCAGTGGATCAAATAAGGCCCGCCTTCGGCGCTGGTCGATCCGTCTTTTATAAAGATGGAGAGAGGCATATAAGTTCCCGCGCCCCTGCCGGGGATGGTGCCGCTCCAGTATCCGTCTTCGACGCTGCCCGATTCCAGGCTTAGGGCGCAGTCATAGACCCGATCCACACTGAGCATATCCTGCTTGGTGAGGGGCAGCTCGGACAGGCCGTATTTCACGGTGGCTGATTTTATTCCCTCCTGGCTTTGCAGGTGTGCGGTTACCTTGACCGGCTCATTGGCGGCGGGCTGAGTGGGCAGTGCATTGACATCCAGAATGGTTATGGCTCCGTGCTCTGAGCCTTTCACTCCCGCAATGGAAAGCTCGTAATTCCTGGATTCGGGCAGACTGTCTTTTCCCACCGGTAAGAATTCCCCGGCAGCATATGATTGTGATTCATTTTTGTCCTGTGACTCATTCTCACCCAGTGATTCATTTCCTTCATCCAATCCCAGAACCTTTTCCACATAGCGCAGTAGATTGGCAATTTTATCCAATATCACATTGTTCTGTGCTCTTGCCGAGCTGTCCACATCCCTGGCCATAGCTCTCGATACATCGGAGGACGTCTCCTCCTGGGAGGGCAGATTGAAAGGCAGGCTGACATTGCCGAAGCTGATGTTGGCAGAAGCCATCTTCACGGCAGACGGCTGCGATGGACCGGGCAGAGCACGCTTGGAGGCCTCCACGGCCTGGCCTGGTGAATCGAGAAGCTTCAGGCCCAAGCTGAAGGTGCTGCGCACTGACTTCTTGTCCTGAGTGAAGCCTTCTGCGATTATGGTATCATCGACCGCTTCACTCACAGTCTTTTCCGCAGCTATCGTTATCTGGCGCTTGGGCAAAAGATATTCGATATTGCCCAGGGGGCCCAACTTTTTGCTGATAACGAATATGCTGTAGAGAGGGACCATACCTGTGTTGGCCACGGTGCAGGAAAGCTTGCACTTCTCTCCCGGCACTATTGCCGGCGGCGAAGAGCTGACGAATATTTTGAGAGCGGCAACTACTGCAGTTGCCTTGACGCTTGCCCTTTCCGACAGGCTCTGGCCGCGCGAGTCTATTCCCACTGCCTCAAATTGAATCGTGCAATTGTCGGATATCACCGTTTTAGAATTTATCACTCTGAACTCACCTGGCTGCAGTTCTCCCAGGGAGGCGAGCGTTGTGCCGTTCAAAGTCAGAGCTACATCCTCCAGGCTATCGTCTCCGGAATTGGTGACCAGGACATTGATCTCTGCCGCCTCGTCCGGACAGACCTCTATCTCAGAGGGCATGAGCTTCAAAGTGATGCCGGGCTGAATGGACCTTAAAAGCACACCTGCCGTGCCTACGGCCTCAAAACCGTTGCCATCAAAGCCCTTTGCTGTGACGTTTATCCAGGCAGTAGAGTTCTTACTGTAAATGGCCGTCATCTTTACCGATTTGCCAGGAGGGAGGTCCTTTAGAATGCGTCTATTTCCGTCTCCTTCGAGTGTAATATTATGCAAGAACTCCTCTCCGGCATTGCTCAAGACCCAGGTGACCTCGGTGGGCTCTCCCGGATATATCCTGACATCGTCAGGATCGCCCTGTATCAAGAGCGAGGAGTTAAGCATCTGAAGGTCAAGCTTCTCGCTGGCGTAGACCTCGGCGCCTGCCTGATCATGGGCGATAACAGTAAACGCATCCTGTACGCTCTGGGATACTATCATCTCCTTTTGCAGCACCTGATAGTCGCCTGCAGGAAGTTGAGCTATCCTGCCTATCTCCCCAAAATTGTCCCGGACAAGTATGTCCGTGAGGTTTCCAGCTCCCTCATTTTCAATGCGAATTTGCAGGGAGACTCTCTCTCCGCGATGTAGCCGCTCTGGAGCAGTAACCTTCAGCTTGAGGGAAGGAGAGATCTTCCAGATGTCGAAAGACGTATTGTTGGTGTAGATCCTGCCACTGGCATCCTTGGCTTGCACTCCGGCTAGTAGCCTGGTATTATTCTCAATTTGCAGGGCTGCATCCAGATAAAGCTCCTTATCTGCCGTGAGATATTTCGTGGAGGCCACTTTTCCGCCGCAAGAGATGCGGATGTCAGACAGTTCCGTCTGTCCTATGTTTTTCGCCAGGCATCTATAGCCCACGGCTTCTCCTGATCTGCCTTCCGACTTATTGGCAGTTATGGTCAACAGGAGTGGCTCAATGGTCGCAGGATCCGCTGCTGCGTAGGCCGCGGCTCCTGCCGTCCCTGAAGAGGTGGCTGCAGCGTCAGGCGCTGCTTTTGTGCTCAGCACCTCTTCCTCAGAAATGGTGCTTGTTAGGGCATGGTTTGTGAGTGCCTCGTTTGCAGGAGACTCGCTTGCCGCTGGCGAGAGGTACTGGACGCGGGCGAAGACTTCTCCCCCGGAAGGATCCAGGGCTGATACCTGCAGATCCTCAGGAGTGCCGCTGACGGCCAGCACCTTCTTCTCGCCGCAAATAAGCTCAGAGAGTATGCCGAGGGATCTTCCCCCGCCGACAATCTGCACCTGATGAAGCTCTATGGGACCGGTGTTCTCCAGGTAGACCTGAGATATTTCAGGCAGCAAATGGACTGTGGCCAAAAGAGAGGCACTCTTGGAGGCGACAATACGGCGTGCATTGCCGTTCGTCTCGTTGCCAGAAATGGGATTGTCTGGGAAAGAGGGAGGACTTGATTTCAATTCAAGACGGGATAACAGATCAGCAGAATCTTCTTGTGGAGAGCTGCTATCGGGGACGTTCGGAAACAGATAGAATAGAGATGCAGCTAGAATAACTAAAAACATGGCTACACCCAGGAGTGCCGGACTTGCTTTGCGGTCAAGCCTCCCCCGAGGTAGTTTACGCCTAAAGCTACCTCTACTCATGCAACTACTCCCTTTCTTCCCCTGCTAAACTATCCCTTGCCAGGATCGCGATTCACGATCAGGGCTGATTTAAATAAGACCGAATCCCTTCTCTGCCTTTTTTATATTTCTATCTATAAATGCGTTTCGGATGTTTAGGGAAAAAAGCCATCGCATGCATAATTATAGTTTTATAGCTCAAAGGATATACTTGGCAATATGGATCCATTCCTAGCTTTTCTGGCAGCAGTAATTTTCGTCAGTCTTATCATACCGCGGCTTGGTCCTTTCTTAAGTCTGGTCATCTCTGCTATCGCCTTTGGTCTCATGATGGGCATGGATGAGCAGCTGCTGGGATATGTTTCTACCGGCCTGTCCCGGATCTTTTCCTCCCTGGCCATAGTAGTATTCAGTGGCGCCCTGCTGGCGGAGTATCTGCGCAGCACAAAGAGCCTGGAGCGAATCGTTGCCGACCTGGGGCGACTGGCGAGCAAAAGCCTGCCCACCTGCGGAGCTGCCGGGTATCTCATCTCATTGCCTGTGATGTGCAGCATCACCGCTTACATGATCTTGGAGCCGGTGGTAAGCGGCCTGGCCGAAAAAGGTGGTGAGAACAGGAAAAGAGCCCTTTTCATGACGGCAGCCTGCTCTATCATCTCTTTCAACCTTATCTATCCCTCCCCGGTCATGATCACGCTCGCCACTGGTCTGGAGGCGTCGCCTCAAGATCTGCTCGTGCGCTGCATTCCCATCTCACTGTTTTTGTTCGCTCTGGCTTACGTGCTCATGAAGCATTTCTTCCCTGATAAAGAGGAGGCAAAATTACGAGAGAAAAGTGCCCCTGTTAAAATGAGCAGGCCACGTGCCTGGGCCCCTCTGCTTGTTCCAATAGTCTTGATAATGCTTGGCGGCCTGCATGAGAAGACGCGCATTTTGGCCGATCCGGGCATAGCCCTGCTCCTGGGAGCAATGCTCGGCCTGGCACTGGAGAGAAGGAAGATGCGGGAACTGATTCATGTGGCATCGAGAAGATCCGGCGTGATATTGCTGGACCTATGCGGAGCAGGAGCTTTCGGCTATGTAGTAGCGCAAAGCGGCCTTGGGCAGGAGATCTACCACCTGGGCCAGTATCTACCGGCAATCCTCTTGCCCTTCCTGGTATCTGCCGCCCTGCAGCTCGCCCAGGGGTCCAGAGTGGTGACGGCAGCAGTATCCGCTCAGATCCTGGCCGGTTATCCTCTGCCGGGGGTAACTTTGGCCCTGCTCATTGCTTCAGGAGCTTTCATGTTCTCTTATGTCACCGATCCATACTTCTGGCTGATCAAAAGCTCCACGGGAGCGAGCGTGAAAGAGACTGCTTTGGGGTATACTCTGCCCCTCAGCCTGCTGGGACTGTCTGCATTCGCAATGGCTGCCATATCGTCGATATTTTGAGCGGATATTCTGAGAAGAAAGCAGCTGCCGAGGGGGCTCGCAAAATAGTGTAATTAGGAGGGAGGCAAAAGTCCTGAACCATAGGAGGGAAAGAAATGAGTCTTCGACCTTTGCCAATACGACTATACGTCAATCGCCGTATTTAAGGGTTTCGTTCCTGCGAGCGCTCATGTTTTTCTCAGATCAAAGACCCAGCGGCTGACGGATGGGGCAACATTGCCGCAGCGCCGGCACAGCATAACCTCCAATCCCATCTCTTCATAGCTCTTTTTGAGCGGCTCTATCTGGTGGCGCTTCTTGAAAGTGTAAAAGTGCAGGCTTCCTTTAGATTTCACCAGGGGCAATGCTGTTTCCAAAATCCCTTCAGCTCCGTACGGTGCAGGAATGACTGCCCTGTCAAAATCCTTCCCGAGCAGCTTTGCCATTTGAAAGGCATCGGCGTTGATTATCGCGATCATACTTTCTACCCGATTCAGCCGGGCGTTCTCTGCCAGGTAAAGGCAAGCCTCGCGATTTTTCTCCAGGGCCAGCACATGGGCGCCCCGGGCGGCCAGGGGAACGGCAAACGGTCCAGCGCCCGCGAAAGGAAGCAGCACATCCTCGCCGGCTTTGACCTGCACTGCCACCCTCATTCTCTCGTAGCCGAGATGGCTGTTAAAGAAGACACTGGCCACATTCAGATGATAGCGAAATCCAAATTCCTTATGAGTGGTGACGGTATTGGCGTCGCCTGCTAAAAGCTCAAAGCCGGCCACCCTTCTCTCGCCCTGCAGCTTGGAGGTCTTGTTGAGCACTGTATGGATGTTCTTTCCGGAAGAGAGCACGGCCCCGGCAATCTCCTTCTTGTAAGATGCCAGCTCCGGGGCCAGGGAGAGTATGGCAATATTCCCAATGACATGAAAGCGATCCGAGAGTCTGTCCAGGCACTTCTCCGGCACCACTCCATGCAGCTTCTGCGTCAGTCGCATCAAAAGCTTCCCAGGGTAAATTGGTTTTGCAGATTTATCTGCTTGTTCTCATGGGGTAAAGCCAGCATATCCATGAGCTGGAAGGCATTTCTCACCGACTTGGATCGGGCGTGGTTGTTGAAATAGACCCTGACCTTTTGTGCCTTCAAATCTTCTTCTTTTATGCGCACCGCCCACGGCTCAATCTCCTTTTCGCTGTAGAGATAGTCATACCGGTTTAGCCGGAAGTCACCCTCTTTTCTCTCTTTTTTATACCAGATGTCGCGATTTCTGCCATGAAAGCGAAGGTAGCTGTGGTCTGCGCTTGGTGGCCCGCAGATGGGCATGCCCGGCCCGTCGACCAGGACGTTGGCCACCTTTCTCACCTTTAAAATCTCCAGCGTCTCTTTATCGAGCAGCTTGGTTTTCGGGTCCCACCAGGAGCTGTGACGAAATTCCACAGCGCAATCATAATCGTGTTCCTGGAAGGAGAGGGCGTTGAGCACAGTCTCCAGGATGCGAAGTGCGGCTGCGCTCCTCTGGAAGTAGGGAGAGAGCTGCAGAAGCACGCATCCTAAAAGCTCCTCCTTCGCCAGAGGCAAAATGCAGCTCTTCTCAAAGGCCTTCGCCCACTGGGAGGCTTGCATGGCATCTTTCTCCACCATGCTTTTGTGGGTGACAAGCATTGGCATCTTCAGAGAATACTCCAGGCAGCGGCACTCTTTGCCCTTCTTTATCCAGGAGGAAACCTGCAGCTCTCCCGGCGGCTGGTAAAAGGTGCTGTTGATCTCCACCGTGGTGAAATACCTGGCATAATAGGCCAGCCATTGCCCCTTCTTTTTAGCGAGAGCCTGGGGATAGAACCGGCCCACCCAATCGTCATAGGACCAGCCGCTGCAACCTACGAGAATGGTCATGAATGCCTCCAAAACCCACATGTTTTCTGCTCGAATAGCCACCATATCGGTGAGCACTTCCTTTCAGCAAGGCGTTCGCAGCGGCAGGATCGCGGCCACGGGCAGAGTTGTCAAGAAAGGCAGAAGCCTTGAGATATCCCAGGATGATTTGGCTATAGCCTGGCAGGCTGAAATCCGGTCATGCCATGCTTGCCAAGCTGAAGCGTTCTCACTATCTCGCCCGCGGCATGAGCGTCCTCCGCCTGGGCTAAAACCCTTGCTTTGCAGAGAATAGTTCTCTTTCCGCAGGGGCAGGTCCTGGTCTTGGCGTCCTTCGGGGCGTAGAGGTGGCGACCACAACTACACCGGAAGACGACGAACATTTAAAAGAGAATGGGTGTTACTGCGCAGGCAGCAGTATGGCATTGATGACGCCATCCTGGCCGGGCCGGTTGGTTATCCTGGCATCTCCCATTTCCGTCTTGATGACAGCACCTTTGGTGAGAATGTTCCTTCTCATGTAGTGCAAGTTGGCCTTATTGTCTTTTACAGTCTCGATCTTGACCGTCTTGGACATGCCTGTCACAGGATCTGCAATTGTGGCTATATCGCCACGCAGCATGCGCATCTTCAGATTTCCGCCTTTTGTCTCGATCTTTTTAACTCTGACTGCGGCAATGGTGGTGTCGCTCTGCTCTCTGCCTATCTCATACTTTCTCTTGCCCCTGGCGGGAATCAATTTTCCCCCGGTGGGCTTCCTTCCATATTTGCCTTGCCAACGCATATTATAATTCCTCAGATCGCAATTCTTCTTTGGTGCACGGTATTTAATGGTTGTGGTGCTTATGTCCCGTTCCCATTTCGATTCTTTTCATACCCTTATAGGACCTATTTAAATTGCCTGGCCATGTAAGGCCGGCATAGCTCATATCCCAGCCGCCGGTAGTAGCCTCTGGCTCCAATGCCGCTGGTAATTTCCAGGGAGCTGTAGCCGGCCTCTTCTGCCAGGGTCTCTGCCTCATGCAGCAGTCTTGCACCGTAACCACGGTGCTGCCACCCTTCAGCTCTACTGCCGATGGGAAGCATTGGTCCGTAAACATGAAGCTCCCTCACACGGGCGCGGGCTGAAAGCCTAAGACGCAAGAATCCCACTAACGTCTCGTCCTCCCCCTCAAAGGACAAAAAGTGCTCGGCACCGCCGCAAGCCTCGTAAGCCTCATGCTTTAGCACCACTTCCCCGCCCAAGATCCGGCGCAGCCCGGCTTCCCGGCAGCGAATGCATCGGCAATGGCCTCCACGCGCCGACAGTTTCTGCTGGGCAAGCTGGCGCAGATTGGATTTCTTGACTCCTGCCACAATAAGCTGCGCAGGAATGTCCCGCTGCACACGCTGCAGCCGAACGTAGGCGGGCAGAATCTCTTTTATGCAGGAGACCAGCTCTGCAGCAGCGCCGTCGCCCAGAGGGATATACTCGCCTCTCTGGTATTGCCGGTAAAGCTCGGTTCCCTCCACAACCAGCGTGGGGTAGATCTTGAGATAATCCGGGCGAAAACGGCTATCCGAAAAGAGCTCTTTGAATACCTCCAGATCATTCCTGGGAGAGGAGCCGGGCAGCCCCGGCATCATGTGAAAGCCCACCTTCAGTCCTGCCTCTCGCAGAGCGCGATTGGCAGAAACGGAATCCTCAACCGTATGGCCGCGTTTCATAGTCTGCAGTATATCATCGCGAGTGCTCTGCACGCCCAGCTCCACCTTGGTGGCACCAAGAAGGAGCATGTTCATTGTCTCTTTGGGGCCACAATAGTCCGGCCGGGTCTCGAAGGTGGTGCCGATGTTTCTAACCGACGCCGTCTCATTGGCTGCGGCCACATCGGCAAAGGACTGGTACCCTGTGGCGAACGCTCTTGCACCGGGATAATCATTCATGGCCTGCAGACAGCGTTTGACAAACCAGTGCATATAGCCCAACGATCGTGCCGTGATCGTTCCGCCCATGATGATCAGCTCCGACTTGTCCAGAGGGTGGCCAATCTCTGCCAGTTGAGTTAGCCTGGCCGTTACCTGGCGGTAGGGGTCGTACTCGTGCTGCGCTGCCCGCAGTGCTGCAGGCTCGCGACCGGTGTAGCTTTGCGGAGAAACGCAGAGAATGCCGCCCGGGCAGGGAACACAGGTGCCGTGCGGGCAGCGGGAGGGAGAGGTCATGGCCGCGATGACGGCCACGCCGGAGAGGGTTCGAGTGGGCTTACGCACCAGCATCTTGAGCCGCTCGCGCTCCTCGGGAGAAGCAAAGCCGAGTATATCGGCATTGCTGGGCAGGGAAGAGAGGCCTAAAAGTGAGGAGACGTCCTTCTTATGCGACTCCAGATCCGCCTGCGTCCTGATCTCGCCCGCCAGTATGGCATCGACTATTCGTCTTAGCTCAATTGCCAGGGCCTTGCCATCTCTGCATGCACAAAGCGCCTCATTCATTACACATCAGGCTCGATTTTCCCTTCTGCCTTTGCTTGCTGATACTGCTGCTCAATCTGCGGGACAAGGTTGCAGCGCAGCAGGCCCGAGACGAACATGCCTGCCATCAAGACCTGCTCTTTGGACATATCTTTAAGCGCCTCTTTTAGCTTTGCCGCTGCTTCCTCTTCGCTTCCTGTCTGTGGATCGAAGAGCAGCTTCTTGAATTGATCGCCGATCTTCATCATCTCTTCAGGCGTAATATCAAAGAAGCTGCGAACGATCTCCATGACCAAAGATTCCTCTTTCGGTTCGAACATGAACTGGTCAAGATGATACTGGATGAAATAGGTTTGGCATCTAGAGAAGCTCGCATAAAATGAGGGGCTTTTTCCGGCCAAGCTGCCTTATGGCCAATCCTTCCTCATCCAGAAGCAGATAGGTGTCGGGCGTCTCAAGGCAGGAGCCATTTCCCTGCTCGCGCGTAAAAGAGCCGGCGTTCACGGCCAGCGGCCCTCCTTTTTTCTGAAATATGCCCGCACGATGCGTATCCCCATAGATGAAGCAGTCTATTTTGCCGAGGCTCCTCTCGCGAATGAACTTCAATATGGCATCATATTGACCCTCTACAGAAGCCTGGCGCTGGTTAGAAAAAAAGCCAGCGTTGAACCTTTGCAGCAGGCTGGAGGCCTTCCAGATAGTGTTTTCGAAAGAGACCATCTCTCCGATGCAAGCGGAGCGGTAGATGCTTTCGTAGGCGTAAGTCATCATCATCTCCAGGTCTGCCGGAAGAAACTCTTCTCCGGAGAGTCTGCGCAGCTTCTCCACCAGCTGCAAAGTGAAGGTTTGAATGCCGTCCAGATGATGGCCGTGCGTGAAGAGGATGGTCCTATGGCAACAGGAAGCCCGGTAAGTGGGATAGAGCATCTCGATATCAAGGCCGCTAAAAGTCAGGCGCCAGCGCATTGAAGGAATATAAATGGGATATAAATCGCCGCGACTTGCCCTCTCCATGAACTCGGCCTCCTGCTTTTGTACCACCAGGTGATGATCGTGATTTCCCACAACATAGCGGATCTTAAGATTCTCCTGGGAGAGCCGTTTTAAAAAATGGATGGAATCCCTCACAGCATTCTCCGGTCGCACCCTCCAGAAATCGAAGATATCGCCCAAAAGCACGACCTCATCGCAGCCGCCCTCAAATTCCGATATCTCTAGCATCAACTGGTCTACCTTTTTTGGATTACTTAACGTCGATGAATCCAGGCCGAAATGAGTATCAGAGATTATCAGCGATGCCATTCTTACCCCCTTCCAACACTGTTTATTACTGTAGTTATTTATAAATATTGTGCGTCGCGGGCGCAGAAAACCGGCAAACAAAACCTGGATCCTCCCTGGATCCTCCTTGAATCCCTGCCAATCGAGCAAAAGACAAAAATATGTTCTAAAAAAGCAAAACATCAGAATGATAGACATCGCCATTCCCAAGGGCAGCCTGCAAAATCAGACACTGCAGCTCTTCGAGCAAGCCGGGCTGGAGGTTAAGAGAACGGAGCGGGAGTACAACGCCCGCATTGAAGATCCCCGCATCGGCAAGGTGAAGATCCTCCGCCCCCAGGAGATACCGGGATATGTGGCCAAAGGTTATTTCGACCTGGGCATCTCTGGAACGGACTGGATAATGGAGTCCGGAGCCGTAGTGGCTCATGTCGCTGAGCTCAATTATGGAAAAATGGGGCCAGGCATTGTAAAGCTGGTTGTTGCCGTGCCCGAGAGCCAGGATATCCACTCCGCCCGTGAGATAAAACCGGGCAGTCGCGTAGCCACTGAATATCCCAGCCTCACCCAGGCCTTCTTCCTCAGCCTTGGAATACCGGTGGAGATTCAATTCTCCTTTGGAGCAACCGAGGCCAAGGTTCCGGAGCTGACCGATGTGGTCGTTGATCTCACTGAGACCGGTTCTACCCTGAAGAAGAACGGCCTTAAGATCATTGATGTCATGCTCAAGTCCACCTCGGAGCTGATTGCCAACAAAAAGAGCTGGGCCGATCCGGAGAAGCACGAGGAGATTATGGCCGTAGAGACGCTTCTTTCAGCAGTCATAAAGGCGAGAGAAAAGGTCCTGCTCAAGATGAATGTGCCAGAAGATGCCATAAAGGATGTTATCTCCATGCTGCCCAGCATGAAGAATCCCACCATCTCCAAGCTCTACAACTCCGGCTATTATGCCGTGGAGACTGTGGTGGACAGATCCATTGTCAACCTGCTCATTCCCCAGTTGAAGAAATCGGGTGCCGAGGATATCCTGGAGCTGGCCATCTCCAAGATCGTGCACTGAAATCGTCCTTTTTTGAATGCATCTTTCTTGAAAATTGGACGGCCGCAAACAAGAATATTAAAAAAAAGCAAGCGGGCGCGGGGGGATTCGAACCCCCGATCTACAGCTTAGGAGGCTGCCGCCTTATCCTGACTAGGCCACGCGCCCTTTTCAGGCTTTTCCGTATAACCAACACGTATATCAACCTTTCCGGATTGGCACGCATCAGCGAATGAGCACTGCGCTCAGGACAACCACGAAGAGGCCCAGGAAGAACCATCCCAGGATTCCTTCTGCCATGGCCAGATGCCTGTAAACGCCTACTGGATAGGTGTTGACGGGTGCCTGGGAGGTTGTGAACATGGCAATGCTGAAATAAAGAGCATCTGTGAAAGAGACCCGCTTGCTTGGCCGCAGCCGCGGATTTCCAGGAAGCTCCATGCCCTCGATCTCGAACTTGTCCATGCCCTTTCCCGCCCAAAATATCACTCCAAAGAAAAGGATGGTAAAGAGGCACCAGAAGGCAGTGTAGCTCACCCGAACGCCATAGCCGCAGGAGAGCCAGGAGATGATGTCTGAGAGTTTGCCCCAGCCCCAGGGCGCCTGGTCCTGACCGATTCTGCGGTATTGGTAGTAGCATTCATCGGCTTCGTCAAACCATTCCAGGCTCTTGTAGTTCTTTACCAGTGCCAGGTAGGCGGCCCCATTGTACACCATGCGGCCTCGCAAGGTGCTCCAGTGGACCACGAACTTGGAAAAGTCCGTGCTGTTGAGGTTAATTTTAGAGCTCTCATTGAATGCGGCATTATCCAGTTGCATGCTGTATAGCCTGGCACCCTCCAAAATCAAATCGCCATCAAACCTGGCATTGGCGAAATAGGCCAGGTCTGATAACTTCACTCCTCCAAAGAAGGCCGTCTTTTTAAAGTCAACATTGCCAAAGTCCGCGAGGCCCCCAAAGCTGGACAGGCCGAAAGTGCTTCCTTTCCAGAAGCGGGCCTCACGAAAGAGCACATCGCTCTCGAAGCGGGTGGCGGCAAAGGTGGCATTGCCTAGAAACTGGGCAGATCGAAATGTGACCTGTCCGGCAAATTGAGTCTCAAAGAAGCTCACATCTTCAAAGATTGTATTCCAGAAAGATCCGGAGCGCAGGAATTTGGCATAATTAAAATCGACATCATTGACGAAGCTGGAATCGAGGAAGACTGCATCTCCATCGAACTGGGCGTTGCCAAAGCTGCTGTCGTTTAGAAAACGCGTGCTGATGAAAGAAGCCAGGGCCCCGAAATAGGTATTGGCAAAATCGGCCTGCCTCAGGAATTTTGATCCGGAAAACTTGGCATCTCCCTGGAACCTGGACTTGATAAAGCTGACATTATCTTGAAAGGTGCATCCCCGCAAATCCAGGATCCCTGAGAAGATCACGGCCTCTATTCTTACGGGCCCCTGGAGGCGAGAGTTGGTAATTATTATCGATTGCTTGACCGGCCCATCTATAAGCCCCAGATCCAGTTGGCCGGTGATTGTTACATTGTCATAGTCCAGCGGCTCGCCCGATCTTATTTGAGCCAGAAGATCCTGGGCGGCAATGACCTGGGCGGCCGGGCCCTGGGAAAGCGAGCCCTGCTGCAAAGGAGCATAGAGCTCAGGCTCTATTGCTGAGACGCTCTCGACAAGCAGGAAGTGCATCAGGAATAGCAGCATGAGGAACAGTAAGAAGGTCAAGCGCCGCACGCGCCATCTGGAATCTGTAATCACTGACCCAATTTGAAGATGGCCCAGGATTTATCATTTTGTATTAACGGATTAACGGATCATAACCCGCCCCAGAGTCACCAGGAAGAGCGCCAAGAGCAGCCAGCCCAAAATTCCTTCCAGGATAACATAATTCCTGTTTTTTCCCACGGGCAGAAAGTCGATGGGCCCCTGGGAGAGAAAGACCATGGTGCTGAAGAACAGGGCGTTTCGCAATGTGACATGCTCTGGCACGCTGTCCTCTTCTGCAGGCTCATGCAGGGGCTTGGCGGAGCGGCGGATGCCGTCCCCTCTCCAAAATACCAGCCCAAAGGCCAGGATTGTGAGAAGCGACCAGGCCACAGCATAGCCGGGACGCACCCCGTAGCCGCAGGAGAGCCATGCCAAGATATCGATGGCCTTCGACCAGC
The DNA here is from genome assembly GCA_964467095.1 of uncultured Methanotrichaceae archaeon. Classification (GTDB taxonomy): domain Archaea; phylum Halobacteriota; class Methanosarcinia; order Methanotrichales; family Methanotrichaceae; genus Methanothrix. Next base: position 28,324 of record CAYXSJ010000004.1, read on the forward strand.
CCCACTGCTTTTTGCCCTGATTGAAGCTCCTGTATTGATAGTAGCAGTCGTCCTCGTCTGCCGACCAGCCCAGGCCATGGTAGTTATTTATCAGGGCCAGATAGGCACCAGGCTCCCAGACCACATGATCCTCAATCTCATTCCAGTGGGCCCTGAATCGGGTGAAGTCGGTATCGTTTAAGATGATGCGGCAATCACGACCATACATTGCCTTTTCCAGGAGCATGTTGGAGATCGATCCGCTCTTGAAGTTGAGATCACCATCGAACCTGGCGCTCTGGAAGCTGGCGATGTCCTGGAACTTGGTCAGGCCGAAGAGGGCATCCTGCTGAAATTCGGCTCCCGAGAAGTAGGCTGCATCGGAAAAGCGGGCCAGATTGAAGACCGCCTCCCCACCAAAGAGCGCGCCCCCAAAGGAGGAGAGGCCGGAGAAGCTGGCCAGGCCGAACTGGACCGGGCCGGAAAAGACGGCATCGCTGAAGAGAGGACTGTTAAAACGAGACTGGAAGAAGTTGGCCCTTGCCGCAAAGGAAGCAGTGGAAAAGTCCGGCACCCCCAAGAAATCGACGTCCGAAAAGAGCGCGTCGCCAAGGAACTGGGCGGACGCGAAGTAGGAGTAAGAGGCAAAATCGGAGTAATTGAAGTTGGCATCAGCCATGAACCGGACCTCATTGAAGAAGGCATCCGTGGCAAACACGGCATCCTCGAAGCTCACATCATCATGGAAGTGCGCGCCGTCGAAGACTGCCGGCTTGTCGAAGGAGGCGGCGGAAAAGCTCGCGTTGGAAAGAGAGGTGTTGGCGAAGTCGGCCTGGCCCTGAAAAGCTGCATTCTCGAAACTGGCATTGCCGAAAGCCGTGCCCCAGAAGACAGCGTCCTTCGCGAAGGTGGTGCCATCAAAGGAGGCGTTGGCGATGGAGGAGTTGGTAAGTGCGAATGAGTTTGACACGCGGGCATCAGACAGGGATTTGAGATCCAGGTCGCCCAAAACCTGGATATTATCATAATAAACGGGCTCATTGCTCGCTAATTTGGCTAATATCTCCTGGGCGGGGACTACTTGCTGTGCGCCGGAGGTGCAGACGGCCACCATCGCTAAAACTGCCATCAATGCAAGAGATCGCCAGGGCATCCAGTAGCGCCTTTGCGACTTCCGGATAATATTCTTTGCGTACCTCCCCACTTCCTTCTTGCAGGCCTACTAGTACAGCCGGGCCTAATTAAAGCCGTGATTGTGGGCGGGTAATGTGCCTTTGTGAACGGCTGATCGTTCATTTCGGCTTTGCTGTACTAGAGCCTGTTTCAGCCCTCTTTATTCTCCCCTCATCTTCTCCCATCTCACAAGACTCGCCTGCCACAAAGCCTCCGTCGCTGCGCAATAGCTCGCACACGAGCTTTCCGTCCACGATTCTCAGGATTCTGTCCGTCTTCTCGGCCAGCGTCATGTCATGTGTGACCAGGATGAAGGTCTGGTTGATCTTCTTATTCAGATCCCGCAGCAGATCATAGATCAGCTTGGAGCTCTTGGTGTCCAGGTTGCCGGTCAGCTCATCGCCGATGACGATAGACGGCCCGTTGGCAAGAGCCCTGGCCACAGCCACGCGCTGGCTCTGTCCGCCGGAGAGCTGGTTTGGTTTGTTGTTCATGCGGTCCTTCAGGCCTACAGCCTCTAAGAGTTCCACCGCTCTGGCGCGAGCTATAGCTTTGCTCTTCTTGCAGATGAACATGGGCATCATGACATTTTCCAGGGCAGAGAATTCGGGAATGAGGTGATGATACTGGAAGACGAATCCAAGCTCGCGGTTGCGAAGGTGGGCGCGCTCCTCGGCACTGGCCCGGCTGACGTCGATGCCCTTGAGAGAGATATAGCCGCGGCTCGGTGTGTCCAGGAGGCCGATCATGTTGAGCAGAGTGCTCTTGCCGCTGCCGCTCGGCCCCACGATGGCTACGAACTCGCCTGCCTTGATGGTGAGGCTGACGCCGTCCAGGGCGCGCACCTCCACGCCGTTTCCATAAATCTTGCTCAGGTCTTTCAGCACGATTATATCATCGTTCATATCATTCCTCCCGTCAATCGCTTGCTATGGCTTCTACCGGGTCCAGTCGAGAGGCTTTGTAGGCCGGATACAGGCCCGCCAGGAAGTTCACAGCTAATGCAAAGCCTGCGGCCAGTGCAAAGGTCTCCGGCGTGAGCAGAACAGTCAGCTGCGATATCTGGTATACGTCGCTTGGAAGCGAAATTGGATAGGCCTCGATGAGCTTGGCGGTGATCCAGGCCAGGCTACACCCGAGCAGGGCCGCTGGCGGACTCAGGATCAGGCTCTCCAGGAGGAAGATCTTCACGATGCTCTTCCTGGTCGCGCCCATGGCCATGAGGATGCCGATCTCCTTCGTCCTGCGGGTCACGGTCATGATCATGGTGTTGGCCACCCCGAATCCGGCAATCACGAAGATCAGGGCGTAGAAAATGTAAAGGATGAACTTCTGGGTGTCCATCACCTGCAAGATATCCCTGTTCTGCTCCTGCCAGCTCTCCGCCCTGTAGGTGAAGCGACGGCTCAGGTTGGCGGCAATCTCTGGGGCCGCGTAAATGTCTGAGAGCCGAACGGCGACCTGAGAGACGACATCCGTCTGATCCAATAGCTCCTGTGCCGTATCCAAAGGCAGATATACCAGGGTCTCGTCAGTCCCGGTTCCTGTTCTTATGAGGCCCACCACTTCGATTCTGAGGGACTTGTTCTGCAGCTGCAATGTAAACTTTTGTCTCGGCTCAAGCTCCAGATTCTCGGCGAGCTTGGTTCCCAGGACGGCACCTCGCTTTTTAAAGACGAGATCTGAGTAATTCCCCCAGACCATGTCCTTCTGAACCATCATGAGCGGATCTTCCTTTAGCGGATCTGCGCCAATGAAGCTCACGCCGCGCACTTTGTCCTTATGCTTGGCTCCCGCTTTGCCTAGGAGGCGGGGCGAGGCCGCCTGCACCTGGGGGAAGGTCCAGAGAATATTGGACAGAGTTCGATAAAGGGTGATGTAGTCCTCATTTTCCTTGGGGCTGACGGTCAGATGGGGATTTTTCTCGACCAGGTTGTTCACGAGTTCGCTCTTGTACCCCTCGTTGATGCCCATAATGACTACGATCACGCCGATGGCAAGGGCAACGGCCAGGACAGTGAAGAGAACCATCTTTGGGTCGGAGACGATATGCCTTCTGGCGACTTCCAGCTCAAACAGAGTGCATCATCTCCGCGGCTGAATATGCGACCATCCTTGCCATCATCCCTTCAATGCGATTACGGGATCAAGCCATGAGGCTTTGCGGGCCGGATAGTAGCCCGCAATTATGCTCAGGAGTACTGCCAGAAGGGTGAAGACGACGAAGTCCATGGGATTGATGGCAATGGGCAGATCCATCATCTGGCCCATCTCGTTTGGAATCTGCACGCCCATGAGCCAGATCGACACCGAATAACCCAGAGCGCAGCCAGCCAGGGCTCCCAGCAAGCCTAAGAAGCCGCTCTCAAGCAAAAAGAGCCTCTGGATGTTTGCAGGCGTCGCTCCCATAGCCATGAGCATGCCGATCTCGCGCGTCTTCTCCTGCACCAGCATGTTCATGATGCTGGCAATGCCGAATGTGGCGATGATCATGAGCAGCAGCATAGTAATATTATTCTGGGTTCTCTGGAAGGCCAGAGTCCTGACTATATCCGGGAAAAGCTCCTGCCAGTCTTTGGCATTGTAGCCGTAAGACCGCAGCTCTTTGGCCGATGTCTCCGCCTGGAAGGCATCCTCCAGCTTGATGTCGATGCTGGTCATCACGTCTCCTTCATTCAGGAATTCGCGTGCCGTGTCCAGCGAGACGTAGGTGACGCCTTCGTCTACCTCTTTGTAGCCGAAACTGAATAGCCCCGAGACCAGCAGACGCATAGGGACCGCATCTGGGAATTTGGCCTGGATGGTATCGCCCACCTTCACTTTCAGCTTCTTGGCCAGCGCCTCACCCATAACGATCTTCTTGCCGCCCAGGATGGATTCGATCTGTCCTTGCACCATGTACTTGTCGATGTTGGAGATCTTGTTGGCCTGCACGGGATCGATGCCAGACATGGCAACGTTGTCTGATTTGTCCTTGTAGGCCAGCGTCGCCGTGGCCGCCAGGGACGGTGAGACGCCCAGGACGCCCGACAGCGCCCAGGCGTTGTCGACGATGCCCTGGTAGAGATGGATGTAGTCCTCGCCCTCCAGAGGGCTGACTGTGATATGCGGCAAAAATCGGAAGACGATGTCGAAGAGGAAATCCGAGAAGCCGTTCTGGATGGAGACGAAGACGATGGAGATGGCCACGGCCAGGGCCACCGCTCCCACAGAGAGGAATGTGCGCCACTTCCTGTAGGTGATGTGGCGGGCGACGACCGAGAGCTCAAAGGTGGGGATGAAGCTGCTTGGCAAAGTGCAAGTCCTCAGGAAATCTGATAATTCTCCTTAATTATCAAGTTAGTGGGAGATTTGGCCGGCATTGCTGAATGCCGGAGGAAACGACAGACAATTTGATTGCTCCTTTCACGCACTGGCTGTAGCTTTGAGGGGGACAGACGCCACGAAGAATCTTTTTGTCGGTTGCGTTAGTTTTAATGCCCTTAAGAATTGAACGCATTATTCATCGGGAAGGTGTTTATGAGCATTTGCGCTGTTTGGATCCTGGTAGCCTTGGCGGCACTGGCGGGCGTAGCCCAGTCTCATGAGATTGTCGATCTCTATTCGAGTATTGATTCTGCTGATGTTACTGTCGAGGGAGATGTGGCAGGATATGTTCTCAAAACGGATCTTATCTCTGACGGCCGGGTTCTTCAGACCAAGAACGTGACGCTTAACGGACCTGGGACCTGGATTATGCAGTGGTCGCAGTTCGATGCAGAAAAAGCAAATTACAATGCATGTGCCAGTCTGCTTGAGAATGGCTCTTCCGTCTCCAAGAAATGCGACAGTTTCTTTTATGGCGGAGTTGAGCCGATGAGGTTTGACGTGCGGGATTTTCGGGCTGACTCGCGCGGCATGCATCTTTCCATCAGCGCCAGCGATCCGACCATTGTGGACATCTACTACATGCTCATCTCCGGCAACAAAGCCGTCTACATAACCAGGGAAGAAGCAGTTCCAATTACTGGAAGCATCTCCGCCGCGGTTCAAAAGGACTATCTATGGAAGCAACTCCTGGAAAATGGTCGCGAGTACTCGGGACGGGTGAAGATCGTCGAGCTGAACCACAACCAGGCCAGATCATTCATGGCCTCCTTTAGGGCCCGGGATGATGCCGTGATCACTGAGACCTACCAGGATGAGACGGGAGCCAGCGCCACAGTCCTCGGCAACTCACGCGTTCCTTTTGAGGGCAGTCTGATGTTCATACGATCTCAGAACGGAACCGTGCTCAATATCACGGAAAAGAAGACGCCTGTGCTGCTTACAGGAGACGATGAGACCGTAGAGATCACCTGGAACAAGACCCTCGTGCCGGGCATCTACCAGCTGCGCACTATTTTGCTTGGCAAAGATGGAGATGTTAAGGACCTGGAGGAGAATATTATTGAGGCCGAGCCAGTAGTTCGCGCCATCAATAGCACCGAGACGCAAAAAGCACCGTCTCTTCCAGGCGGTGTCGCGGCAGTGGCCTTGGTGACAATCGCGCTTCTCGTCAGAAGGAAAAGATGATGCGTGTTCGCTATGCAAATACGAAAAATCGATATGTCCATTCCCCAGAATTATAAAGCATCACACACAGCTATATATCTCCGGCTATTCTTTTATCTCCTGACATGCCACCACAAATTCAAGCTATTCAGACCCTCACCCGCCAGGGCTACCACCTCGTCGGCGGAGGTGCCGTCAAGCCCTGCCTCTGGCTTAGCCGCGCCATGCGGGGCGGAGACCAATGCTACAAGCACCACTTCTACGGCATCTCCAGCCACCGTTGCGTGCAGATGACGCCCACCCTTGAGTGCAACCATCTCTGCCTGCACTGCTGGAGGCCGATAGACGATCCTGTGCCGGGAATTGCGCCTCTGGAGCCCGCAGAGCTATTGGATGGTATCTTGCGCGGCCAGCAGAAGTTTCTCTCCGGCTACGGTGGAGCCAAGACCACGGACTTGGAGAGGCTAGCTGAGGCTCGCCAGCCCAGGCACGTGGCCCTCTCCCTCATGGGCGAGCCCACCCTTTATCCTTATTTAAAGGAGCTTATCGAGCTGATCCGCAAAAAAGGCATGACAAGCTTTGTGGTCAGCAACGCCACCCACCCCGAAGTTCTGGCCGAGTTGCGACCCACGCAGCTCTACCTCAGCATCAATGCGCCTGATGAAGATCTTTACAGGCGCGTCTGCCGTCCCGCTGCGGACCTCTGGCCGAGGATCCAGGAGAGCCTGGAGATCATCAAGCAGCACCACTGCCGAAGCGTGATCCGCTTGACACTGGCGCGCGGCCTGAATATGGTTAGGCCGGAGGACTACGCCCATCTCATCGCGAGGGCTGAGCCGGACTTCGTGGAGGTCAAGGCCTACATGCATCTGGGCCGTTCCCGAGATCGTCTAACTCGCGAAGCCATGCCGCAGCACTCCGAGATCATGGACTTCTCTCGCCCCCTGGGTGAGGCCCTGGGCTATGAGCTGGAGGCAGACGTGCCCCTGAGCCGGGTTGCCCTTCTTTCCAGCCGGCGTGTCGCGAGAAGCCTGGAAGGCTAAGTACCAAAAAAGCCAAACTTAACTTGAGCCAAGCTTGAGTTCCAGATTAAATGCGTGCTCCTGATCAAAGGTCCGTATTGTTACAGGCGTTGAATATTAAAAAATTCATAAAATATATAATTTTTGAGTCTGATAGTTGCATGCTAAGGATTAACATACGGGTTTAATCTGCGGGAGGGCATTCAAGGGATGTTATGCGCCGCTCAGTGGGAAAACTATTTTTGTGGGTAGTTGCAACGACTATTATGGCTACAATGGCTAACGGGCAAAAGTGAGCGCAAAGCTCCAGGTGAATCTATGGACTTAGAAATAAAGATCTTGCTGGTGGAGGACAATATTGAGGACGCTGCCATTACAAAGCGCGTATTAAAGCACAATAAGCTGAATGAGGGTCTGGTAATTGCCGCAAGCGGCAAAGAAGCCCTTGCAGCTCTGCAAAATAAATCTAAGGCCGATATGCCCCAGCTCATTCTGCTGGACATCAACCTGCCCGATATCAGCGGCATAGATCTTCTCACCAGCATAAAGAATGATAAGAATCTCAGCACGATCCCTGTAGTTATTCTTACCGGATCCAATGAGGACCAGGATATTCAGAAGAGCTACGATCTGGGAGCCAGCAGCTACCTAGTCAAGCCCATCTCCAATGACGCCTTGATGCTGGTCATCGAAAAACTATTTTATCCCTGAGGCAAGACGCCTTGCCACTTCAAGGTTCCCTCTATCATCCCGGCGAGAATCCACCGGCGTCTCCAGGATCATGGGCAGGCCGGCTAGAGCGGGATGGCCAAGAATTGCGCGAAAGCCCTCCTCGCCGATCTGTCCGAGGCCAATGTGCTCGTGCCTGTCCAGATGCGATCCTAGAGAGCCGCGACAATCGTTGAGATGAATGAGCATAAGCTTTCTCAGGCCGATACATTCCTGAAACTGATCAAGCGTCGCCTGCAGAGCCGAAGAGGTGCATAGGTTGTATCCTGCGGCATGAAGATGACAGGTATCCAGGCACACGCCCAAACGACGACGCTCTGCCGGCAGGGATTCTAAGATGGCAGCTATATCCGAAAAAGTGCTGCCCATGCTGTTCATTGTGCCGGAGCTGTTCTCCAAAAGCAAGATGGTATCGCTATCCAGCTTCGAAAAGACCGTCTGTAGAGCGTTTACAATCCTCGTGAGCCCCTTTTCCTGCCCCGCGCCCAGGTGACTTCCCAGATGAGTTACAAGATACGGTATGCCTAAGGTCTGGCAGCGCTCCAGCTCTCTCGCGAGAGCCTCAATCGATTTGGCATAGACCTCTTCCTTTGCCGAGGCCAGGTTGGGCAGGTAGGGCATGTGGTCCACGACCGGAGAGAGGCCGGACTGCCTAAGCAGGGCAAGAAAGCGCTCCGCAGATTCGTTCGGGATAGCATTTGATTTCCAGCCGCGAGGATTGGAGGAGAATATCTGAAATGCATCGCAGCCTTTTTCGCGAGCACGAGAAACTGCTTTGTCCACGCCGCCCGCCACAGAAACGTGCACGCCCAATCGTACCATATTCCTGGAATTGGAATCCTTCTAGGATCAAACTTGCCCTGATACCTGGCTCAAGCTCACGGATAAGAGAAAAAGAAAAATAGATAATAGAAACTGATTATAGCAGATATCGTTGCTGGGGCACAGGGGCCCAAGTCGCGACGCCGATGATGATATAGTATGCTCTGATGTCATGATGAGCCCTATGAGTTCTGAGGCGCGTAAAAATATCAAGAAAGAAAAAAAACGCTTTTTCTTCTATGGTCTCAGGTGGCCATGCGAGCTTTAGCCCATCGGCTGATATTGTCGATCAGATTCAGCTCTACGATCTTCCGAGTATCATAAAGCATCTCAGACACCTCGTGTAGTGTGAAGCTCTTCTTCCCGCCCTTCTTATCGACAACCTCGAGGACCTCTTTGGGCATGGATTTGCTTATCTCCCGCATCTGTCCTGCCAAAACGATGCATGCATTTTTTAGGTATTTTATGGAGAAGTCGGATGTAGACTTCCTGTCGGTGAGGTTCTTATTGACCTCCTTGATGGACCAGCATATGGTGAGGATATCTCTGTACATCTCGGCACCCGCCAGGAGAATGCTTGGAGGATATTTAAGCTCTCTGGAAAACAAACGAAAATTATAGAAGAAAAAGGTGGGGCTGGTGAGATTCGAACTCACGATCGACGGGTATCTCCGATACTGAAGTCATTACAGGGATTGCGCCCATGTAACAACCCATTTCAGTGCTCCAACGGATCATCAACGACCTCCCCGTCGAGAGATCTCAGTAGACCCGTTGCTCATCATTAAAT
>CAYXSJ010000005.1:0-1442 GCA_964467095.1 uncultured Methanotrichaceae archaeon
GCTTGGATATGGTGGATTGAGACCTCTGGAAGGCAGGAAGTATCTCGCACACGCAGCGTTCGCCCTCAGCTAGATATTCCAGCAGCTCCAGGCGGATGGGATCGGATAAGGCGCTCAGGATCTTAACGCGTAAGTCCGATACGGATTTTTGAGTCATGACAAACGTGCTAAATTCTTATTGAGATATAAACCTATCGCCATAAGACGATAACAAGTTTTAACTTGCGGGATTGCGAAGGGCAGAGCGGGAAGTCCCCATCCTTCAGGGAGTGGGAGGAGTTCACAGAAATCTCAGTAGATTTTGTATAGGATCTTGCTTTATTGAATGCATAGTAGTAATCGGTCTGCTCCAGTAATAAGCCACCTCGAAATCACCTGCGTTTGCTGGACAAAGCGAGATGGAAATAGTATTAAAGCTGAAAGGACTTCTTTGCCCTTCAGCTTGCATGTATGTATGGTGGATTTATATAAAAAGAGAGAACCAGCCTATGCCGGGCCGACATTGTAAGTCACGCTAACATAAGCAGTAACCTCTGCCATACCTTCGGGAATGTAATTGCCTCTGAAAAAGCGATTCATTCTATGGAAGGGCTCCATCCAGAACCTATGGTTCATTCTCCCGGGCATATCCCATGCATATGTCGGGCCAATCTCGATATCAGGATATGCTGGCTCCTCGATTTCCATGGCTTTTCCTAAACTTAATCCAAAGCTTGAGGCATAATCCTCAGCCCTTGCTTTGGCATCATCCAATGCTTTCTTCCTGGCTTCATCCACTGCCTTGCTTGAATCGCTTAAAGCATATCCCCAGATAGCTGCTTTTGCACCGGCTGACTTTGCAGCATCAATAACTTTTTGGGTCTGGTTCTGATCGCTGGTTTTCAGCTTGATGATCATACGCTCTGCGACTACATGAGCGACCACGTCTCTGCAGGTTGTCGAATTATTCACAGTATCGCATATCACCCTGCGAGAGGTCATGTAGCCTTTCGATCGATCCGGCATTATCTCTTCTTTTTTAACTCCAGCAGCGACCAATGATTCTTCTGTTCTTTTCAGTAACTCCGAATTACTTATTGCGGCCAAAGTGGCGTTCTCGCTTTCATTTTGAGCGCTAACTGCAATAATTACCGTGTCTGCAGGAACTTGCACGGCACCTGCACCTACTACTCGAATCGAGCTATCCTGTGCCGAAACAGCGGTCATGCACATGGAAAAGGCCAACAGCCCTATCAGGCAAATTAGCTTTGAACTCATTTTTTTTGCCTCCAATGGGGGGAACAATCATCTTAGCGAGGTAAGATATTTTCCCCGATCCAGTTATTGCCGGTATTACTCGAAAATATATAACATTTACGCTTTTAGTCGATATAATTCGAACACCTCCCATATTGATTGTCGTCGAATTCCTTAGTGATGACAGACGGGCTTTTCTATTGCTT
>CAYXSJ010000005.1:1542-6450 GCA_964467095.1 uncultured Methanotrichaceae archaeon
TGTATGGCAAAATTTACATTATCCCAGGAATAGAAGAGATGACAAATCCTGATATTTATACAGAGAATATAGAAGTGGATGGTGTTAAGGGAGTTATCGGTTTTCCATCAGAAACTAATTCGCTTTACAAAGTGGTAATAGGTGATACATTCATATCAAGCGGATTACCATTTTATGAGACGGCGGATCTTTTGCGAACTCTCCATATTCGACCATTGAATAAGAATGCTTCTTAGTTATATGATTTTCCCCTTTTTTGCAAAAAAATATGCTTGATATGCACCCACCTCTCAATAAAATTAAAAAATAATTGAAGTTTTAAGGAGCATGAACCTCCTGTGGCGTAATTTGGTAGGACGTAAATACATCCCATTTCTCCTCAGTCACTGGATTCAGAATTCCTTTTGCTTTCGCCTGAGAGCTGAATGTCATCCACGAAATATCATAGGTCCCAGTCTGATAGGAGACAGGCATATACTGAAACATTGCACTTTGAGTTGCCTCTGCTTTGGTGCCTACCAAAGCACTCTGTTTGTTCAATCCCATATTACCCGAAATTGCTCCTTCTTGCTTTGTCAATGCCTCCTTGTACTTTCCATCTGTTGCAAAAGTATTCGCTCCTGCAAAGTATCCAACACCGTTCATGTCCAGGCTGGATTGGACAACAGACTTATCCAATGATGCAGATTGGACTAAGGAATAGACACCGGTGAAGCTTGCTATCGAATTTGCCTTTTTGCCGCTTTTATCCTTCACAGATACGCTTGGAATTGCCACGCCAATTATGGAAACGGCAAAGTTTGAAGCTTCAGCGGTAGATTTGTCAATAGAAGCGCTCTGGATATTCGCAAAATGTTCGGTATGGGCTACATCCACTCTTGCTTCTGCCTCTCTGCCATCGCTATCTTTCGTCAAGGTGCTGAAAATTCCAGCAACCTTTTGATCATACACTCCTGTTTGGTAGGAGACTGGCCGATACTCAGATGAAATATCCTGATCGGCCTGTATACCGGATGACCCTATCGAAGCACTCAGCTTATTCTTTATCATGTTTCCAGAAAACGATCCGTCTTCATACGTGATGGCCTCTTTACCTTTCCCATCTTTTGCAAAGGTTGAGGCGCCTTCAAACCATCCAACGCCCTTCAGATCTTGGCTGGTTTGGACGGCAGACTTGTCCATCGATGCAGACTGGTCGAAAGAATAGACACCGATGAAGCTTGACTGTGAATTTGCTTCTCTGCCTTTTTTATCCTTTACCGATACGCTTGGAGTTGCCACGCCGATTATCAAATTGGCGGAATTTTCAGCGTTAGCTGTAGATTTGTCAATGGAGGAACTCTGTTTTTCATCAACTTTTTCGGTATGGCTTAATTCCGTCTTTGCTTCTGCTTCTCTGCCATCAATATCCTTCGTCAGGGTGCTGAAAGTCCCGATGACTTTTTGATCATAGGTACCGGTCATATAGGAGATAGGCTGATACTCAAATCCGGTCTCCTGACTGGCCTGGAGTCCTGAAGTGCTTGCGGATGTACTCTGGCTGTTTATGATCATATTTCCAGAGAAACCACAGTTTTGTTCCGCGATCGCCATCTGTCCTTTAGTATATTTTGAATAGCTCTTTGCGCCTTCATAGTATCCAACACCTCTGAGGCTTAGATCAGCTTTCGCAGCCGTTTTGTCCACCAACGCATACTGTTCATTGGAATAAACCCCCGTATAGCTCTCCTCAACTGATTTTGCTTCTTTTCCGCTCTTATCTTTTGCAAATACGCTGCCGCTTGCAATGCCAATTACATTAGCATTATTGGTGGCTGTTGCAGTTGCATCTCCAGCGGAACTGGACTGAACATGTTCGAAATGCTCTCCGTGATTTATGCTCTGCTGCGCGATGGCTTCTGTGTTGCAGCCGTCCTTTGCCGATGATGTGAAATCCACCGAGATGGTTTGATCATATGTGCCTGTCTGGTAGGAGACTGGCATAAACTCAAACTTCGCCTGCTGGCTGACCAGGGCTCCGGATTTGCTTGCTTGAACATTCTGGCTATTTGTGATCATATTTCCAGCGTATCCTCCGAATTCATCTGCCACTGCCTGATGGCCCTTTCCATCATTTGCAGAGCTTGATGCACCCTGGAAATAACCCACACCTTTTAAGCTTAGAGCAGCTTTTGCAGTGGTCCCATCTATCGATGCTGATTGTTCATTGGAATAAACGCCTGTGTAGCTATCCTCCGATGATTTTGCCTCTTTTCCACTCTTGTCTTTTGCCAAGACACTCCCACTTGCTACAGCGATAGAGAATGCATCATTAGTGGCCATTGCAGTTGTGGCATCCGCGAAAGCCTCCTGATGTTGCCTGAAATGTTCGCCGACCTGGATGTTCTCTTCTGCTTTAGCTTCTGTATTTGCTCCATACTTTGTCCAGGTTGCAAAATCCATGCCTGCGCAATAATCATACGTGCCGGTCTGATAGGAGACAGGCATATACTCCAACTCGTTCTCCTGAATGGCTTTCGCTCCGGAAGCACCAGCTGAAGCTTTCTGCCAATTTACAATCAGATTTCCCGATGATGCACCTTCTGCATCTGCCAAAGCCTGATGGCCCTTTTCATCATTGGCGGAAGTGGAAGATCCTTTGAAGTATCCTACGCCTTTTAAGTTCTGTTCAGCCTCAGATGAGGATTTTCCAATATTTGCACTCATTTCATTTCCATAAACGCCAATGTAGGAAGATTCCGTTTTAGCTTCCTTGCCACTCTTATCTTTCGCTAATACGCTATCAACTGCTACTCCAATCAAATTTGAATAGATGTTAGAGCCGGCAGCTGTGGCCGAGGAACCGCTTTCCAAAGCGCTCTGATAATGTTCACCATAGCTTATTTCCTGACTGGCTGCAGATATCGCATTCTTGAACTTTGTTGATGTACTGAACACTCCAAAAATACATTTGTCCCATAATCCGACGCCTTCATAGTGGAATGGACCGTACTCGAATTCAACCTCCTGCCCGGTTAAAGCATTTGCAGCATCGACCAATGCCCACTGGCTATTTTTGGTAATTTTTCCCGAGAACGCCCCTTCTTCCAATGATACAGCTTCATTTCCTTTTCCATCTTTTGCCGATGTTATGGCCCCTTCAAAGTATCCTACGCCTGCAAAGTCTTGACTGGCAAAGGCGGAGGATTTATCAATTGCCACCAACTGATTCACAGAATCGGAACCAATGAAGTTTGCTGATGACTTTGCCTCTCTGCCGCTCTTATCTGTTGCCAATGCATTGATGCTTATTACTCCCTTTGCCAGATTGGCATTCTGAGATGCAATCACTTCGCCAGCGTTTGCAACTGCATCGTTTGAGTAACCTAACAGACTTGCCCCTTTTTCTGGATCTGAGATCTCTATGCTCGCAGTTGCGCTATAGCCCTTTTTATTGCTTGCCTGGGCATACGCATTGATATAATAGGCATTAGCCACATCCAGAGATTCACCTGCTGAAACCGTTGGATAAAGGGAGGCAGACCAGCCGGCTCCTTCTCCTGGAAATATATTATAGGTGTAGGTATACGATTCAGCACCACCTATTGTTACTCCTTCTTCTGCATAAGATCCGGCTGTATTTGACACAAATCTGCTATCGGTCAAATCTCCACTTCCGGTCATGGTTTTGGACAAGCCAAGGCCGTCGCTGAAGAGAGTTGTGACACTATTTATCTCGTCTTCGATCGATGCGCCGTATGTTGTAGAAGAGCCGACAATATTTCCGTTTTGGCCGCCTGAAGTGGTTACAGTTATGCCAGCATAGGCATTTGGCAACAATAACATCAAGATTGCTAAACCAAATGCTATATCAAATGTTCTATAGTTCACCCTTATTCCCTCCTTTAACAGTATTAAACTTTAACAGCACTACACAATCCTTTCTACTCCGTTGCTTATATCTACGATATTTTCGGGTCATCTTCTGCGGTCGGACACACTGCCATAGTTGAAGCCCTTTAAATTTTGGCTTTCATGCCTTTTTAGCTTCCCCAACTAATTACATACGATCATAGTAGTAAACTCATACTATTAGAATCTAATTATTAGAATCTATCTTATGATAAGAGGGACCGAATCTGAAGTATCCGGGCATGTCTCAAATTTTCCATAAAAATCGGCCATGCTGCTCGCTTCCCACGCTGCACTCCCCGGTTCGCTTTGCATTCTCGTATGCTGCCTTTGGATGCGGGATTGCAATCCATAATGCTACCGGCTCGCGCACGGATTCTCGCACTTGGGCCTGTGTGCCATGGGTTCAAATGAAGCCAACTAAAGCTGCTAAAATTATAATCCAAATAGAATACAAGCCAAAGTTCTGCGAGATTGAAATCGCGATAAATCGAAGAGAAAGAATGGCACCTGGAAAGAATAGGCAATAATCGCCTCATTTTCTTTATATATCAGAGGGCACAAGTAATAGTAATAATATCGAAAGAATATCGAAAGACATTAAGATCTGATCTCAAATCCGTCATGTTTTTAATAGTTTGTTGCCCTAAACAATATTGCTGATGACGAGCAATTATGCTTGCAGGAGAACAAATCTATGAAAAGAAGCAGACAGGAGATCGTATCCAAAATATTAGAGATATGCAAGAGAGGAGCAAATAAGACCAGAATTGTATATCAAGCGAACCTGAACTTTAAAACAATCAATCCCTATCTTGATATTCTAATTAAAAAAGATTTAATTGAATTCAACCAAGGAAATTATAAAACGACACAAAAGGGCGCAATACTCATGGGAGACATCAATCAGGTCAATGAAAAGTTATCTGGACACTATGAGATGGAGGCCGTTCAAAGTGAGGGATGAGATGGACATTTGAACATCTTCTCTTTCTTTGCAGTAGCTTTTGTCTGCTA
>CAYXSJ010000005.1:6550-33728 GCA_964467095.1 uncultured Methanotrichaceae archaeon
ATGGACATTTGAACATCTTCTCTTTCTTTGCAGTAGCTTTTGTCTGCTAATTTGCAAATCCCCTCCGCAAGACCGGTGGCACATTGAAGTCCGAGAGGCGATTTATGCTTCTCTTCTCTCCGATACTATGCTGAGGCCGGCTTCTTTGATCTTGTTTTTGCGAGCGACATTGAGCAACATTGGCGTCAGGCTTTCAATTAAGGATGAGGCGGCCAGAGGCCCGGCCTTAAGTGGCCGAAGGCTCTTTATCTCCAGTGCCAGGCCTGTCACCAGATCCAATGCCTCCAGATCGTCACCGCAGAGGAATGCATCGGCTTTCAATTCTCTCTCTTTGGCCTGCAGGGCAGCGGCGCAGATGGTGTGAAATGCGGACACAATTTTCATGCCCTCAGGAAGCAGAGATTTGGCCAGCAGGGCAGCACTGCCTTCTGAAGGCGGACTGTACTGGAAGAACTTGCCGTTGTAGCTCATAGGCACTATGGGGCATACTACGACCTGGCTCTTGTAGGAGGCCAGCAAGCCGCTTGTCACGGATGGCAGATGCTCATAGGCAACACATAGTACTACTACATCTGCCCCAGCGATGGCGCTGCCGTTATCCGTGCCCCAGACATTTCCTTTTTGGTCTAACATCTGCAGGACTGCAGCAGCGTGCTCGCTGGCTTTGTCGGCCTTCCGTGAGCCTATAATGATCTCGTGATTTGCTGCCCAGCGAACGGCAAAACCAGTCCCGATATCCCCAGTTCCACCTACAAGAGCAATTTTCATTTCGACGGCCTCTTGGCGGAAGATAACTGCCCGTTTAATCGTATTAATAGATTTTGTTTCAGAGCACCGCCCATCAGGAATTCAGGATATTCATAAAAGCCGCCGGAAAAAAGGGGACGCATCAAGCCCATGCGGCCGGCACAAGAGGGCAATATGCTCCTCAATCCATGCAAATGCTGTAATTGCTGTCGAAGACCTTCTCCCTTGACAGCTCTGTCACATTGCCTTCTTTTGTGACAAGATATTCAATGGCATAATATGGATGCGAGCCGCAGCCACAAAACTCACTATCGAATAGATGGACAATAAATCCACCCTCGGCCTCCTCTGCGTATGTCGGTTTTATGAAAGACTCTACTGGGAAGTAGCCCTCTGGGACGGATGTATCGTATCTTGGCAATGAGCTTGTCAGCGCCACAGCAAAACCCAGAGCCTCCTCTTTTGTATCAACTGGCGCAAACATGGACCGGAATTCCTCTCTGCTGCTGATCACCCTGAATTCTTCGCCCTGCTTGACGATATATCTCCTGTACGCCGGCATCATGCAGCCTTCACGGACTATGCCCTCTTCCGATTGGAGGTCGTAGTCAGCACTTAGAAAGAGGCATTCGACCACAGGCTGCCTGGGGGAAAGGTTTTCCAATGCGCTGGAAGCGTTAGTGATCTGCATGCAGCCAAATTGCTGATCAATTCCTAAACTGCTACAATTCAGACCGTAATCGTCCGCAAAGCAACCGGCATCTATGAATGCATTAGAGCCTATGCTCGATGCGGATACTAATATCAGCATGCAGGTCAGCATAGAGGCAAAAATGAGAGCTGCAAGCCCAACTTGAATATATCTGCGTGGAAACATAATACGAGTTACAGCGATCTTCCTTTCTCTCGTGCCCTCTCCAGCTCCTCGGGCCTCTTTCCAATCTCTCCCTTCTCGTAGGCCTGAGCAAGCAGGCTGCCGGCGTTCTCCATGCCCAGGTAGTCGAAGGACATGGCAAACATCTGCAGGAGAGGCCCGCAGCATCCCGGCCCCTCCTCGGAGGGAGTGGCTACCATTCCTTTCTTGCCGGCAAGCTTTCGGCTGGCGATGTAGGGCCGCAGCCTGTCGATGAATAGCTTCATCTTGGCCGTCGGCCCGTACCAGTAGATGGGCGTCCCGAAGATGATAAGATCGGCACTCTCCAGCCTGGCATAGATCTCCGCCATTCCGTCCGAGAGGGCACAGGTATAGCCGGACTTCTGCTTCTTGCAACCGCGGCAGTCCAGGCAGGGCAGTATCTCGTAGTCATAGAGGCGCAGCCTTTCAGTGGCGTGGCCTTTAGACTGCGCTCCCTTGAGCATCTCGTCAACAAGAATCTCAGTGTTGCCGCCTTTTCTGGGGCTGCCCACCAATGCCAATATTCTCATTCTCTACCCTCTGCTCCGTACCTGTTCTGCATCCTGTTCTGTCCCCTGATCTGCGCTTCTTACTTGTACCAGTCTAAGCTCTCGGCCACAAATCTTATGAAAGAGATGAAAAAGTCCTTTGCGTCCTGATTCATCCCTGTCTGGGAGATCATTTTTTCTGCCTGGCCGGCATGCTCTCTTGAGATAGACTTGGCCTCGTCCAGAGCGCCGCAGTCCCTTATCAGGCTCTGCACATATTTGATTTCAGCATTATCCAGCCTTTTTCCTTCCTGCATAATCGCAGCCAGACGTCCCTCCTTTTGCAAAGCCAGGATGACATGCAGCGGCTTTTTCCTCTTGCCTATGTCTCCACAGGGAACTCTTCCATACTGCTCCTGCGTGGCAAAGGTATCGATGATATCGTCCTGAATGTCGAAAGCAAATCCTATGTGCCTGGCAGCATTGGCAAGCAGCTCCAGATCCTTTTCGGAAGCAGATGCCAGCCTTGCCCCGGCGAGCATTGATGCCTTGAAGAGAGAGGCCGCTCTTCTGTCTGCCATGACCTCCCACTCCCTGACGTCGGGGTCCCTGTACTCGAAGAGCATGTCCAGGACCTGGCTCTCGTTGACGGCCTTAAACTCTGATGCCAGCAGCTTTGCTGCCTCCACGATCTTATCTTTCTCAAAGCCGGACTGCAAAAGGCACAGGATAGCCTGGGCATAAAGGATATTTCCGGCAAACATGGCCGATCCGGCTCCAAAGTGCTCATCAAATCCCCTGGCTAAAGTTTTGTGCAGCGTCTCGCCGCCTCTTCTTTTTTCTTCCTCATCCACTATATCGTCATGTATGAGGATGCTGTGCCTGTAAAGCTCGATGCCGGAGCATACACTGACAATTCTGTCATCTGTTTGACCTGTGAAGCCCTTGTAAACTATGAGAGTGCTGCATGCGGACAGCCTTCTTCCACCCCTCAGCACAAACTCTCGGGTCCCATCGTAGACATCTCCCAGGAAGGGATGATACTTTTGGCCCTCTCTCACCATCTCGTCCAACCGGCTCTTGAGGTCTTTCTCTATGATTGCACCATAGCTATCGAGCACATCAGCATAGTCCATTGAGCTTTTCGCCTCCACGCATATACTAATATATTTTTAAAATTAAGAAATTAAATTTAAAACACCAGCTTCAAGAGCATTTTTGGATTTTGCTTGAACAGAAACTTTAGCAGATCTCGCGTATGCATCCTGGAGAGATCCTTCCCATGCAGCGACTGCGCCAGATGGTTCAGATCATCATCTGTGAGCTTCAGGAAGAACTTCTTAGCATGATAGCGCTTCTCTATCTGCTTGCCGATAGATGATCTCCATCTATCCTCATATTCTTTTAGGGCGGCTGTGCTTGCCTCCCCCGAAGATACCGCCTTGCCTGCCATCTCTCCGGCCATTATTCCCGCCCTCATGGCATTTATGATCCCGCCTCCTGTGAGTGGATCGGATTGATGGGCAGCATCTCCAACCAGCATTATGCCGTCTGATGTTGAAGTCTTCATTGGGCCGGAGGTAGGGATTCCTCCTGCCACCATCTGCAAAATCTTTGCCCGGGGCATCTTACTCTGCATAAATCTCTCCAGCAGCCTTATGGGCTCGCCCGGGCCGGATTGGGAGCCCTGTACGCCGATGCCCACGTTGGCAAGGCTGCCTCCTTTGGGAAAGATCCATATGTAGCCTCCCGGAGCCATTCTATTTCCGAAAAAGAACTCACAGTATTCCTGGTCAATGCCGGCGTCCAAAACCTGATACTCCGCGCAAACCATTATGTCCTCCGGTTTTAGCCTGGTATCTATTCCCGCCCACCTGGCTACCTTAGACTCGACGCCGTCCGCGCCTATGATCAGAGGGGCCTCAATCTGAAGGTGCTCGCCCCGGCAGATGGCTGATACGCCGCAAGGCAGGCCGTCTTTCCTGATCAATCCGGTTGCCCGGGTCTTGACCAGGACCTTTGCACCTGCGCAGGCTGCCTGGAGGGCAAGGCCTCGATCAAAGGTTTTCCTCTCCAGAATGTATCCACCCCCGCCTCCGCCGTCATTCACAGTCGTAAACACATTATCGTTATTGGGAGAATACATCCTTACCCCATTTACCTCAGTGGATATCCAGCCGGGCTGCACCTTGATCAATTCTCTCAATTCCGATCTGATGCTCACTCCCTCGGCGCATCTGATAGGCTCGCCTATCTCCGGCCGCTTTTCTAGAAGTACAACATTCAGGCCCGACTCTGCCGCGGTCTTGGCAGCCATAGAGCCTCCCGGACCTGCCCCTATTACAACCACATCGCACTTCATTCTATCTGCATGGATTGTGACTCTTCCTCCTTCAGAACTTTATCCTGGGGATCTCCGCCTCCCTCATATTCTCGGCCATGCTCCAGAACCATGCCTCGCCTTTGGGAATACGGAATATGGCCAGCACCGGGTCGCTGGGGCTCTTCATCAAAGCCTTGAGAAAAGGCCTCTCCTCCAAAAGCCGGGCCCGAAGCTTAGGATTGTCCAGGAACTCCACCTCACCTGTCACGCGCATCATATTCCTGGCCATCATGTCGCCGTTCGCATGGTAGAAGCAGATCTCTACATTGGGATTATTTTTGAGCTGCTTGTAGACGCTCTTTGCCGTTCCCGTGTGGTAGTAAAAGCCGCTCTCATCGGCAAACCACATCAAAAAGGCCCTCACCCTGGCCTGCTCGCCCTCTATGGTGGCTATGAAGCTGACCGGGTTATCGCTCGCAAATTTTATGCAATCCTTAAAATCCATTGCGTATCCCCTTCCGGTTTTGCATGCTGTTATTATTTAGACTTTTCTGCAATTGTATCAATCGAAAAGACTTATTATGTAATAGTAATAATATTGCTTCTAATGCTTAATATAACAGAACTGAGCGACAGTCAGCTTTACGTGGAAAGCGACCGCTGGCAGTGCAGCTTCGGCCATGGCGAACCGGTGAGGCTGGGACTGGTACTGGAAGCCGTGGACCTGGATGAAGGTGGTAAAGAGGGCTTCACTTACGTCGTCGATGCCGGCCTCATTCCCCAACTCGATTTTCTTGACTGCGAAATTTTAGAGGAGGCAAAATCAGAGGGCCTGCTGACGAGAGAAGAACTTTTGCGTTATGCCTACGAATGCTACGGCAGCGTGCCCGTGAACATCGATGCCGTGCAGCCTCCCAAAGCCTCTTGCGGCATGTCAAGCTTCATGGCCGAGAGCAATATTCGCACTGTGATAGCCGGAACAGGTGAGGAGATGGAGACCCGCCACTTCCGGGATCTGGGAGAGGCCATGTCCTTCGCTCGCAACTTTTATGCGGTTTATGCTCCCGTCATATTCGGCTTTATCGATGTGGTGCTGGATCACCCACTGCGGGTGGGCGGAACCGGCTGGGACAAGATCCGGCAGATGGCCAAAAAATAGCCGGGCCAATGTTCTTAAGGATATATACCACATCCTTAAATACGTTAAACGTCGAACATAATGATGTCGGAGGTCGACACTGAGAGGAATTGATAATGCCATACAATCATATGATGGACTGGTATGTGATGGACTGGTTCCCCTTCATGGGATTTGGAACGATCTTTGCCTGGTTTGTCTCTTTAGCTGTGGCTTATCTGGTTTACAGGGATGCAACTAACAGAGGCATGAATGGACTTTTATGGGGTTTGCCGATCTTGATACCCTGGGTAGGCATACTGTTCCTGATATTGTATCTGATCCTGCGCGATTCGGGTCGCCGCATTGCCGCCGAGAGTAGCGCACCGGCAAAAAGCACTGCTGAAGAGGTTTTGGACGAGAGATATGCCAGGGGAGAAGTGACAAGAGAGATCTTTCTGCAGATGAAAGAGGATCTTAAAAAGCCCTCTAACTGATTGCGGATGAAATGCAGTGCAAGGCATCGGCTACTGCCCGATTTTTCCTCAGGCGGTGCCCGAATCCATTGGCACTATCCAAATCCCCTAGCACTGCTTCAATCACTTAAATCACAATCGCCGGGATAGTAATCACAGCCATTCGGCGCTTTTTTTAAAAGACGCAACACTTTCGCCCCGCGCCCGCCTCACGTTTTTAGCATGGGCCTGCCGTATCTAAAAGAGAGGCGGATGATGTGGATCTTTGACACTTACTACAAGGGCAGCGTGCATATCTGGGCCAGGGATAGAGGCCTTATGCAAACGGTCGCATTGCACCCCCAATCCTTCTACCTCCATCTGCCGGATCCACCTCTCTACAGGGGAATGATCGAGGCAATAGAGAGCCTTTGCCGCCTGGAGGAAGTGCGCTTTTGTACCATCTACGGCCAGGAGGACGGCTATCTGATCTATGCCGACAGAAGCGTAGCCGAGAAGATTGAGAAGCAGACGCGCTATTCGGCGGAGCTTTACAACGTGGATGTGAGACGGGACCAGCAGTATCTGGCCGAGCACGATCTCTTTCCCTGTGGAGATCGAGACGAGTCCCGGTTCTCTCCTGACTTTGAGGTTCCCCTGCGCCTGATGCAGCTTCAGTTTTCCGGAGATCCGGGCCGAAGGAAGGTGATATCCGGAGTTGAGGTGCAGGGAAAGAGGCCGCAACGGCTGCAGGGCAAAGAGAGGGTCATTCTCTCCGATCTCCTGGAGCTTGTCAAGGTCCACGATCCAGATGTGCTTCTCATCGATAAGGGGGACCTATGGATGCCGCTTGTCGTGCAGAAGGCGGCAAGGCTCGGACTTGATCCATCCATCAGCCGCAGCGGCAGATTCAGGAGCATGGCAGCCAGGTCTTACTGGAGCTACGGCAAAGCAAATCATAAGGATAGAGCCCTCATTCCCGAGGGGCGTGTGCTGATAGACACGGCCAGCAGCTTCACTTACCGGGAAGGGGGACTGAAAGGCATCCTGCTATCGGCGCGCCTGTCCGGCCTCTCTCCCAATCTTGTAGCCAGGTTCACGCCCGGAACCCTCATCTCCTCTTATGAGGTCTACGAGGCCCTGCGCCGGGGGGTAGCCGTGCCTTTTCGAAAAAGGGACGCTGAGAGCATCCGGGATTTCTGCGAGCTGAAGAGCTCAGACAAGGGAGGCATGATGCTGCAGCCCGAGCCCCGGCTCTATGAGAATGTGAGCCAGATCGATTTTACCTCTCTTTATCCTTCCATCATCGTCAAGTACAACCTCTCTCCCGAGACTTTAGAGCATCCGGAAAAGAAGGGCTTTTTAAGCAGCGTGATCTCTCCGCTGCTTAATTTACGCATAGAGACCAAGAGGCGAAAGAAGTCTGATCAGGAGTATGCCGGCCTGGACTCCATCCTGAAGTGGATGCTCGTCACCTGTTTTGGCTATACTGGATACCGAAATGCCAAGTTCGGTCAGATAGAGGTGCACGAGCGGATCACAGCTATCTCTCGGGAGCTGCTCATGCAGATCAAAGAGATCGCAGAGGACAATGGCCTCGATGTCCTGCACGGCATTGTGGACTGTCTCTGGGTGAGGGGCGGCGATACAGAGAGCTTCAAGGAGGTCGTGGAAAGAGAGACAGGCATTCTCACGGAGATGGACTCTTACGACTGGATTGTTTTTTTGCCCATGGCGGACGGCTGCGGGGCTTACAACCGTTACTTCGGGCGGCTCTCCTCGGGCAAGGTCAAGATTCGGGGAATCATGGCGCGACGCGGGGATACCCCTCAATATATCTGCAGAATGCAGCAGGAACTCTTCGAGCTCTTGGCCAGTACATCCAGCAGAGAGGAGATCAGCCGGGCAGAGCCGCAGGCCCAGCAGATTCGCAGAAAGTACCTGGCTGGGCTCAAGGATGCAAACATCAGGGAAATGGTCATCCATCGCCGGGTGGGCAGGCTCAGCTACTCCAAAAGATGCGCACAGGCCTCTGCGGTTCAGGCGCATGAGAAGCTGGGGCTGCGCCTGGCTCCTGGCATGGTGATGGGCTATGTGGTGGTGGATGCCGGCCGCTGGGAGGTAGACGCAGAGGAGAATGCATCGGAGTACGACGTCGCATATTATGCCAGGCTGCTGGAGAAGGCCTGGGAAGAGGTGGCTTTTGTGTTTGAGAATTAGACGAAAAGAGCCTGTGCATCAGCAGCAGTATGCAAACCAATAGCTCCCAAATTGCGCTCAATGGCTGCACCAAGCTCATCCATCTTTACAGGCTTGTTGAGAAAATCGTCAGCACCTGCATTATAGCAAAGGTCGCGGCACATATCCGCCTCAAATGAGGTGACAACTATTATCTTGGGGCCTTGCGGCCATCGCTTGCGGATGATTTTGGTAGCTTCAATTCCATCCATTTCCGGCATCTGGATATCCATGAGCACCAGATCGTAAGGATGAGCCTCCAGGGCCACCAGGACCTCCTGGCCGTTCACGGCCGTATCGGCCTCCAGCCCGAGCTTCTTGAGTACAATCAGAGCCATCTTCTGATTTACCGGGTTGTCCTCGGCAAGAAGAATATTCAAAGTAGTTCTGGTTAGCATAGTCCTCGATAATGGCTTAGAGCTTTTAGTATAAGAATTTTTCTTTAGTGATTAATTTCTGAGCTGAGTTCTCAAATTGTTTAAATGATTCTCATACGTCTATTTGCAAAGATTTATAATTCTATATTGAGGTAGTATCATTCATGACCTAGAATTAATTTTAATATTAATATTATGAATAGACAAACATTCTATTGATGTTATTCCTCATAAAAATGCAAAGTGATTTCTTTGATTATGTATGCTCCGTTCGGTGCATTAATTTTCTATACTTGTTTGCGAAAACCAATCCAAATTTGATGGAATTCTCAGGAGAAGCCGGTACGTGAGAGCAAGCCAAATTTTGTTGCTGCGTTATGTTACGTTGCGGTGCTATCCTCGGCAGCATCGGCCTAAAAGAAAAGGAAAGGGAAAATCCGATGCAAACTTTTTTCGGCAAAGACGTACCAGTATGGAAGTCAATGGAAGAGCAAACCAGGCCGCAAGCGAAAAAGGATGAAGGCAGCATCTTTTTGACTCCCACCTTTCAGGCTCTGACCATCGGTGTTCCATTTTGCATCTTCAAGCTGCTCTTCGGCCTGCTTGCCCTGCGCACGGACACGCCGTCCGCCTATCTTTCCGCCTTTGGCTGGCTGGTCATAGCCTGGGCTACAGCAGATTTGCTCATGAATTTGGCGCGAGCCTTCTTTCACCTGACCGGCCGGCAAGCCCACATCGAATACTGCACCATCGCTCAGGCGGGAAGGCTCATCAAGAGGCCCAGGCTTTTTCTGGCAATCGACACTCTGATCTCCTTTTCCATCATCTGTTTCGCTCTATGGTCGGGCTGGATAGCGCACCTCAGCCAGGAAGAGTCATATCTATGGTACGCGGCTACCACATTGAACTTGATCAGCATCTCTGTTGTCAACATCTGGCTGGAACTATCCAGAGGATCGTAAGGTTGTGAGGCTTTTAAGGAGATAGGAATATGTTTTTATTTTTGACATGTTAATCATAGATTTGAGGTAACAGCAAATGAAGAAACTTGCAAGCACATTTCTGGCCTGCGTCGCTGCCTTTCTAATTGCCGCGGCCACAGCCTCTGCCGGCAGCATCTGCGACAATGCCCCCTGCGAAGATGCCATCAATGTCGCGGCGGGCGAGAATTTTACCATTGAGCTGCCGTACAATGCAGGTTCGACCGGTTTTGAATGGTGGACCCAGTTTGATGTCGAGTACCTGAGCCTTGTAGATTCATCTGAGCAGTCCGGCAATGAAAAGCCAGGAATGGTGGGCGTGCCCGGCAAAGAGCTCTTTGTATTCAGCGCCAAAAAGCCCGGAAGCACGCATGTCATCATGCTCCTGCTCCAGCCCTGGGAGAACAGCACCGTGGGAACAAGAAAGATATTCCCCATTAGCATTTCCTAGATCGCAAGGCATTAATGAGGAGCAGCAACATATTTTTGAGGGGATACAAAATTGGATACACAATTGCCTACCTTGAGACTTCTCTCCTGGAATGTGAATGGTCTGAGAGCCATTTACAAAAAGGGCTTCGTAAACTGGCTTAAAAAAGATATGCCCGATGTGCTCTGTCTGCAGGAGACAAAGGTGACTGCCGATCAGGTCCCTTCCGAGCTAAAGAGCATGCCTGGCTACTTTTCCTATTTTGGCTCAGGCGAGAGAAAAGGGCGGGACGGAGTGGCTCTCTTCTCTAAAACTGAGCCCCTGAGCGTAAAATACACCCTGGGAATCGAGGGCTTTGATGATGAAAATCGAGCTATTGTGGCCGATTATGGGCAGTTCCTGCTCTTTAATGTCTACTTTCCCAACGGCAAAGCATCCAAGGAGCGTCTGGAGTACAAGCTGAAGTTCTATGATCTCTTTTTGGAGCTAATTGACAGGCTCAAGGCCGAGGGCAGAAGAATTGTGATCTGCGGGGACCTCAATACTGCCCACAAGGAGATCGATCTGGCCCGGCCCAAGGCCAACGAGAAGATCTCAGGATTCCTGCCGGTGGAACGGGCCTGGATGGACCGGCTGGTAGAGCTGGGCTTTTTAGACACATTTCGCATCTTTCATGAGCAAGAGGGCAGCTATTCCTGGTGGGATCTCAAGACAAAAGCCCGCGAGAGAAACGTAGGCTGGAGGATCGACTATTTCTTTGTGAGCGAAAATCTGCGGGATTTTATCACTTCGGCGTTTATCCTTAAAGATATCACAGGAGCCGATCACTGTCCTGTGGGCATAGAGCTGAAGATCGACTCAAGCTCCTGAGGCCTGAGTTCTTAATGCACTGGTTTTGCAGGAAAAAGGTTTTATCATTAATTGAGCATGAGCTTTTAGGTTGGGATAGAGGAGGAAATAGAAATGAGGCTGGCCTGGCCACCGCCCTGGCATCTAATTGCGTCTGTTTTGATTTCGGTTGGAGCTTTGGCCCTAGCCCATCTCTCGCCCCAATCCTGGCAGGGCACCCTATCGCTCGCAGCCCTCATTTTCGTGTTCCTCATCCCCGGATATCTTGTCACGCTATCGATTTTTCCCGGCAAAAGCGACCTTTCTCTGCAAAGGCGCGCATTTCTCTGCCTGGCCACCTCTGCCTTGTTGGCCGGGCTTTTCAGCTTCATTTTGAAAGCTACTCCCAGAGGACTGCAGAGTGCGTCTTTAGCCACGATTCTCTCTCTTCTGGCCATATTCCTGGCGGCTGTGGCCTATGGCCGCTGGTCGAATCTGCCCCGCAATAGAAGATTTCTTCTTCTGCCAAGAAGGGGACTGGGATCGGCGCGGGCCCTTCCCCGCATTTCCCGTCCAAGAATCACGCGCCGGCGTGCCACTCTGGCCATCGTCCTGCTGGCTGCCTTTTTTATAGCTGCCCTGGTGTTTGCCTTTGGCCCATATCAGATTCTTTCCAGCGAGCCATTCACAGAGCTTGAAGTCGCATGGCCCGGGGAAGCATTAAGCTCACTATTAGGCTCTCAAACAGGCTCTCAATCTGTATCTTCCCCTGACAAAGAAGAGCGCCTCTGGGTCAATCTATCCCAAAATAATTCCGGGCAGCCAGGCGGCCAGCCAGGCAAACAGCCAGACAGCCTATCTCCAATCGTGAACTCCATTGGCATTAATCCGGCAGGATTCAATGCCACAGACAACAACTCCACAAAAAATACTCCTGTAATTTTTGAAGAAGAGAGCAAGGTAACCGTTCTCAGCGCGGGAGGAGGCAGCACGGGAGGCGGCACGAGTGGTGGCATGGGCAGTAGCAGCTCAGCGAGCAGCAGCAAAACCGCCGCGGAAAAGCCCGGTTCTCAGAAAGCTTCGCAGCCCGAAGAGACGGCAAGCTCTCTCTCGGATGTGGATAGCACAAATGCCGCTGCCAGCACAACTACTAGCAAAGTGCAGAGCAACATCTCAGTTGCAGAAAAAAATGCATCAAACTTAAGCATACCCTCAAACAATTCGAATGATAATTTGAGCTCTAATCAGAGTGGCACGCTAGAGGTCAAGCCTGCTGCAAGTCCCGCGCCATTAAAGTCACCCATAGTTGTAGAAAATGAAACGCAGGCTGCTTTCCCGAAGAGCGGGGGAGCTGAGATGCTGCCTTTATCATCGGACAATTTATCATCATTATCTGCTGGCCAATCTGAAATCAATGTCAATTCCAATCAGCCTCCTGCCTTAAAGGCCCTTTTGCCAGACAGAGCCAGCCCCCAGCTGCAGGGTGCAGCAGTCTTCTGGAAGGCGCAGGCTTCCGATGAAGAGGGCGACAAAATCCTCTACAAATATTTGCTGGACGGCCAGGAAGTGAGGAAATGGTCCAAGACCAATAGCTGGAGCTGGCTATCTCAGGGTCTGCCGGCTGGAGATTACCAGATCACTGTCCTGGTCAGAGACGGCAAGCACGCCTCTGAAGAATCATTTGATGGCATTATGAATGCAACCTTCACCTTAAGCCGCCCCAACCAGGCCCCGGTTCTGCAGGAGCTCAAACCGGACAGGTCCAGCCCTCAGGGCAGAGGCGGCATGATAACCTGGACAGCCAGCGCCAGAGATCCGGATAACGATAAGATTTACTATAAATTTATGAAGAACGATGTGGATGTGACCGACTGGTCCTCGTCCAATTCCTGGATCTGGGATACCTCTTCGGAAAAGCCTGGAGACTACAAAATTGCCGTACTGGCTAAGGACGGCCTGCATGCATCAAAGGATGCCTTCGACAGCTCTTTAGATTCCTCATTTGCTCTGACATCCTCCAATAACATCCCGCAAGTTACACAGCTTAATGCAGACAGGTCCAGTCCTCAGGCAATAGGCAGCGTCATAACCTGGACTGCGATTGCCGTTGATCCTGATGGGGACGAGATATCTTACAAATTCCTGGCTAACGATAAAGAAGTTAGGGGCTGGTCCTCGTCCAATTCCTGGGTCTGGGATACGTCTTCCGCCACGCCCGGATACTCAAAGATTACAGTCCAGGCGAGGGATGGAAAGCATGCCTTAGAAGACTCTTTCGATAGCTCTAAAGATGCTGCCATCACTATTACTACTATAGACTCCAACCAGCCTCCTGCCTTAAAGGCCCTTGTGCCAGACATTGCCAGCCCCCAGGTTCAGGGCACGGCCGTAGTCTGGAAAGCGGAGGCTCAGGACCCAGAAGGCGACAGCATCCTCTACAAATTCCAGCTCAATGGCCGAGACATGAGCAGATGGACTGAGCTTTCAAGCTGGAAATGGTCCTCCAAGGATCTGCCTGCAGGAGACTACAAGATCCGGGTCCTGGCCAGAGACGGCAAGCATGCCTCCGAGGATTCATTCGACAGCTCTATGGATGCTGTATTCACTCTTATCTCAGTGATAGACCAGCAGATAGACCAGTTGATGAAAAAGAGGTCATCCGATCCCGGCCGGCAAGAAAACTATCAGTCTTCGGACATTCGGGTAACATCAGCCAACGGCACGAAGTCTAACACGGTTCTTGGAAAAAATAGCAGCACCGCCGGGTAGGAAAATACAGCCAGACCTCGAAAGCCGGGCAGCTAATCGAAAACCGGGATGCTATGCTATCAAGATCAAGTCAAGATAAAGATATCCTCAGACCCTCGTTATCCACCTTTGTCTGAATGGCAATCTCAAGCCCCAAAGGATCGATCAGCTTTGCTACTTCCTCCCGGCCTCTGTCTGTAACAATGGCGATGGAGGGCCCGACCGAGCTCATGCCCACGAATTCCAGGCCGCTCTCCCGCAACTGGCTCATGTGCCGGTAGATCTCAAAGCCGTGGTGCTCCACCTCTGCTCTTTTCGAGCCGCGAAACTCGATCTCCCAGATGGTATCCCCGATCTTTTTCAGGTCTGATCTCTCCAGGGCCGGGATGAGATCCATGAGAAGAAGATAGGCCTTGAGTTCTCGGTCCTGATAATCCAGATTGCGAGCCCGGTTCATGAGCAGGTCAAACTCCGCTCTTCCCGCGGAGGATACGACTGTAGGTGGTATGGTGACAAAGACATTCTTGCCTTCTGCAAACCGGTGGCGGTAGACCAGCGCCAGCTCGTCGCCGGTTATGACCATGCCCCCGTAAGTGGCAGCGGCCGGGCCCACGCCCGTTTCGAAGCCGTTTGTCACCCTTCCGTCCTCAGTCTCCTCCACATAGTTGTGGCCTATTAGCAGGCGGATCTGCTCAGAGCTGAGTGGAGAGCCGAGAGCAGCGTTCATGGCATGGCCCTGGGCTAAAAGCACCGATCCGGTCGAGCCCAGGCCGACGTGCTTTTTTTCGTGGTCCTGGATCGCAATTTTAAAGCCGCCCCCATAGTGCACCGTCTTTTTAAAGACCTCTGCAAAATGGCGGATGATAGGCTCACGAGAGTAATCGATGGCAAGGCCGGAGGAAGTGCACTCTACCTCAGCAGAGCAATAGATCTGCAGGGCAAAGCCCACGCCTCCGCCGCCCGGTCGGTTGGGAGCAAAGCGGTTCATGTCCAGCACGGTGAGATGAATGCGCCCCGGAGCCGTTGCCTTGATTATTCCGGAGTGCGGCGTGAGCTGGTAGTCTTTTTCAAATCCCAGTGTATGGATGCTTTCACCAGGGTGAAAGGGCTGGAACTCGTACTCCACCAGGTCCAGGTCCCCTCCTCTAATCTTCATTTTGACCAAGACTTCTCACCTTTTTAGGCCGGTCGATCAAAATAGATGCTCTTTCCCGATGCTTTAAGGGGCAGTCCATAGGCCACACGGCATCCTTCCAGCCAATTCAGGGAGAGCGCTGCCACTCCTGCAGTGAACATGACGCGGTTGTCGACATTGTGCAGGCTGGCCGTCTTTGCAGCCGAGCCTAAAGCGAGGCCAAGGTCCGCCATCTTGATAACGCAGTTAGGGCCGTGGAAGGGTTTATCCGGCTCCTTATCCAGGAACGGTTTTTGTGCGGCCAGCATCTCTTTGCAGCTGGCAAATCCGCATCCTCCGCAGTCCAGTCCCACAATCTCGGATGCCTTGCTGCCTATGAGCACGCAGGCCTCGCTATTTTCCAGGTTGCCTGCGTCCCTGAGATAGAATTTGATGCCATGCGCTTCTCCCAGGCGGCGAAGCTCTTTAGAAAGCTCCTTCAGCTCTCTCTCTGCCACCACTTTAATTACTATAGAGTCCCGGCCCCGGCCTTTGGGCGCGGTGCGGGCGGAGAGGGCCATCAGCTCTGCTACCATTTCCACGGCTTTTAGGGTCATGAGAAGAAGATATGAGGATTCGTATTTATTGCCTCTCATCCACGATGGTATACTCATCAAGGTCGATGACCTGATCCTTTTGCCTCTCGCTGCTCGTGCCAGCACTTTCTCTTCCTTTCATCATGGCCAGCAGCAGTGCCGCAAGGGCTGAGAGTGCTGCCGGCCCGGAAAAGCCGCTTTTTTTCGCAAATCGGAGCAGCAAAATTTCCGCCGCACCCTTGAAGAGACTGGTAAGAAGACTGGGGTTGCTTCTGCCTGGTGTTGGCTTTAGCAGGTTGGTGAAAAATGCGGCTATTCTGGACCTCGTCGATGGTCGCAGCGCCCAATTCATGGATTTGATCAATGAAACCACGAAGACATTTCTTACCGTTTTGTTGAGCAGAGCGGCACCAATAAATGTTTTTATCAACCTTGCCAGCATTCCCATCAGCCCTGATTACTGCTTATACTGATATTGCTTACTCCTCCGGCTGAAATCTCTCCGGCCAGAGCATCCTCTCTTTGCTTCGCTGTCTTATCATCTCTTCCGCTTCAACAACTGTGATGCCAAAGACCTCGGCCAGGATCTCCTGGGCAGCATGAAGCTTCATATCTATCAAGTCCTTGCCGCCCATTCGCGAGCTTTTGCGGGGCAGAATGGTTTTTCCTTTGGCCTTCCCCATATCTTCGAGGATAATTGCCATAGAGGTTACTCTGCATACAAACTTAAGTACTTTGCTCAGGGAAGCATGGCAGTAGTCTCAATATTGCCCTGAGAAAGGGCGTGCAACCAATCATATGCAGATAAGCTGTCAGACGAGCAAAAGTGGGATGGACTTGACGGGATTCGAACCCGTGGCCTCCGCCTTGCGAAGGCGGCGATCTACCACTGATCTACAAGCCCAATTGAGTAGCCCGCCACAGGGGCAAAATTTGAATCAAAACTAGAAAGTGGTTTAGAGGAGACCTACCTCTTCCACCTCAACAGATTCCACGCCGGGTACCTTGCTGACTGCTACCTCAATCTCATCCGGGCTTCTTCCACCCTTATCATCCATTATTGTGACGACGATTAAGGCCTTCAAGCCAAAGGCTATGGGCATTTCCTCGATGGCATGCAGCCTGGCAAAGGATGGTATTACCTTCTTGACATCCTCGGCGAGCTTCTTTAAATCAAGGTCCGCGCTCTCCGGCATAACCTTCATTCTTACTGCGGCATCTCCCATCTATTACACCTCACGGTCCTGAGAAGCCACAGGCTTTGCAGGTATAAAGGTTGCTCTGTTTTTTACATTTGTTGCATCTGGCAATTACGGTTCCGCAGCTCGGGCAGGGAAACTTCGTCCCGCCCACGCCGGTCAGCGCTGTGCCACATGATATGCATTTCTCTGGTATTTCTTCCTTCATGTTATCTCCTCCATGATTGCTGTATTTCTCTGTATAAACCTTCCCATAGACGTACCGAATTTGGGATGAATTTGGGATGGATTTAGATGAATTGCATTTATGGTTCTTTGCCAGAACTATTTTTATTATCCCTTGATAATAGTTCCGCCTTCTTCTCTCTTCAAGGCTCTTGTGAATCGCTGCGCATCGGTACCATTAAGCACCCAGACGCTGCATCCTTTGAGATGGCCGCAGAGAAGTTTAATTGTGCCCTGATCGATGCAGCTTTCGCGTCCCAGCATGCGACTTGCCGATACCTCTAGAACTACTTTTCCATCCAGGATTACGCCATCCACATTGGTGGCCTTGATGAGGGGAGCAGATAGCTGTGCGGCTATCAAGGCAGCCACGGCATCAGAGGTAAAGTCCCAATTGTGCTCCAGACCGAAGTCGTCCTCAAGGAGGGCCTGGTAAGGCAGGAGGACCTCTACGCTGCAATCGCTTTTCGGGCGGCGGATCTCGCGGGTGAGGGCAGCCCCGGTTCCATCCGCCAGAAAATAGGCATACTGCTCCATGGCCAGGATGGCCATCCAGTGGGCAGCCTCCTGGCTGAGATCGCCGCGAGAATAGACCTCTCGCACCAGATCAGCCATGGGACCGCCGCCCGGCACCACCAGGAAGCTGTAGCCCTCCCCCGCGAGGACCAGGAGAGCGCGCATGAGAGGCCGGGCAGAGGCCATGAGGCTTCCTCCTATCTTCAGCACAGAAAATGGCATGATTTTCTAAATTGTCCTTCCAGGTATTTCAGGCTCATTGTGTTTGATGGAATTGCTGGCTCTTTCGAAAACAATGATGCGCGAAAAAAAAGTTGATTAAGGGAATGAACCACTTACTGAGAAAATTATTATATATTAAAAGCAACTGCCTTATTAATTAATCGTAATAAGAAAAGTAATTAAAGAGGGATTAGACAAATGAAAAATGTTCTGATTATCGATTTTTTTCTACTGGTTGCAATATTTTTTGCTGTTCCATCAATGGCACAGAATTGGGATGATCGTAACGAGTGGGAAATTATCCTCGGCAACTCCAGCCTTTTAAAGCTAAGCAATTTTATTGATGGGGATATCGAAGGCATAAAAGCAAAATTCGATCTCAGCAATGCCCCCAACAACAGCTGGGTGATCATGCGTATTGAACCAAAAGAGATATTCGATCCGAAAGTGCCGATTGTCTTCAATATAAAAGCTGATGCTTCGAGCGACCTGGAGATAAAAATGTTGGACGGCAAAAAAAATAATACAACATATTTGAGAAGAATAAACATGAAGGATAAATTCAAAGACTGGACATCTTTCGTAGTTTATTTCAATGATCTTGGTTTTGGCTGGGGCGACAGCAATGAGTTTGGAAAATTCAAGTATTTCGATCTGGCATTTTCAAGCAAGAGCAACGAGAGCGGTGTTGCCTGGATTAGCGGCGCTGGATTCGGAAAAGAAGGCATGAATTCTTCTTTTATTGACGCGAACGCATCTCTTCGGCGCGACGCGAAGGTTTTGCCTGAAAATACATCTGTGCTAGAATGGCTGAAAGTCGTGCAGGATAATGCTTCATGCGATGGCATACTTCTGCCTTCAAGAGGCATAGGCGATCCATATGCCAGTACCTACGATAACGCCATCGTGGCCATGGCTTTCATCCTGAAGGGTGAGCCCAAACGTGCCGAGAAAATATTAGACTTTTATGCTAATGCGACAAAGCGTGACAACAATGTAATTTTGCGGCAGAATTTCTTCTGTAACAACTGCACAGTCCCAAACAGTACATTCCCAAAAGCTAGTGAAAACGATAATGCACGCGGATTTTTCCAGCATACAGTCGTGCCAAATGATTGCAATAAGGCCTATAATGCCCCCGATAATTCCGATCGATGGATAGGAGATATGTGCTGGCTCATGCTTGCATACCGGTATTACGACAAGATGTACCCCAGCCAACGGTACGATGAAGTAGAGAAGGATATATTAGATCTCCTCTTAAAATTCTATAAATCTGCAGAAGTCGGCTGTTACATCCAAAATGGTTGGATAGACGGAGACACTAAACTGCACGAGAAAGATGGCCATCGAGAAGGCAATATCGATGCCTATGCGGCTTTGAAGCTCTATAACGAATCAGAAATTGCGAACTGTATAAGCGAATGGTTGGATAATGAGTTGAACTTCCCGGCAGTTACTTCCTTAGATTTGTTCACTTGGAGCGTGCTTTCAGGTGAGGCCAACGGAAGCATTCTTTCTTGTCCCGATGAGAGCCTGAGATTCCAGAAAACATTAGATTTTCAAGGGAAAAAGGTCAAAGGTGTGGCCTCTGATGCCGAGGGAAATGAGAGCAAAAGCATATGGGTAGATGGTGTAGGCCACCTTTCTTGTGCATTTTATGAGGCAGGAGATTGGGAAAAAGGAAACTTCTATGCAAACCAGATGGATAGCTATCTAATCAATGATACGATAGACGGCAAACAATACTGGGCATTGCCTTACAGGATAATGCCAGATGATCACGAATCCAGTGCCATCTCCTGTGCGGCCTGGTACATCTTCGCGAAGAACCAGTTCAATCCTATGAAACTGGTTATAAACCATCAGAATCAATCACAGATCAGAAAAATGGTAGCCAAAGGCCGATTGGATGTAGGGTAGGGAGGGATCTGCTAATAATCGACCTTTGCCGTACAAGCCTCCGACTTTGGTCGTAGATAAGCCTTTTGGTTGTTCAAGGTGGGGTTGGGTTCAATGACTGGTATCATAACCCCTCTGCTGGCGGCCGACGCCGTCATACTCTTTGCCGGTGGAATAGTGCTCATCCGGAGAGATAACCCACCCTTTGCGGGCTGCTATGCCCTGCCTGGCGGCTTTGTCGAGGTAGGCGAGACGGTTGAGGCAGCCGTGGTAAGGGAGGCCCGCGAGGAGACGGGCCTTATCATAGAACTGCAGGGACTGGTGGGCATCTACTCCGATCCCGCCCGCGATCCTCGGGGGCACGTCGTATCTGCCGCCTTTCTCGCCCGGGGCAAGGGCGAGCTTTCGGCCGGATCGGACGCGAGGTCTGCGCGTGTCTTCCCTCCGCATAGCCTCCCTTCTCTGGCTTTCGACCATGATAAAATCATAAGCGATGCTCTTTCTCTGGCAAAAAGCAAGAGTACAAAAACCTCGTTTCGATGGCGGAACAATCAAATTAAAGTAGAGTGATTGAAATTAGCTCACTTACCTGAACAGGAAGATCGCCGGGACTCATTTTTCCTGAAGATCTTCCGGGCCTTTGGGAGATGTTTCATGGAAGAGATCAGAGAGCTCATAGAAAAGTATGCGCTGCAAAACGCCGTGAAGTACAAAGCAGCACCCAATGCTGGGGCTGTCATGGGCAAGCTCATGGGCGAGCATCCACAGCTTCGCTCTCGGGCCAAAGAGGTATCGCCTCTGGTAAAAGAGGTGCTGGCCGGCGTGGAGAAGACCAGCCTGGAAGAGTGGCAAGCGAGGCTGCAGGCCATAGCCCCGCAGTTGCTGACAGAGCTCTCAGAAAAGAAGGAGCCCGACAAGGGACTGCCCGCCCTGGAAGGAGCGGAAAAGGGTGTCGTAATGCGCTTTGCTCCCAATCCCAATGGGCCGCCAACTCTTGGCAGTGCGCGAGGCATCATCGTCAACTCCGAGTATGTGAAAAAGTACGGCGGCAAGTTCATCATTCGCTTCGATGACACCGATCCCGTGAAGAAGCGGCCCATGCCCGAGGCCTACGGCTGGTATCTGGAGGACTGCGCCTGGCTACAGGCCCAGCCTGATTTAGTGATAACTGCCAGCGAGAGGGTTGACCGGTACTATCCCATTGCAGAAGAGCTGATTCGCCGGGGCGGGGCATATGTTTGCGGCTGCCCGCAGGCAGTTTTCAAGGAGCACAAGGACAAGGGCCAGGAGTGCGAGCACCGGGGTCAGAGCATAGAGCAGAACCTGGATCTTTGGAGGCAGATGCTCGATGGCCGGATGCCGGAGGGCGGAGCGGTCTTGCGGGTCAAGACCGACATGCACCATAAAGACCCGGCTATACGCGACTGGCCTGCGTTTCGCATCGTTACCGCCTCTCATCCGCTGGTAGGGACCAAGTACCGCGTCTGGCCGCTGCTCGACTTCGAGTCGGCGGTGGAAGACCACCTGCTCGGCACAACGCACATCATTCGGGGCAAAGATCTTACCGACAGTGGAAGCCGGCAGAGATATCTCTACACTCACTTGGGCTGGGAATACCCCAAGGTGGTTCACTGGGGCAGGATCAAGATTCATCAGTTCGGATCTTTCAGCACCAGTAAGCTGCGAAAAGCCATCGAGGCCGGAGAGTACAGCGGCTGGAGTGATCCGCGGGTCCCGACAGTGCGGGCGATGCGCTGCCGGGGCATCCGGCCCGAAGCGCTGCGAAAATTCATGATCGACCTGGGAGTGGGCGAGACGGATATTTCCATCAGCATGGACTCCATCTATGCCGAAAACAGAAAGCTGATCGACCCCGAGGCCAACCGCCGCTTCTTTGTCTGGGATCCGGTGGCCCTGGAGATAGAGGGCGAGGTGCCTGCCCTGGCGCACGCGCCCCTGCATCCGGCCATTGATCGCGGCTTGCGGGAGATTCCGGCCGGAAGCAGGCTGTTCATCTGCAAGAGCGACCTGGCGGGCCTGCAGCCTGGCGATAACATCCGGCTCAAGGATCTGTGCAACGTAGAAATCACCAGTCTTGAGCCTGCCAGGGCGCGCTTCCTGGGCAAGGATATGGGCAAGAGGACCAGGATCATCCACTGGGCTCCAGCTGACGGGCCGAAGGTTACGGTCATGAAGCCGGATGGCGTGGATGAGGGGATTGGCGAGGCCGGAATCGCGGAGGAACTGGGCAAAGTGGTGCAGTTTGAACGATATGGATTCGTGCGCATCAACCAGTTGGGCGAGACGATTGTGGCGTACTTTGCCCATAGATAGACTTATATTTTTTTTTGACATCAGAAAAAATGGTTTGCATCATAGTTTTGCACCTTCTTGCGAAATCAGCTTCATCCAGCTCTACCGCAAGAACTCCGTCACTATCGATATTGTCTCCTCAGGATGGCTGATCCAGAAGATATGCCCGGCTCCCTCAATTTCGCGTATTTGTGCGCCTGGAATTGCCCCGGCTATCCGGAAGCTATTTGCCGGCGGAGTTAGTAGATCACGATTCCCGATTATTACCATTGTCGGCACATGAATCGTATTCAAGCGCTGCTCGACATCGAATGTGTTGAATGCCTCAAGCTGGGCCAGGTAGGCCGCAAGCGTGCCTGGATGGGCAAGATTGGCCTGAATCTTCCGCTCCACAGTGTCCGGGTGAGCATCAATGAACTCCTGCGGATAGCAGACCGCTGAGGTCCACAATAGATAGTCATGAGCGGAAAGGTCCAGCCTGGGG
This sequence comes from uncultured Methanotrichaceae archaeon, assembly GCA_964467095.1. Taxonomy (GTDB): domain Archaea; phylum Halobacteriota; class Methanosarcinia; order Methanotrichales; family Methanotrichaceae; genus Methanothrix. Next base: position 28,748 of record CAYXSJ010000005.1, read on the forward strand.
AGGAAATACTTCTGGATTTCCGGCGGAGGAAAAACCCTGGATCTTCCCCCAGCAGAGGTGCCTCCCAGCACCAGCTTATTGACGCGCTCCGGGTGATCTAATGCTATTTGCAGGGCAATCATGCCTCCCATGCTCCCTCCCATGACATGGGCGTGGTCAATTCCCAGGGCATCCATCAGGCCGACGGTATCTCTGGCCATCTGATCAATGCTACAGGGGCCGGAGGGCTGATCGCTGCGTCCAGATCCGCGATTATCAAACAGAATAACTTGATAGTGATCCGCCAATTTTTGGGGCACGACCCATCCCCAATCAAGAGAGTGGCCACCCAGGCCCATAATCAGGAGCAACGGCTCCCCCTGGCCGAGGATCTCGTAGTACATCTTTATGTCGCCTACAGCAACTCGGCCTGAGGAATTGGGTTCGCAGGTCTTGCCGGCGGCCTTGGTCCGGGCCAGAGAGACATCGATTGGAGGCATCAAGAGAAGCTTGATCACTCAACAGTTAAAAAATTTGCGATTTAAAGGAGACCGGAATTTTGTTGGTTCCCGGCTGTATCGAGTGGGTAATAGATGATACAATTCTCTGTGAGTCCTACGTGCTTCTCCTGCCTGCGGTGGTTATAGTATCGTCAGCCATTGGTTATGACCAGCGCTAACGACGTTTCAACCACAGAGGCACAGAGCTCACAGAGAACGCACAGAGACGAACTAATATTCTCCTGAAATGCCCTCGCCAATTATCAATATACCTTCGTATCCAGTTCAGTCACTTTGGCAATAGACTCGAAATCTCTGTCTCGTGTAATCAGGGTCTCGGCTCCATTCGCCACTGCAATTCCAGCAATCAGAACATCAAATGCACAAACCTTATTTAAAAATGGTTCGATCGAAATTTTCTCTAATATTCAATAAACCTCACATTTCCTATTCGAAGCTCCGGTATTTCTTCAAGTTTGAAGGATTCGATCGGAATTAAAACGCGGCGCTCTTCAATTGATTCTATTAATCCCTTAAGGCAACGATCGATTTTCGATTTTAATCGTTTCTCCCTTGCAAAGCGAATTACTTGGCCGCAAGTTATATTTCATTATCTGAAGTTTATGCTTATTATGAGGACTCTGAGTTATCGAATCATTCTTAGAAAAGAGCCTGAAGGAGGTTATACTGTGCTTGTTCCGGCACTTCCTGGATGTGTCACCTACGGAAAGACCGTGGAAGAGGCCATAGAGATGTCCAGGGATGCAATCACGGGTTACGTAGAGAGCCTCATTGAGGATGGAGAGCCTGTCCCCATAGAGGACGACCTCATTGAGTGCAGAGTGACTGTGGAGGCTCATGCCTAGGCTGCCGCCTCTTTCGCCTAAAAAAGTAATAGCCATACTAGAAAAGAAAGGCTTCGTACTGAAAAAAGTTACAGGGAGCCATTACATCTTCGCGCATGCTGAGACTAAGAGACGGGTCACTGTTCCTTTTCACAGCAGTCAGGAGGTGGCCAGAGGAACCCTTCTACAGATTTTGAAGGATGCCGGAATCAGCAGAGAAGAGCTGCAGGATCTTATCTAACTACCTGTGAACTTTTTAAGGCTCTGAATGCCTCCCTCTCACCCTACGCTCACCTTCGCCCCCAGCCCCGTCATTTGCCCGAAGAATCCGGGATAGCTCACGTCCACCGCCTCCGCCGTATCAATTTTCGTCTCTCCGGCTACAAAGCCCGCCACCGTCAGGGCCATGACAATTCTGTGGTCGTGGTAGCCGTGAACATTGGCCCCGTGCAACTTTCCGCCTGTGATCTCCAGCCCGTCCGGCCTCTCCCGGATGTCTGCTCCCATCTTGGAGAGTTCCACGGCCATGGCATGCAGCCGGTCCGTCTCCTTGTGGCGCACATGCTCCGCATTCACGACGGTCGTCTTGCCGCTTGCCAGAGCGCCCAGCACGGCAATGGTGGGAACGAGGTCAGGCGTGCGGCTGGCGTCCACCTGCACGCCCTGCAAGTCGCCGCCCTTGATGCGCAGGTCCCCTTTTTCCTTATCCCAGGAGACCTTGGCTCCCATGCGGCTGAGAATGTCGATGATTGCCGAGTCTCCCTGCCGTGATGGAAGGACCCCTTTGACTGTAACCTCGGACCCGGTGACTGCAGCCGCGGCCAGCGGGTAGGAGGCAGAGGAGAAGTCTCCGGGAATGGTGTAGCTCTTCAGGCCATAGCTCTGCCCGCCCGGCACAATTATCTCCTGCGGCTGTGCCTGCACGCGCACGCCCGCGTCGGCCAGCATGTCCAGGGTGATCTCAGCGTAGGGGCGCGACTTCAGCTCGCCCTCGATCACTATCGTCGTATCCGCCTGCGCCAGCGGCGCGGCTATGAGCAGTGCGGAGAGAAACTGGGAGCTGACGCCCCCGTTGAGATGGGCCGTGCCACCCCGCATCTTTCCCTTGATCACCAGCGGGGCCTTGCCGTTATTGCGGATGGAAAAGGCGGTAGCGCCAAGCTCGGAGAGCGAGCTGAGAAGAGGGCCGTTGGGCCGGGTGCGAATGGATGCATCGCCAGTAAGCACCGCTCCGTCGGTCAGCGCCGCCACAGCCGAACAGAAACGCAGGGTAGTGCCCGAATTTAAGACGTTGATGACGTCCTCCGGAGTCTGGGGCCGGTCGGACACGCCGGTGATATTCACCTCGTCGTTAAGTGAGATCTTAGCTCCAAAGGCCTCGCTGGCGGCAACTGTCGCCCGCGTGTCCGCAGAGAGAAGGGGCCGCTTGACGGTTCCGCCCGGGCCTAGGGAGGTTATCAGAATAGCGCGGTGGGTGTAGCTCTTGGAGGGCGGGGCATAGACCTCGCCGGAGAGAGAAGAGCGCTCGACTGACGCAATCATGATCGAGGGATGGTACAGGAAGTATAAGAAATGTATGCTATGCCATGTCTTGACATGGCAGCGAAGAGAAGGATAGTGATGCAATAATCTTGAGCAATTGACGGAAAAATGGCGGCCATCTGCTGGCCGCCATCTTCGGCCAATCCGGTTTCCGGTAAGAGAAGCCCCCACCCCTCTACCTCCGTCGCCGTCGATCTTACGGCATTCAACGTAGTACGACATAAATCGAATATAAATTTTTCGGCCCATTCGCTTGTTCCAGGCAAAGATGCAAAACGTCAGGGCGGAAAATAAATCTATGAGAACGAGAACGATACAGTGGGCAAGGTCATGGCTCACCTGCGGACTACTATGAATATCATTTGCGCCTATCCGGTAAACGTCGATGCCGTTCACAATGTACAGGGAGAGGAGATATCGGCCCTCATCCCTTCCAACATGAAAATAGAGCTGAAAGAGTCCATAGGCAGCCGCGAGGACCTTCTCTCCTGCCTGTTATTTTGCATGCAGCAGGGATCCGGGGCAGAGATCTTAATCGAGAGCCAGGCGGCGGCCCGTCAGATCGAAGAGTCCTTCTCCTGGCAGCTACGCCTGGGCGGAAATGCCGGCATTATGGCCAATGCACTGGCATCCCTGGGCGCCAGGCCGGTGCTCAATGCCCCTGCTCTGGGGATGAGACTTGCTGGCATGCTTCATGCCGGGGTGCGCGTGCCAGGGCCCGTAGAGCCAGGCTGGGCGACAGGAAAGCAAGAAACAGAAGAAGAGATGGTACATTTCGTTTTCCAATTCAAAAAAGGAGAAGTGGTTGCCACCGGCCAGAGCAGAATAACTGCGCCCGGCGATAATCGTTTTATTGCCACATACGACCCGGTTAATACGAGGCTTGCCTCCAGCAAGCATTTCGATTCCTATTGCCTGGAAAATATCCGCGATTTTGATGGCGCTCTGCTATCCGGCTTTCACCTGGCACCTTTTAAGGAGTATCAGAAGATCTTCCCGAAAAAGATCGCGCAGATCAAATCCTGGAAAGACAAAAATCAGGAGATCTTCATCCATGCCGAAATGGGCTCATTCCAGAGCCCTCAGATCATGCAGTCTCTTCTTCTGCTTCTCCCGCAGATTCCCGTTGACAGCCTGGGACTGAATGAGGATGAGCTGGCGGCATCTGAAGGATTGTTGCCCGGATCATTGCCCGGGTCATTGCCCGGCCAGTGGCAGGAGATGATGCGGGCGGCGGAGCGGATGCGCGAAAGCCTGGGGCTTTTCAGAGTGGCGGTTCATACCAGGGACTACATTCTGAGCGTCATGCTGAAAGGAAAGATCACAGCCGCTCAAGAGCTTTCTGCCCTGCAAAGCGGAGTTGATGCCGCAGCAGCTTTGGCAGCCACTGGTTCTATCACGGGCCAGCCTCCCGAAGAAGTCAATCCCTTGGGGCTTGCGGCTAAAGAAGAGCTTTGCTGCAAGGGGGCCACAACAGCAGGCAGAGGCGCATTCCTTCATTCAGGTGACGAAATCGTATCTTTGATGCCGTCTCTCCTGGCCAAAAAGCCCCGGATTACTGTCGGCCTGGGAGATACGGCCACGGCCGCCACCTTTTTCAGGGAGCTAAAAGAAATAAAGTTCAATTGTAACCAAAAACATATATAGTATGATATGCAATAGCAAGCATTATGGCAAAAAATATTGCAAAGGGAAGTGCAAAGGCAATTGATCAGCGCTTTTTATGGTTGGACTCAAAATTGGCTCTGAAATTAGCAGATATCGGACCGAACAATCCAATAACTGCAGAGAGAATAGCGATTTTCCTTAAGTCTTTAACACCGGAAATGATGGCAGAGTTTAAGGCTTCTGCTAAAAAGGCCAATAATGAAATCAGCAAGCAATTCCTGGATGTAGCAGCAAAAATGAGGTAGTTTTTTATTTTCCTTTAAGATATATTTTAAAATGAATATGTATAAATAATGTAATCCTCCGCCAGCCTTTTTACCTTCTCCACCAGATCGCCGGCGCTGATGCAGATCCTATTCCCTCCTTCGAATATCTCGACCATAACCTGCCTGCCCACCAGATCATCATGCCCCGGCTTGACCCTAAAGACCACACTGCCCGGCGGCA
>CAYXSJ010000005.1:33828-37215 GCA_964467095.1 uncultured Methanotrichaceae archaeon
CCCACCAGATCATCATGCCCCGGCTTGACCCTAAAGACCACACTGCCCGGCGGCATTGCAGTGCAGCCGGCCAGCCTGTCCAGATCTCCATCCACTATGCCTATCACGGGAATGCCCAGCCTGGCGAGAATATCCCCGGCTATGGCTGTGGTATCATCCCCAACTGTTACCGCCACCCCGGCCCCCCGTGCTGCCTCAAAGGCATCCTCTGCACAGTGATCGATGAGAACTGCGCCCTTTCCCTGCTCCTCGCTTGCGCCACATTCTACAATTCTCGGCCTGGCTTCGCTGCGCCGGATAGAGCCGCTGCGGATGATGGCCATCTCCAGATCGACCCAGGAGAGCTTCTCCAGGCCATGCTGCTTATTCTGTACGCCCTTCATGGCAATGATCCTGCCGTCCGCAACCTCTATCTCGACCCGGCCCTCTGTGGCCCTGCCGATCACAGTTCCGTTAATTGAGATAAGCTCGCCTGGACAGACTGCAGAGAGAGTGCGCTTGGTGGTGTTTTTCCCAAAAGAGATGCTCTGCAGTTGTTGGGGCTTCAGGATATCAAGGCCCAGGTCCGAGGCGACCTGCACAGCCAGCTCGCCATTTTTTCCGGAAAGAATAGCCACGAATCTTCCGCCGCAGTCAATTTGAATGAGCGGCTTGCTTATCCCGGCAGCCGCCGCCACCATGGCCCCGAAGACGAGACCGCTCTTTTGGCTCTTGGCCTGGTTGAGAAGAAAAATAACATCAGATGTCGCCTCCAGATCTTTAATGGACTGGCTTGGCTTTCTCCTGGGGCTGATAAAGACAGCATCCTCCAGGCCGGCATCAATTACGGCCACCCGGCCCATGGTCCCGCCAAGGACTGCGGTCACGCTGCCGAGCTTTTTCAGGTAATTGATCAGCTGCAGAGCACAGCCGCTGTCTATGATCTCCGGGCCGTGCACCACTGCGCCGATCCTGAAACATAAATCCATTTTATTTCGGCTGCAACATTTAACCGCCCGTCTCCAGGTTCTCATCCTGCATCTTGGCTGCATCCATCATCTCTTGCGTCTGCTTGAACCTTTCCTGGATCTGCTCAATGGTCATGCCTTCCAGATCTTTTCTCTCCGGAGGCTTCTCGATCAGCTCCAGGGTATCCAGGCGGTAGTAAAGGCCGGTGCTGTCCAAAAAGGCCCATGTCACTCCGTCGTCTTCAACCTTCAGCACCTTGACTGTCCCAATGGTGCCCGTGCCCTTGTACCTGACCAGGCTGTCTTCTTTGATCTCCGCCATAAAATCACCCAAATTAAGCTCCTGCCATCTCTTAGAGCTTCTGCACAATTATTTCGCTTATACCTCTTTCTTTTGAAGCTATGCCCAATATCTGCGCGCCTCCAGGTTCGGCCAGGACTTCCATTTCATGGAACTCCTCTGACCCGCAGAGCACATCCTGCTCAGGATGCGTTCCCGGCTGAATCCTGCAACTCAAGCGAGTGCGGGGGCCGATGGACACCACCGTCTTCAAACGGGGTGATGCCGGATGGCCTTTTGGGAGAACTATCAGCGGCGCGCCAAGCTCCCGAAGCTGATAAATGGTGCAGCATAGGCCACGCATAACCTTCTCGCCCACGCCCTGGGAAGAAGCCACCATCAGATCCTCCGGCTCGGTAAAGAGCACAATCTCCTCAGACTCGGTCTCCAGATAAAAAAATTTTCCTTTCGTCTTGGCTATGGCTAAAGTGCCACTTCGGCCTGCGAGATAAGCTATCTCGTCCTCTTTAAAAAGTATATGCATGGCCCTTTTAGAGTGCTTTTACGTTCCTGGATCTGCAGGTAGGACACATGGGCCTTCTGCCCATTCCCTTAAACTGATTCTTGCAGTCCAGGCATTCGTAATCTTTGGCGGCCAGGGTTTCTATATTCCCTATGTCTGGCCCGCCCCCGACAGTACACATCTTGCCTTCACCTCCATTCTTTCTATTGCTCTCTTAATTGCAGAGAAGTGATGATGAGATAATGAGATATATAGTTGATCTGTACAACGCAAGTGTAATTATGGCAATGGTAATAAGGGCAAGGATAATGAGATGATATACGTCATTCTCGATCTTGTGATTCTAATTCATGGCGCGAAATACGAATATAAGATAAATGGCGATTTTTTTTCTTAGATCTTGATAGAGCTGTCTGCTAATGGTTTAGTCGGAACTGAATAAAAAAACGACACAAACGATGATATAAGAACTGCTATTAAGAGAAGAATAATTCCCCAATAGACCCGACAATTTTTTATATTCCTAGATTCAATCAATATTGCTTGATTAGAGCAAAATTGATGGGGATTGGGCTATGAAACGAAGCAGACAAGAGATAATCGCGAAAGTCCTTGACATATGCACCAACGGTGCAATAAAGACCAAAATAGTATATCAGGCCAACCTCAACTTCCGAACAGTGAATACCTATATAGATCTCTTGAACAAAAAAGGTTTGATTGAGGTATATCAGGGACCCAGTGTAGTATATGAAACAACTGCAAAAGGCATGGATCTGATGGAAAGCATTAAGCAGGTTAATTCAGAGCTATCAGAATTCAGGTGATATGGCCCATTGAGGATTAAAAAGAAATATATATCAGAAACTCAACGCTTGCTTGGGGCAAGCCTCCACGCATCTGCCACATTTAATGCAATCAGGATTGTCCAGGATCTCGTTTACAGGAAGCTGCATGGGACAGATCTTCTGGCACTTGCCGCAATCTATGCATTCCCCGGCGTCCACCTTTAGCGGGTACTTCTTGCCGCCCATTGCTCTTTGCAGCGTTCCCATGGGGCAAAAAGAGCACCAGGTTCGAGGGGCTATGATTACACCAAAGAAGATGGCAATTGATGTGGTTAGAATGCAGAGGGTAACAAAAACCATTCCTATTTTGTCCACCATGCCCTCTGTCTGTATAATGCGAAAGATCATGAATCCCATGAGAGCAACGAAGATGGGGGCTCTCAGCCACATGCTCCGAAATAGAGGCGGTATTATCAACTTTCGGCTCAGGGGGGCCAGCCAGAAATCAACAAAGCTTCCCCGCGGACAGAGATTTCCGCAAAACCAGCGTCCTCGAAAGGGAGCAATGATCATCAGGCTGGCAAAGACCACCAAAAGGAAATAGCCAAGCTTGGGATAAAATATCCCGCCAATGGATACTATCAGCACTATAACTCCAAGATAAGGGGTAACCTTTAGCATATTACGAGCACCTCAGATCCAAATGCTAATCTCCTCAGATCTCCTGATATCATTGCCATTCCATAGAGCACATAAAGCTATTTAAGCAATTCCTATTAGGTGACCACTCCCAGGAATAAATTCACGGGCATCTACGGTCTCTCAACCGATGGCATGTGATCCCATGCC
>CAYXSJ010000006.1:0-29381 GCA_964467095.1 uncultured Methanotrichaceae archaeon
GCGGGGCGGTAAAGAGCGTTCTAGAGGCCAGCCGCATCGCCCGCGAAGCATTGCTCATTGAAGATCTATTCCGGGAGATCGCTACCAACGGCAAAGCCGCCTACGGCATAAAAGAGGTGGAAACCGCCAAGAACTATGGCGCTATTGAACAGCTGCTGGTCCTGGATGAACTGGCCCGCAGGGGAAAGGTGGATGAGATCATGCGCGAAGTGAGCAATGCCAGGGGGAAAGTGGTGATCTTCAGCTCGGAGTTTGAGCCGGGAGATCGGTTGCGCTCTTTGGGCGGCGTGGCAGCACTGCTTCGATTCAGGATCGCCTGAAAGTGATGTGAGATGAAATGACCAAGTGCGACAAATGTCCCCGCAAAGCCATCATCTATCAGAGATACTCGGGGATGCACCTATGCCGGGAGCACTTTGAAGAGGACGTGCACCGCAAAATAAGGGAGGCCCTGCGTAAAACCGGTCTCTTTGGTCGCGACGCGCGCATAGCCGTGGGCCTGGATGGAGGGAGAAAGAGCGCCACATTAGCATTTGTTCTCAAGAATCTGTTTGCTCACCGAAGGGACATCGATCTATTGGCGGTCATCATCGATGAGGGGAAGCAAATAAGCCCCACCGCAGACCAGGCCCGTCATGTGGCAGAGCAATTAAGGATCCCCTATATTCTAAAGAGCCTGCCGCGTCATAATTTGGAGCACCAGGAACCGCCCTGCCGGATCAGCTCCGCTGAGAAGAGAGAGGTTCTTTTTTGCACTGCAGAAGAGAATGGTGCCGGCATTCTCGCCACAGGTGAAAATCTGGATGACGAGGCCCTGGAGATCTTTGTAAGTTATCTGCAGGGCAATGTGGATGCTGTCATGGGCAAAGAGCAAAAGGTCGCCTGGATAAAGCCGCTGCGACGCATTCCCGAAAAAGAGGTGCGGCTTTATGCCATCGGGCACGACCTTGGTTATGCTTATGCCGGTGAGAAGTACCATGCTGATGAAAAGCATCATGCTGATGCCTTGCGCTTTGCTGCAATGAGACTGCTGCGCGGCTTTGACTGCCGGCATCCAGGCACGAATTATTCTCTTCTGCGCGGCCTGGAAAAAGGTCCGGCGCAAGAAGGGGCCAACAAGGGGCCAACAAGGGCAAAGCCTTTAAGTAAAGATGTAAAATAATCGAGCCTATCGCCTCGGTAGCTCAGCTGGTCCAGAGCGATTGACTTGTAATCAATAGGTCGCGTGTTCGAATCACGCTCGGGGCTTTTCTTTAAAATTTTACGAAGTCAAGAGGACTTTTTCTTAAAATAATTAGAACGGTAAAGAAAAGCTAAAGATTCAGATTTCCAATTACATTCCTTAGGACCCAATCATTCGGGACAAAAATACAGGGGCAAAAGCCCGGTTTTGCGGGCTTCATTTTGGGCAGAAGATATCGATATTAGGGCCAGAATAATAATTTAGGCCTTCCTCGCCTTCTTCACATCAAGCCTGGTCTTGCACCTGGGACAGGCCTTAGGTCTGGTCACCCTCGTCTCCCATGCATAATGGCACTTGGGGCATTTCATTTGTTTCATATTAATACAGTTGTAATAAGAGTATTAATAACTTTCGATTGTATATGATTATCCCTACTACTCTGGCAAGCGCAAAAACTATAATTGAATGAACGCGGTAAATACAGAAATTCATGAACGAGATTTTGGAGATCCTTTCTGAAAACGCCAAAATAACTCCGTCCGAGATCGCGGCGCTTCTGGGCAAACCCGAGGCGGATGTAGCCCGAGAGATCAAGGAGCTGGAAGACGCCGGCGTTATAAGAAAGTACATCACTCTGATCAACTGGGAGAAGCTCGACCAGAGCTATGTCTTCGCCGTCCTGGAGCTGAAGGTAGCGCTGCAGCGAAAGACAGGCTATGACGCTGTGGCTGAGAGGATAGCCAACTTCTCTGAGGTGGAGTCGGTGCGGCTGATCTCCGGAGACCATGACCTATCCGTCACAGTGCGGGGCAAGTCCATGAAGGACATCGCCTACTTCGTGGCTGAGAGGATTGCCCCTCTGGAAGGCGTTCAATCGACCTGCACTCACTTCATCCTCAAGAGCTACAAGGAGCACGGCGTCATCCTTACCGACAAGCCCAAGCCCCAGAGATTGGTGATCACTCCATGAAGCAGAGCCTAAAAAGCGTATCCATACCCGCCTGGAATGCCTCCCTGCACCTAAATCAAACTGTCAAAGACATGCCGCCTTCAGGCATTAGAAAGTTCTTCGACCTGGTGAGCGAGATGAAAGGGGCGATCTCTTTAGGCGTGGGAGAGCCGGACTTCGTCACGCCCTGGCATGTACGCGAGGCCTGCATATATTCGCTGGAGTCGGGAAACACTCACTACACCTCTAACAAAGGGATGCCAGAGCTAAGAGAGGCCATCTGCGAGTCCGTGCGGTCTGATCTTGGCCTTGATTACAATCCAGCCGAGCAGATACTGATCACCACCGGTGTCAGCGAGGCGGTGGACCTGGCTTTTCGCGCCACGCTAAATCCCGGGGACGAGGCCATTGTGCCTGAGCCCTGCTATGTGGCCTACGTCCCGGACATCCTTCTTGCCGGTGGAGTGGCGAAAACGGCTCCCACTCGCCTGGAGAATGAGTTCAGGCTGCAGCCTGAGGACGTTGCCGCGGCAGCGACAGAAAAAACCCGCTCACTGCTGCTCAGCTACCCCAACAATCCCACGGGGGCGATTATGACCCGCTCGGACCTGGAGGATCTGGCTGACATCGTTGTGGAGAGAGATCTTGTCGTCATATCGGATGAGGTCTATTCCAAGCTGAGCTATTCGGGCAGCCACGTCAGCTTTGCAGAGCTGGAGGGCATGCAGGAGAGGACGATTATCCTGAGCGGCCTATCCAAGTCGCATGCCATGACCGGCTGGCGCATCGGCTATGCGCTGGGCGATCCCGCACTGGTGGCGGCTATGACCAAGATTCATCAGTACACCATGCTCAGTGCGCCTACCATGGCCCAGGTGGCGGGCCTGGAGGCCGTGCAGAAGGGTGAAGAAGAGATGCAGCACATGAGGCATGAGTATGACCTGCGCCGGCGCATGTTCGTCTCCGGCTTAAATCGCATCGGACTGGACTGCTTCGAGCCAAAGGGCGCCTTTTACGCCTTCCCCTCCGTGAAAGCCTGGAATCTCTCTTCAGAGGAGTTCGCGGAACGGCTCCTTAAAGAGCAGAAGGTAGCGGTGGTGCCGGGCAGCGTCTTCGGGCCAAGCGGCGAAGGGTTCCTGCGCTGCAGCTATGCCACATCCCGTGAGGAGCTGATTGAGGCCCTGGACAGGATAGAGACGTTCCTATCCAGCCTTTAGAATTTGAGGCACCTAGCTATTTCATGTGGGCGTGAATGATAGATTATGCTTAAAGCCAAATTCAAGTCGGAGCAGACGGACAGGCTGGCAGGAGGGCTGGCCGCTCTGGGCCTCTCCCCCAATGCCTGGACGCTGCTCTCCCTCGTGCCGGCGCTGGCGGGGATGGCGGCCCTGATGGACGGCCGGTTAGCCTGGGGCCTGGTGCTCTTCTCCCTGTCCGCCTTTCTCGACATCGTGGACGGGACTGTGGCCCGCGTGACCCATCAAGCTACAGCGAAGGGAGCCTTCATCGACGGAGTAGTGGACAGGTATGTGGAACTGATGCTCTACATGGGGCTGCTCTTCTACCTGGGCAGGGGCGAGTTTCTCGGGCTGCCTACTGAGGTCTGGTTTATGCTGCTATTCTTCGGATCGCTCATGACCACCTTTGTGCGGGCTTATGCCGATCACCGGGGCATAGTAAAGGGCGAGGCAGAGCTGAAGAAGATGGGAGGGCTTTTGGAGCGATTTGAGAGGCTCATGCTGCTTTATATGGGAATGTTCCTGGGGCTTTTCAATAAAGAGTGGCTGATGATAGTAATAGCCATAACTGTGGTGCTGGCCAATGCCACGGCGCTGCAGAGGATAGCATTCGCCATCAGGCATGGGAGATGAAATTAATGCGATCCTTAAGTATATATTCTATATATTCTAAGGGCAAGTAATGTAGATGCAGGTTGATATATGTTATATTTTGGTTAACTTTACATATCATTCTCACTTTTCTACCGCCGGTGAATTGTTTGAGAAAGCTATTTAGTGCTATAATAATCGCCCTGATCGTGGGCGCAATCTGCACAACCATGGTCATGGCCAAGGAGACTGTTCGTGTCTCTGGATCGACGACGGTCTTGCCTCTGGCGGAAGGCGGAGCGGAGACCTTCAATGGCGAACAGTCCGATTATCAGGTGCTTGTAACCGGAGGCGGCACCGGAGTGGGCATGAAGAATATTGCCGAAGGCAACTCCGAGATAGGGATGGCCTCTCGTGAGGTTACTGTCGATGAGATCAGCCAGTTCGGCGACAAATTCAAGGAAAACTTGGTAGGCTATGACGGCATAGTTATTGCTGTGAGCAAACAGATCTATGAAGCTGGCGTGACCTCCCTCACTAAGGATCAGGTCAAGAAGATCTACACAGGAGAGACCACCAACTGGAAAGATCTGGGCGGCCCAGATTCAGAAATACTGGTCGTTGCCAGGGAACAGGGCTCCGGTACCAGAGACACCTTCAATGAAGATATCATGGACGATAAGAAGGCCGAGACTCCCGGCGTGAATACCGTCGCAGGCAGCAATGCTGAGATCAGGACGGCCTTAACCGGCAGCAATAAGGCTATAGGATACCTGGGATTCAGCTACGCAGAGGATGGTGCAGTTGGTATGATCACCCTGGACGGCATCAAGCCTACAGCCGAGACCATCAAGGACGGAAGCTACGAGCTTGCTCGTAAATTGTACTTCTACACCTTTGGCGATGCCACGCCAGGAGCACAGGCTTTCATAGATTTCATGACTGGGGCAGAGGGTCAGAAGGTTGCCGAAGAGTACGGATTCGTACCGCTTTAGAATTGCTCCTATTATCAGGCCGGTAAAGCTGGCGAAATCACTTTCATCAGATCTTTGGTGACCACGATCTCTAGTAGAGCCGATAGGCAGGTATGCTATGAACGCTTGCAGAATAAAAAATTCGTTATTTCCTGCGGCCTGAGCCTCAGGACTTCACTGCCATAATTTTTTCCATGGATTTATCCAAACTTTTGCTCCACGCCCCATCTTTTTTCAGCCATCCGTCCATATCCTCCGACGCGATCTTGCCCGCGCCCATGGCGCTGATCACCGTGGCTCCGCCGCTGGTGATGTCGCCTCCGGCCCAGACCCCTTCCATGGTCGTTCTGCCCCGCTCGTCCACCACGAGCGTGCCCCATTTGGTGGTCTTAAGCTGCGGCGTGCTGGAGGCGATGAGGGGATTGGGGACCGTGCCCACGGCGATGACCACCGTATCCACATCCACGATGTGCTCCGAGCCCTTCTTGGTTCGCGGGCTTCTTCTGCCGGAGGCATCAGGCTCTCCCAGCTCCATCTCCACTACCTCCATTCCTTTTACCATGCCCCTTTCGTCTCCCAAAAACCGGGTGGGGTTGGTGAGGAAGTCGAAGATCACGCCCTCTTCCATGGCGTTCTCCACCTCCTCCAGCCGGGCGGGCATCTCCTCGCGAGAGCGCCGGTAGATGACATGCACCTCATCCGCACCCAGGCGCATGGCGGAGCGGGCCGAATCCATAGCCACGTTTCCTCCGCCCACCACTGCCACCTTCTTGCCCTTTTTGATGGGAGTATCGTATTCAGGGAACCTGTAAGCCTTCATCAGGTTGACTCGCGTCAGGTATTCGTTGGCAGAGTAAACGCCGCTCAAGTTCTCACCGGGAACGTTGAGAAACCGTGGAGCGCCTGCGCCTATTCCCAGGAATACGGCGTCATAGCCTCCTTTGAGCAGCTCCTCCACCTGAACCTGTCTGCCCACCACGGAATCAAGCTCAAGTTCGACTCCCAGGGATTTCACGTACTCGATCTCCGATCGGACGATACCCTTGGGCAGGCGAAACTCGGGAATGCCGTAGACCAGGACGCCGCCGCCATCATGAAGCGCCTCGAAGATGGTAACTTTGTGGCCGAACTTGGCCATATCAGCAGCCACAGTCAGCCCAGCCGGGCCGCTGCCCACCACTGCGATCTTCTTTCCCGTGGCCGGTGCCGTCTCGCACTCAGGCCTTTGCGACTGGCATAGCTCCCAATCGGCCACATAGCGCTCCAGACGGCCTATGGCGATGGGCGCTCCCTTCTTGCTCAGGACGCACCGGCTCTCGCACTGCACCTCCTGGGGACAGACCCGGCCGCAGATTCCAGGCAGGCTGTTCTTTCTCTTGAGAGCCTTTACGGCCTCTGGCATGTCTGCATTTCTTAGGGCACAAATGAAGCGGGGAATCTCCACGCCTACTGGACAGCCTTCCATGCATTTGGGCTTCTTGCATTGAAGACATCTGCCCGCCTCTTCTGCCGCCTGCTCTGGACTGTAACCCAGGGCGACCTCCTGAAAATTGCGTTTTCTCTTCTCGGGAGATTGCTTGGGCATCTCCACCCGGTTTAAATTCATCTTGCTTGACATCTTATCTACACCGCGCCTCTGGAGCTGAGATCTCTTCTGGCTGATCATCCTTGTGCGATATAATTAAGAGTTTCCTATCAGAGCAACCTTCTAATACAATTGATCCTCATGATTGACCGGCGCGGTTGGGAATATGTTTGAGATTAGACTGACCATCGATGATCGAGAGGTAGTGGTACCCCAGGGATCTACCATCCTCGAAGCGGCCCGCAAAGCGGGCTCTTACGTACCAGCACTTTGCGACCACCCAGACCTCAAGCCCATCGGCTCCTGCAAGCTGTGCATCGTCTCTGTAAAAGGCCTGGATTACTATCCTACCGCCTGCAATACTCTGGCGGAAGAGGGAATGGTGGTGCAGACCAAGACAGAGGAGCTGCAGGAGATGAGAAGACATACCCTGGAGATGCTCTTGGCACTCACCAACCATCCCACCAGCTGCCTGTTCTGCGATAGGAAAAATGAATGCAGCGACCTGCGCGAGTGCATGAGAAAGTTCCCGGTGACGGTGGGCTGCAAGTACTGCCCCAAAAACGAAGAATGCGAGCTGCAGCAGGCCGTACGGTTCGTGGGACTGGAAAACATCCGATACGAGATCGCTTTCAGGAATATGCCGGTTTTAAGAGAACCATTCTTTGACCGCAATTACAACCTATGCATCATGTGCAGCCGCTGCGTGCGAGCCTGTGAGGAGGTGCGCGGCGAGGGCGTGCTATCCAGCAATCCCGATTTTCACCGCATGCACTGGATAGGCCCCGAATCACTGCAAGACTCAGACTGCAAGTTCTGCGGCGCATGCGTGGATATCTGCCCCACGGGAGCCCTCTACGCCCGATCTGAGAAATGGCAAAAGCCGGAGAGGACCGTCAGCACCGTCTGCCCCTACTGCGGTGTAGGCTGCCAGATAGAGGTGGGCATCCTGGACAACCGGCTGGTGAGGGTGAGAGGCAAACGGGACTGCCTGCCCAACAACGGCCAGCTCTGCGTCAAGGGCCGCTTCGGCCTCAGCTTTGTGGAGAGCCCGGAGCGTTTGACTGTGCCGCTCATCAGAAAGAACGACAAGCTGGTGCCGTCGACCTGGGATGAGGCCCTCGATCTGGTGGCAGGAAAATTGAATGGCTACAAGGGAGACAGCTTTGCCTTCCTCTCATCTGCCAAGTGCAGCAATGAGGAGAACTATCTGGCCCAGAAGTTCGCCCGGCTGGTTATGCAGACCAACAACGTAGATCACTGCGCAAGGCTTTGCCATGCCTCAACCGTATCCGCACTGGCCCTGGCTTTCGGCAGCGGTGCCATGACCAACTCCATTTCTGAGATCGCGGATGCAGGATGCATCTTCATCATCGGCTCGAACACCAGTGAGCAGCATCCCGTCATCGCCCTCAAGATAAAAGAGGCGAAGAGGAAGGGGGCCAAGATCATAGTGGCCAATCCCCGCTGGATCGACCTGTGCAAGATCGCAGACGTCTGGCTGCGGCAGACACCGGGAACGGACGTACCTCTGGTACTGGAGATGTGCCGCATAATCCAGGAAGAGAAGCTGATGGATGAGGACTTCATATCCGAAAGAACGGAAGGCTTTGAGGAATTCAAGGCATCCCTCCTGAAGCTGTCTGCATCTGACGCCTCCCGGATCACAGGCGTCAAGTCCGGGCTCATACGAGATGCTGCCCGGCTCTATGCTAAGGGCAATCCCTCCTCCATAATCTATTCCATGGGCATCACTCAGCACACCCATGGCGTGGATAACATATTCTCCCTGGCCAATCTGGCCCTGATGACGGGCAACCTCGGCCGCCCCTCCGCCGGCATCAACCCCCTGCGAGGCCAGAACAATGTGCAGGGCTCCTGCGACATGGGAGCGCTTCCCAACCTCCTCCCGGCATACCAGGCGGTGACAAATCCAGACCTTTTAAAGAAGTTCGAGCAGGCCTGGGGAGCTGCTCTGCCGGAAAAGCCGGGCATCACACTGGTTGAGATGATGAATGCCGCCTATGATGGCAAGATCCGGGCCATGTACATCATGGGTGAAAACCCGGCCGTCAGCGATCCGGACTGCAGCCACGTGGTAGAGGCTTTGAAATCCCTGGAATTTCTGGTGGTGCAGGACATCTTTCTATCCGAAACGGCAGCACTGGCAGACGTGGTCCTGCCGGCAACAACCAGCCTGGAAAAGGACGGCACCTTTACCAATACGGAGCGTCGGGTGCAGAGGATCAGGAAGGTTCTCGACCCCGCAGGCGAGTCCATGCCCGACTGGATGATCCTGGACGCTCTTGCGGCTCGCATGGGCTGGAGGGGCCAGTTTTGCTATGGCGATCCCTCCGAGATCATGTCCGAGGTGGCCAAGCTCGCTCCCAGCTACGGGGGCATAAGCTATGAGCGGCTGGATGGCAATGGACTGCAGTGGCCCTGCCCCAACATGGAGCATCCCGGAACCCAGTACCTGCATAAAGGCCAGTTCACGCGGGGCCGGGGCAAGTTCAATGTGGTTGATTACCGGCCTTCCATGGAGCTGCCCGATGAGGAGTATCCCTTCATCCTCACCACGGGCAGAGTTCTCTGCCAGTATCACACAGGAACCATGACGCGAAAGGTGGGCGACCTCAACGTTCTCCGCAGCGAGGAGCTGGTGGAGATCAATCCGCAAGATGCCATCACATTGGGCATTGAAGATGGCGAGCTGATAGAGGTCGCATCCCGCCGGGGAAAAGTCAGGGCGAAAGCCAAGACCACGGAAAAGTCGCCTGCAGGTGTGGTCTTCATGACATTCCACTTCTCAGAGACGCCCACCAACGTCCTTACCAATCCGGCCCTTGACCCCGTGGCCAAGATCCCGGAATTCAAGGTCTGTGCCGTGAAGGTCAGCAAGATAAGAGGAGAATAGAGATGTACGAGATCTTAAAGAATGAAACTTTAGTTCCCAATATCGTCTACATGAAGTTTTTAGCTCCCAAGATTGCGAGCACTGCCAGACCGGGTCAGTTTGTAATCATAAGGGTGGACGAGAAAGGGGAGAGGATACCCATGGGCCTGGCCGGCTGGGACGAAAAGGAGGGCAGCGTGGACATTGTCTTCTACGTTCTGGGAACCAGCACCGCCAAGCTGTCCACTCTGAAAGAAGGGCAGTGTGTTGCCAACATCGCCGGACCCCTGGGAACGCCAACCGAGATAGATAACTTCGGCAGGGTCATATGCGCCTGCGGCTGCTTTGGCGTCGGACCTACCCTGCCGCTCGTTAGAGCTCTCAAGGAAAAGGGCAATTACGTGATAACTGTTGTGGAAGGTCGCGGCCCGGGCTTCATCTTCTGGGTGGACAGGCTCAAGGAATACAGCGATGAGGTTCATGTGGTAACAGGCTGCGGCAAAACTGCCTGGGCCAATGACTTCATCGAGCAGGAGCTGGCATCGGGAAAGAAGATAGACAGAATCTTTGCCCACGGCTGTCCCTTCATGATGAAGGTCTCCTCGGAAGCATCCAAAGCCGCAGGTGTGGAGACGACGGTCAGCCTCACACCCATCATGGTGGACGGCACTGGCATGTGCGGAGCCTGTCGGGTGGAGGTCGACGGCAAGACCAAGTTCGCCTGTGTGGACGGCCCGGATTTCAGCGGACATTCCATTAACTGGGATGGACTGGTTCTCAGGCTGCGCCAGCTCATTCCCGAAGAGGACAAATCCTTCAACATCTGGGAGAGAGACAACTGGCATAAGCTGATGGACTGCAAGCAGAAGAAGAGCTTCAATCCGGCAAAGAGAAAGCTTATCGCCCAGCTGGAGCATCCAGAAAGCGAATGTAAGCTGGCAGGGGTCTGAATCGTATTAGCATTCAAGCCCTGATTCTTCATAATTTTTCATACACTTCCACAACCGCAAGCCTTTTACGCCATCTACAGGTAGGCACTTGCCATTCCGTTGTGGAGGGAGAACATGGCATTCAAAGTCCCCGCTGATATTGCCAAGGCAGTCATTGCTGCCGGATGCACGAAATGCAATATGACAATGCAAAAGCTACTGGTGCTGGGCTTTTTGGCTGGAGCCTATATCGCCTTTGGAGCCCTTTTAAGCGAGATTGTGGCCGGTGGCCTATCGAACGGCACCATCACCGCCCCGGATGGAGCCATCTGGAAGATCGCTCTTCCTGCCGGCCTTGTCAAGTTCGCTGCAGGAGCGGTATTTCCTGTGGGCCTGATGCTGGTAGTAATCGCCGGCTCGGAGCTATTTACGGGAAACTGCATGTTCGCGCCCGTCAGCGTGCTAAATGGTGAGGCCAGCATCAAGGGCCTGATGAAAAACTGGTCGCTTGTTTATGTCGGAAACTTTCTGGGATCGATCTTCGTGGCCTTCTTCCTGGCCTATCTGTGTGGGTTTTTCGATAACCTCCCCTGGGCGGGATGGGCGGCAACTGTAGCCAATACCAAGTGCGGCCTGGACTTTTCCACTGCTTTCCTGCGGGGAATAGGCTGCAACTGGCTGGTCTGCCTGGCCGTCTGGCTGGCCATAAGCTCGGAAGACGTCATCAGCAAGATCTTTGCCTGCTGGTTTCCCATCATGGCCTTCGTCACCATCGGCTTTGAGCACAGTGTGGCCAATATGTTCTTCATTCCCCTGGGCATCTTTGCCGCCAACAATCCGGCAATAGCCGCCAAGCTGGCCACAGCGAACATAGCTACGGCAAACCTGGCCGGCAGCAATGGGTGGTACAACTTCTTTGTGACAAATCTCATTCCCGTCACCCTCGGCAACATCGTGGGAGCCGCCCTCTTCGTGGCAGCGCTCTACTGGTATGTCTATCTCCGGGGGCCGATGTGCGTGATGAGTGACAAGAATACGGCGAAAAAGTAAATCATCTCCAGCACAGCCTTTGGAGGATTCTCTGAATTTGAAAATGATGGAGAAAATTTGACCATTTGGTTGGGCTAAGTACAGCGAGGCCGAAATAAACCAATGTTTTGACTTCGCTGCTTGCTGCCTTCACATGAAACCGGACCCGGTTGAATCTCACGAAAAGCCGCGAAGAACGATCAGCCGTTCACAAAGGCACATATCCTCTCACAATCATGGCTTTAATTAGGGCTGGCTGTACTAGCCATCATGGATCTTCACTTTATAGCCGTCAGATGCCGGATTTTGAATTTCATCTACGATTTCGTACTCGTCGATTTCAATGACCTGACCCTCGGACTTGCGACCCCCTTTCGTTGAGTTCGTCGGTGGCCAGATGCTACCCTTCAACATCTTGCTTAGCAAAGCGACTCCAACTGCCGTCACCATTAATCCAATTAGCATTGCCATTTTAAGACCTCATATGTACATGGATCGATATATATGTATCCGAACGGCTTCGGGAGAATTGGAGAATTCGCATGATGTTCAATAGATTGCAGGTTTCGATCAATCAGGCATAGCTTCAAGCCAAAAATTTTCTAAGGAAAAAGCGACAGAGATAAAAATGCAGATCCGCCTGAATTCAGGCGGAACTTGCCAGTCTCTTCTCCTCCAGCTCCTGCAATTGGAGCACCCTCATCTGCACAATATCCATGGCATCCTCGAACAGCTTCCTGTCTATCTCAATGCCGAAATATTTCTTTAGCTTCTCAGGTGGGGTCATGGTGCTGCCAGTTGAGAGATAGGCGATGTAATTCTCATTGAACTTTTCCGGATTTTCTTTATACATCTTGAATAAAGATAAAGTCACGGCCTTGGACAGGGCATAGCTGAAAGTGTAGTAATTGTTGGTGAGATAGATGTGGCTGATATAGGTCCACTGAGCACCGTCTTCCGGATAATAATCCACCAAACTGCTTCTGTACTCCTTGGATAAGTTGGTCCAGAGCGTGTTGAGCTCGCTGCCGCTTACATTTTCTTTTTGGCGGCAAAGCTCGTGTGCCTTGTTCTCAAACTCGGTGATCATGGGCTGGAAGGTGAAGTAGTTCTCATAACCACTGACGGTTTCGGCCAGAATTGCCAGGGCCGTATCCTGATCGTAGTTCTTCAGGGCATAGTCCACAAAGAGTTCCTCATTGAAAGTTGAGGGGATCTCCATCTCGTACTCGGTGCCTGCACAGTAAAGATAATCCACATTATTGCCCATCAGGTAGAAGTTGATGGCATGACCCATCTCATGAGTGAGAGTTTTCTGGTCGTTCATCAAACCCTTAAAGTTCATGAATATCAACGCGGGACGGCGAAGGGCACACATATCCTGGCAGTAGCCACCCGGCTGCTTTCCTCCATCAGGGTTGGGGTAGACATCAATTGAACCGCTGGTCGTTGTCTTTGTGAAGATATCCTGGAAGGCCGGGTCCATTGCTGCATAAGAAGCGGATATATTGGATAGAGTATCCTCATAACCGTACTTCTTGTCCGGATTCTTTAGCAGTTGAAGCGTGAGGTCGTATGGCTTAAGACGCTCCAGACCCATCCTTGCCCTCCTAAACTCATAATAGCCATCGAAATCTCCCTTGCGCTCCTTGAAGACCTGGTTCATTGTCTCTACCTGCTCATTAGTGAGATAGGTCTCGAACATCTTGGCGTCGTAAGAGTCGGAGTAATTCAGCTCTCGAGCGATCTGGTCGTCCAATCTTGATTTGTTGCAGTAGATCTCGCACATCTTATCCGACTCGTTAATGAGATGGTAGAAACGTTTATCAAAGCCCATCTTTCTATTGTTTCTGTTGGTGTCCGTAGAGAGAAGCTCCGAATAGGTCTGAGAGTTTATGGCCAGCTCTTTTCCATTCTCCAGAGTAATGTTTCCAGCTACTGTAACATTATTGGTTACCCTCTTTTCCGCTTCGGTATTGATCTTCATAAGCTGGTTGGAGATGTCGGCCAAAAAGGTGGCATGCGACTCATTCCTTGGCCGGTGATCTCTGTAGCGCTGGTATCCATTCTCGAGGTATGCTCTGTACTTTTCCAGGCCCGGCTGCTCTGAAAATAGCCTGTCCCATTCTGCGGGAGGAAGCGACTTCAGCAATACTTCAGCAAACGATGTGGCCTTGTAGTGCTCCGTGGACAGGTTTTGCACATCGGAGATGAATTTCTCGAAGAACTTGTCATTGACATTCAGGCTATTTTCGGCATAAGCATATGCCATAACGACGCTTAAATTCCGGCTGAAGTTCTTATTCTTCTCAATATATTCCAGCAAAGCCGTTCCAGTGAGGTTCTCGAAACGTGGGCGAAATGTCGCATTTATCTCCAGCGACTGCACCTTCAGCCGTTCAAATTCAGCAGTTGCAGCCTCCCGATCCTTAAATAAAACCGATAGATCCCATGAGGTGGTAATCTCACTGCGATTCTGTCCGTCTGTCCCTTTATAAGGAGATGCGGCAAGGCAAGAACCATTGATTAAAAGCATTACTGCAATGAACACCGCCGATATGAAAAATCTTTCTGCCGACTTTATCACGTTTCCACCTCGAATTCGTCCCCAGAATATGCCAGACAAATTGCCTCTCTGCTATAAATAATTGAGTCTACAGCCAATTGAGGCAATGTGCTCTTGAACTCATCCGGCATCTTCTGTTATTTGGCAGGAGATAAAAGCACTGGGATCATGCCCTATAGGGGCCGCATCCGCGAGAAAGGGCTGCTGTTCGGGACGCCGATCAGGACAGCACTCGATCAAATCTTTTTCTTGTCGATAGACTTTTATGGCCGATTGCATTCTCAATGAGGAAAGGTGATCCGGCTTGATGGGAATCAATGAAATGGGTTTTGAGGTCTTCGAGGAGATGCTCGATTATGCAGATGAGCTGCAGATCGAGGTCCACGAACTCGATAACGGAACTGTTGTAGCTGATGCTGGCGTGAAGGCCCATGGTGGCTATGGTGCAGGCATCTACCTATCTCGCCTTTGCACGGCAGATCTGGCAGAAATCCAGCTTACGCCATTCGATATCAAAGGCATTTTATTGCCGGGCATTCACGTGGCTACAGATCATCCGGCCGTCTCCTGCATGGCCTCTCAGTGCGCCATGTGGCAGATCAAGGCAGACAAATACTTCGCCATGGGCAGCGGTCCCGCGCGCGTGCTGGCCAGAAAGACCAGCGAGCTTTACGAGAAGATAGGGTTTGAGGAGTTCTCGGATGTGGCTGTCATTGTCCTGGAGTCAAACCGGCTGCCTGACGAGAAGGTCTCCGCCCTCATAGCAGAAAAGTGCGGCATCGATCCGGCTGATCTGAGAATTGCCATTGCGCCTACGGACAGCACGGCCGGACTGGTGCAGGTCTCGGCCCGGGTAGTCGAGACTGGGCTGCATAAGCTCTTCACCATGGGCTTTGACATCAACACTATCAAGAGCGGCTGGGGCAGGGCACCCATCTCGCCCATCACCGGCGACGCGACCATGTGCATGGGCTCCTCTAACGACGCCATAATTTACGGAGGGGAGACTTACTACACACTGAAATACGAGAGTCTGGAGGAGCTGCAGCAATATCTGAAAGGCATGCCGTCCCAGGCATCTCGTGATTGGGGAGCACCCTTCTACAAGACCTTCAAGGCGGCAGGCTTTGACTTCTTCAAGGTGGATCACAACGTCTTTGCCCCGGCCAAGGTTGTCATGAACGAATTAAAGTCAAGGCGCACTTTTGTTAGCGGCAAGGTGAACCTGGATGTATTGGCTGAGTCCTTCAATCTGGAAAGCTAGATAAGCTCGCTATAACATCCAGGATGATTGAAATGAAATCCTTAGAGTGCGACCTCAAGGGCCACGGACCATGCCGCGGCCCTATCTGCCAACGTGGCATAAGCCTCAATCACATGTGCGACCTGCACATCAGGCTTCAATCATATTGGACCGGACATAATCCAGGCAAGAAACTTAACGATTGGCTGGATGGACTGGCAAATGCGGAGATCGAGGAGGCATTAAGGAAGGCTCCAATCCGCGGAAAGCACTGGCAGGAAGTAGATTTATCCTCCAGCGAGGAGTAAAAAAGCCAAAAAAAATTAGAGGGCCAACGGGCCAAGCCCATTTCATCTGGAACTGATAGCATTGACTGGATTTAAGATCAGTCGTAACCAGGGAGAAATGTGGTTTGCAAGATATATAAAGTTATTTATTTTATGACACCAAAAATTATCTCAAGTATTACCACGATTAGAGGTATTATAATAATTAATACAATGTGCAAAACCTCATAAGAACCAAAAGGCCACTCGCACATCTTATCCAGCTGGCATTGAACCTCTAGCATATTCTTTAGACGTGAGGCATTTTCTTGCGTCGGATTTAAGAGGGCATCCTCTGCTTTATCCTTTAGATAAGTTGAAAAAATCAATAATTTTTCTTTTTTTGTTTTTATCATCATCTGATGAATGCTATACTGTGGCAGGATGAAGTATGCGCATAATAATATCGCAAAGCTCGAAAACCAGAGTATGGCCGGCAAAGTAGATAATTTGAGCGGAGTTGATAGATGGAAGAGTCCCCATGAAATATAAACGCTGGCAGCACAAAGAGTAAATTTTGAATACAGCACGCCCTTGAATCGAATATTCTTAGAAAGCAAAACATCGATTCGCAGGGGGAATTTACCCATTTTATAAACCATCGATGCCGTGGCAATCCATACATATAAACCGGCCCCCATGATATAGTGTGCAAAATAATAATATATTTTTAAAAATGCGTAGGTGTAATATGGTTGAGAAGCGAGGCCCAACTGGTCTAAACCTAGCGCAATGGCAATTGCAGTTATGAAAATGCCAGTCAGAAACATTTTTTTATCATTAAATATATCTGACTCCTGGCCATCATACCATTTTGCGACATATTCTGGGGGCAATTCCGCTATATCAACAAAAACATCTTTCAATTTTTTTATTTTTTCATGAGCCCAGGTGACAATTATAATCTGCTGGGCGATCAAGGTTGAAACAATAAAGTAGGATATGATGTTCGCAAATGATTTTTCTAAATATGCCATGATGATAATTGAAATCAAGAAAAATAACGCACCGACAACTATCCCTGCCCAGTAGTAAGGAAGCGATAATATTGATATAGCTCTCTCCAGGTGCGTCTTATGCGGGCTCATTTATTACACCATATATCACTTCTAAAGTCAACACAATCAACGGTATAACAGTAATCAATACGATGTGCGATATTTCATAAAAACTGAACGGCCATTCGCTCATTTTATCTAACTGGTGTTGAATGTCCAGAAAATCACTTAATGAGGAGACATTCTCATCCGTCGGATTTTTGAATGTTTCATTGGCTAAAGCACTTAAATGCGATGAAAATGCATCTATCCGGTTCTGCTTTGTTTTTACCATCATCTGGTGTATGCTGTATTGGGGAAGGATGAAGTATGCGCATAATAACACTGCGAAAGCTGCAAATAATAGAGTCCTTTCCAGAGGTGATAATTGCAGAGGAATCAACATTTGAAAAAGCACCCAGATTATATAAATACTTGCAGCATAAATGGTAAATTTTGAGTACAATATCCCTATGGCCTGCATATCATGGGAAAATAGGACATTAACCTTGAGAGGAAGATCTCCAATTTTATGCACCGCAAAAGCAGTCATAATCAGGATATATAAACCAACTCCAAGAGTATAAATCGCAGAATAATATATCAATTTGAAGATAATGTAGGGAATTTCCTGAAAGGAGAATCCGAAATAATCCACACCCAGCAAATGAGCTAAAATAACAGCGAAAACGCCCGATGCCACCATTTTTTTATCGTCAAATATGATCTCAGTCTTCTCTTCATACCTCCTTTTAATTTTTTCCTCAGGCCATTCAACAAGATGGATAAAGGTATTCATGAATAATCTCATTTTCTTGTGTGCCCAGACAACACCAATGCTCTGCCATGTTGTCAAAACAGAAAGCACCAAAAAGACCCAGATAAAGGCATACGATCTCTCAAAAATCAGAAACATAGTGAAAGATATTAGGGAAGATGCACAACCAAAAATCGCCCAGGCCAAATAGTAAGGAAACGGAACTATGGATAAGACTCTCTCCAGATGTGTTTTATGATCCTTGCTGGACCCAGCCCGCGAGATTTGATACAGATCCTCCATAGAACGATCAACTCAGTCATAGTCATCCGTTTCATCATTGTTTTCGGTTATGTATTGTTGCATCTTATATTTTTCTATCAGTGCCCTCGCATAGCATATTAAAATTATAAATTTATGATAATAAATAATATATAAAATGGTCTGCAAAAGAACCCCGGCTATTGGATACGCTGCCAGAGCGAAAGCATCCGGAAAAATGCGCGAAACTCTGCTAACCTGATAATCGGATCTGATAGTAAGCAAACAACCTTAAAAAAATGAAGCTTAAAGCTCAGAGACCCGTAGCAATGGCCAGCTCCAGGCTCTGGTTTCTGTCGGCGTTGCCCTCAACAAGAGCCACAATGCTTGCCGTGTTCCAGAGGTAGAGATACCTGATGCTGTTATCCCCTCGAATGTCCTTTATCTGCAAAGCCTCATGGTCATTAACTGTGGCATTGCTGAATATGGGCAGGTTCCTGGCCAGCTGATCGTTATACTGTGATTTGAAGTTGGAGACGGCAGCCTTAGCGTGCTCCTCATCGGAAAGCTGGATCAGAGTGATCTTGGCATCGTAGGCCTCGCCGGGCTCGCCCCACTGGTATATGCCAACCGTTGCATTGGCCGGGCCAATATCCTCAGATCCAAAGAAATCCTCGATGTAATCGGTCATATTCACATTGCTGTCCATCTCGGGCAGAGATGCCAGCAGCTTGAAGCCCTCCGGCAGATTCTCCTCTGGCACAACCGGATTTGCAGTCGATGCTCCAGCCGGATCCTTTGCCAGGCAGCCGGCACAAGATGCCAGCACCAGAGATATGAATAGCACGCAAATTATGTTCTTTGATTTCATGGATAGCCCTATCGTATTTCCAAGTCCATAAGCTTTGTGAGCCGAAAAGCAGCTTCACATTTGCCTTTCGCGCTTTCAGAGGAAAGTCCGGCAGGAAATATCACTGGCGTCTCCAACAAAACCACAGAGGCGCAGAGACACAGAGACAACACAACCACTGCTTTCCACTACATTGCAAAGAGCCCCATCTTTCATTCTCACCCACCTAACCTAAAGCTGAAGCACCAGCTCATCCTCTCCCACAATAATTCCCGGGAAATCCCCTACTGTCGCCACCGCCTCTCGCCGCATCTGCAGGCTGGTGTACCTTCCCGCATCGAAGTGGGTGAGAGCCAGCCTCCCGGCCCTGGCCCGCCGGGCGATGTCGGCTGCGTCCTGGGGATTGAGGTGGGGCCACTGCGGGTTCTGTTCGCCAGGCAGGTAGGCGCATTCCGCAATGAGCAGGTCGGCATCCGCAGACAGGAGCACGGCATTCTCGCACGCGCCGGTGTCCGGGCAGTAGGTGATGATCTTGCCGTCCAGATCGAAGCGATAGCCCATGCAGGGTGAGGCGTGCACCAGAAAACGGCAGTCCAGAGCGAAGGGCAGCTTGTAGGGCCCCGGCGACAGCTCTCGGACGGCCACCGGGTAGGGCAGCTTGTCCAGTGGGACGGTGAAAGGCTCGTTGATAATAGTATTGAGAAACTGCTTCGTTCCTTTCTGGCCGAAGATGGTGAGGCTGGGGAAGCGGAACTTATTGAGGACGTGCAGCCCCTCGATGTGGTCCAGGTGGAAGTGGCTGAGAAAGAGGTAGACGGGCAGGTCGTCCTTGATGTAGCGGTCGGCTTTATATATGCCGTTTCCGGCGTCGAGGATGATGTGGTACTTCTCAGAGTTGATGAGAGTGCAGATGGTGTTGCCGGTATTGCTGTCGTACCAGCCGTTGGTGCCAAGAAAGATCACTTGCATGCTAATTGAAGAGAATAGTCCCCTAGAATTTAAATTTGCCTGCAAGAAGACGCTTATCGATGGAAAGAGATCAATGGAAAAAATGATAGAAACACAAAAAAAGTTCTTGATATCGAGGAGGCAGGCCAAGATAGATCAAAAAATGTTTTCGAATTGCCTTCAAACGTGTACCTTCTCTGGCCTCTCTGCTACTTCCCCGGAGAGCAAATGCGCCGCTGCATCCCCTTCTACCGGCAGATACCTCTCCCACGTCCTCCAGAGCGGCTCTGTGCTGGCCATTCTCTCTTCTATGCCCTCTTCGAGCAGGATCTGATCCCAGGGCTTCAGGCAGAGCGCGGCGGCCCCGGTCCTCGTCTGCACCTTTGCCGAGGGCAAGTACGTCTCCCATGTGGTCCAGTTTCTAGCTTTCATTTGCCAATCACCTGATAATCTCTTTAACTGCCTTTTACTTAGTTATGTTTGAGAATTGTTCATAATTATTCAGATCATACTGCGTATGAAAAATTCATAAAACATCATAAGGCGTTTCGAGCCAAAATTAGCGGCTAGTACAGCCAGGCCTGATTAAAGCCATGTTGATGGATGAACCGGGCTTTGCCGCCAATTTGCGCCCGGAATCATCCACCATTTTTCTATTCCAATTTCAAGATAGCTTAAACGTGCATCCTTCTCATGCCCGCTTCCACGATGCCCAGGAACTCCGCGCCCACTGCCACCACGCTGTTGGTAAAAACGGAGGCATTGATCTCGAATATGGGATAGCGGAATTTAGTGTAATCGGACATCAGCCAGGTGGTGGAGCTGGTGTCCCCGCTGAAGAGCTCCCTGTACTCCGGCTTTACAGGTATCACGGCAATATCTTTCTCCCGCCCATGCTTCTTAAGAATCAGGACCTGTCGCGATGATGGATTGGCCGTAATCGGCATCACATCAGCGTTTTTACTGAGAGCCGTGACTGTTCCCTCCAATGCCTCATAGGTGTTGCCAATTCCGGTTATGGGAATGTAAACGTCTCCGATCTGAAAGCTGGGCGTATTGAAATCTCTCTCCCAGTAGCTGATCTTATTCAGATGAGTGAACCTCATCTCAAAAGCACGGGCCACCAGGCCGGATCTTCCCACGCCCCCGATGATGTATCTGCCGCTGCGGGGCAGCAGCCTGCCAAACCAGTGCTCCAGATGATCAGGATCCATTTTGGCGATAAGGCGAGCATTCTCCTCAAAGTCTATTATTGTGGAACGATATTCAGGACAGCCAGGATCGCAGACTCCCTTCAGCCGGGACTGGACATCTGCGAAGAGGGCATTTAAAAAGGCCAGTACCTGCAACTCAAACTCCGTGCCCATGGGAGAAAGCCGTGACCTCGTATCTTTATCTGTGGATTGTTTTGTCCTGGCCGTGAACACCAGAACCGAGCCCCGTTCATACTCGCTAACCATCTTATAAGCAGTTCCATTCTCATTGGCAGTTATCAGCTTGATCTCGCCGCCCAAAGTGATAATATCATCTATGTATTTATTTACAGCCAGTGTTTCTCCTGAGCCGGAGATGGCAAT
This sequence comes from uncultured Methanotrichaceae archaeon, assembly GCA_964467095.1. Taxonomy (GTDB): domain Archaea; phylum Halobacteriota; class Methanosarcinia; order Methanotrichales; family Methanotrichaceae; genus Methanothrix. The sequence continues at coordinate 20,940 of CAYXSJ010000006.1, forward strand.
GCCGAGGTTCTTGCCCTTGCGGTAGTGCCTCTGCACCGGATCTTCCAGGGTGAAAGGAAATACGTTATCGAAGTGATTTTGGATAAGCTGCAAGAAGCTGTAAAGAGCAAGAGCGGACCGGCCAGCGGCAAGGCCATAGACGAACTTGTTTTCCGGCGACGGTCTCAGAAACTCCGCCATGGAGTCGGAAAAGGCAGCAACTTTTGCCATATCCAAATCCAGTAGCTTCTCTAAAAAGCCGCACTGTAGCAGCGTGGCCTCTTGGAAGGTCTTAATAAGGCCTGACATACTGGCACCTCTAGAGACCTCTCCAAGATAAGCCTTTCTTATTCCCTTTCCCCTTTTTTTCTTTTGGGACCTTAAAATTGCTCACGTTATGATCTCATGCAGCTTGTCCATCTCATTGGCCAGCTTGATCTCCTGGGCAATGCGCCGGCCATTGGAGAGGCCCGGCTCTATGAGATCCGAGTAGGGCGATCCGCTCACGTAGAGATTGGTGCCCGCGACTATTCTGGCAGAGATCTCGAAGATCTTGAACTCCAGCTCGTCAGTGACTATAGTCTCCAGGCTGAAGGCGCCAACCATCCCGCCGAAGAGGTCCAGGCTGGTTTCCACGACCCTCTCGCCCAGCTCAAAGGCACGGGGAAGAAGCGACTCGCGCAGCACCAAGGGCAGGTTGCCGGTAACCACAAAGCTGGGATAGATGCCAGCCTCAGCCAGCTCTTTCATGCTTCCGATGCGAAAGATCTCGTCGGCATTGGACTCCACGCGTCGATCGATGCCCAGCATCTGCAAAGAGCCCTTGCTAAGTTGGTACCCATCCTGTTTTATGGGCGAATAGAAGAAATGAATGTAATATCTGGTGCCTAAGATAAACTCCTGGATGGTGTACTTCTCCTCCATTTTCATCTTCGATTGCAGTTCTTCTTTGGTCTTGGCAATAAAAAATCCCCGCCCGCCTTTGGCACCGTGATATTTTACAATGACCGGCCGGTCGATATCGTCCGCCTTTTCAAATCGCATGGGAACGTTGACTCCGGCCTTGAGAAGCCATTCCCGCTCCATCTCCCGGTCGCTCTCCCAGGCTAAAACGCGACGGTTTCCGAAGGTAGGAACAGCCAGCGACTCAAACTTCTCGATCCCCAAATACTCAACCAGGGAGCCGTGCGGAATTATGATTACGTTCTCAGCTACGAGATCGGCTGCATAATCCAGGAGCGCCTTATAGCTATCTACTGAGAAGAACTTATCAGGCTTGGCTAATGGAAAGGCATCGTAGAACCGGGGCGGCTGACCGATGCAAATGCCCATGGTCTTGAAGCCCTCCTGGCGTGCACCCTGAAAAATTTGCAGGCTGCTGTGAGAGCAGATGGTAGCAATGGTTAGATCGTTCTTGTCGTATCCCTTCAAAATCTCCTGAATCTTCTCTTTAGAAATCATGGTGATAACCTTTGAAATATGATCTTTGAAATTTATGGGTTGACGTGTTAGTAGATAAGCCCTTCGGAAAGGGAAAAATTAATTTTTCTTAGATCCCTCCGAACATGTCCCCCCTGGCGCTTCCTCTTTCCCCGCCGCGATCCGCCTTCATGGCCGCCTCCAGTGCCTTGCGATAGAACCTATCCGTGTACTCCTTGGCCATCCTGCGTGCGCTGAAAGTGGGTCCGGTCACCTTTATGGCCTCCTTCATGACAGCCATCCAGCCGTGCGAGACACCATCCTCGCCCACATTATAGAAGAGAGGCACAATATCCTTCTCCAGCAGATCGTAGATGGCCGCTGCATCGCGCGCGTCTCTGTCCGGCCCTTCCGCACCCTGTACTGCCCAGCCGTTCTTGCCGTTATAGCCCTCAATCCACCAGCCGTCCAGCACGGAAAGTTGCGGCACTCCGTTCAAGGTAGCCTTCATGCCGCTCGTTCCGCTGGCTTCCATGGGCGGCAGGGGATTGTTCACCCAGACATCAACGCCATGCACCAGATACTGCGCCAGGAGCTCATCGTAGTCCTCCACAAAGGCGATGCGCCCTCCGAAGGCCTGGTCCCTGGCAGCATTGAAGACCTGCTGCAAGAGCTGCTTGCTCTGCTGGTCGTCCTGGTGGGCTTTGCCGGCAAAGATGATCTGCACCGGCCTCCAGGGATCGCTCACGATCTTAGCCAGCCTGGCCAAATCATGCAAGAGGAGCGTAGGCCGCTTATAGGAAGCAAAGCGCCTGGCAAAGCCTAAAGTGAGAGCAGCCGAATCAAGCAGCACGCCGGAGGCCATGACGTTGTTGGGATCCGATCCGGATTTGCGCCACTTATTGCGTGCCCGTTCTCTTATCTTGGCAATCGCCATATCTTTCATATAGCGATGGTGCTCCCAGAGAACGCTGTCCGGTATCTCGCAGATCAGCTCCCAGATAGCAGGCAGATCGTGCTCCTCCAGCCAGGTCCGGCCCAGGTAGCGGTTGAAGATCACATCACCCAGGCGCCGGTCAATCCAGGAGGGCACATGCACCCCATTGGTAATGTGCTCAATTGGAACCTTGTCGATAGCGAGCTCCGGCCAGAGCTGCTGCCACATCTTTCGGCTGACCTCTCCATGCTTCTTGCTAACCGCGTTTCGGAAAGCACTGCAGCGTAAGGCAAATGCAGTCATGTTGAAGCCCTCCGGGTTAGCTGGATTCATACCCAGACGGAAGAGCTCATCCCGAGAGACATCAAGCGTTGGAAGATAAGAGCCGAAGTACTTGTCCATGAGCTGGTAAGAAAAGACATCATGGCCTGCGGGCACGGGCGTGTGCGTGGTGAAGACGGTGGTGTTCTTGACCTGCTCGAAGGCATCCCGGTAGCTTGCTCCTCCTTCTACCTTCTCCCGTATCCTCTCAAGGATTGCGAACGCAGGATGGCCCTCGTTGCAATGAAGAACGGAATAGTCCACTCCAAAATGGCGCAGGATGCACACACCTCCAATGCCGAGGACTATCTCCTGGCGCAGGCGCTGCTCAAGATCACCGGTATAAAGCCGGTCGGATATAATGCGATTCCATGGCTCATTGACCTCGCTGGAGGTATCGATCAAATAAAGGCTGGTCTTTCCCACCTGAACCGTCCAGACCTCCAAATAAATTGGCGGATCCATGACAGGAACCTTTATCGTGATAGGATCGCCATTGGTATCCACCATTTTTCTAATGGGTGCATTCTCCCGGTCCATTATTTCGCAGGTGCCCACCTGCCAGCCATCAGGCGAGATCATCTGGCGCAGGTAGCCCTGAGGATACATGAACCCCACAGCCACGAGAGGCAGGCCAAGGTCGCTGCACTCCTTGAGATAGTCTCCTGCTAAAAAGCCCAGGCCGCCTGCGTAAAAAGGCAGAGCATGATGCAGGCCGTACTCCGCCGAGAAGTAGGCAATTTTGCGTTTTTCTGATTCTGCCACGCTGTCACAAAACCAGCCACTGGACGGATTCATGTAGCTCTCAAACCGGGCCATAACCGAGTGGTAGTGCCTCATGAAATTGGGATTGGAGGAGGCCTCCTCCAGTGCTTTTCCGTCCATGCGGTTGATCATCTTTACAGGGTTGTGGTTGCTCAGATACCATCCCTGGCGATTGAGGAGATTGAAGAGCCCCCGGCCCTCGGGGTGCCAGCTCCACCAGAGGTTGTAGGCCAGCTCTCGCAGTCCTGAGATCTTTTCCGGCAGATGGGGAAACTTGGTCTTAATGCCTTGCATGAATGTGTCAGCTCCAAACCATCATTATTTCAGTTGTCTTAAGAGATATATCCTTCGACATAATATTATATAATTTTCACTTTTTTGCAGCTTACAAAACCCTAAATAGAATACAGTTCGACATTATTTGTGGAAAGAAAGATCCGGCTTCGGCGCACGTTAGGGCTCTTTGAGGTCACCATATCGGGCATAGGCATCATCCTCGGGGCCGGCATTTATGCGCTCATAGGCGAGGCGGCGGGCCTGGCAGGAAATGCCATCTGGATATCCTTCGCTCTATCGGCGATTGTGGCTGTCTTAACCGGACTGTCCTATGCCGAGCTTGCTTCCATGTTTCCCAAGGCCAGCGCAGAATACGAATATACATCACAGGCCTTCGGACGTTTTCCTGCATTTATTATCGGCTGGCTGATCATCTTCAGCGGCGTGATCGGTGCGGCCACAGTCGCCCTGGGTTTTGCCGGTTACTTTCAAGCGCTTACAGGAGCTTCTTTATTGCCTTCGGCACTTATCTTGCTTGCCTTTCTTTCCGCCATCGTCTCTTTAGGCATCAAGCAGTCGGCTCGGGTAGCTGTAGTCCTCACGACCGTAGAGGTCTCAGGACTGCTATTCGTAATACTATTGGGAATTCCATATCTGGGCAGAGTCGACCTGCTGGAGATGTCGCCTCTTGGTATTTCCGGCATATTCCAGGCGTCCGCCCTGATATTCTTCGCCTTCCTCGGCTTTGAGGAGATAGTCAAACTCTCAGAGGAGGCAAAAGATCCGGAAAAAAACATCCCCAGAGGCTTGATGCTGGCCATATCGGCGAGCATTGTCCTCTATATCATGGTGGCACTCTCTGCAGCGAGCGTTCTTGGCTGGGAGAAGCTGAGCCAATCGTCTGCGCCTTTTGCCGATATTGCTTATTCCGCCTTAGGAGCGAATGCTTCCACCATAATCTCGATTATGGCTCTATTCGCCACAGCCAACACCGTGCTGCTCATGCTCCTGGCTTCATCCAGGATCATCTTCGGCATGGCACAATCCGGATCCCTGCCCCAAATTCTGGCCAAGGTCTATCCCCGGACCCAAACTCCCTGGGCGGCCTCTCTTCTTTCCATGATCCTTGCCGCAGCATTCGTATTTTTAGAGGATATCGCCTTTGTGGCCAATGTCAACAACTTCACGGTATTTGTCACTTTCATGGTGATCAATGCCGTTCTAATTGTTCTGCGATACCGAAAAACAGAGGCATGCCGTCCTTTCCGGGTGCCTCTTTGCTGGGGCAGGCTCCCTTTGCTTCCAGTCCTGGGAATATTCTTTAATGCATTCATGCTTGCCCAACTCACCACGCAGGTTATGGCTATCGGTCTTGGCCTCACGATTCTGGGGGGGCTGGCTGCAATGTTGAGCCGGCGCTCTCTTCGGTCGGTCCGATCCTGAAAGCGAATTCAATTAATAATCCGTACCAGCAATACGAATATTTGTAACTAATAATTGTAAAGATATCGAAACCTTTAAAGATTTGCAGGATGAATGGATTTGGGGTGATTTATTGTCTTTTGAATGCAAACTCAGCTTTTTGCTGCTGGCCTTTTCCCTGGTGGCAGGTATGGCCATTGCCGCTGAAGATATGGGTGAGTACACAGTTAATGTGGCCACCAACGATACTTTGGGCACCTATCTGGTTAACGAGACGGGATTCTCCCTCTACTACTTCGCCAAAGATGCTCCCGGAAACGGCGAAAGCACCTGCTACGGCGAATGCATGAATGCCTGGCCTCTGTTTTATGCAGAAAACATCACTGTGCCGGAGAGCCTGAACGCCACGGAATTCACAGATGCCATGAGAACGGACGGAGAAGCGCAGACCGCCTACAGAGGATGGCCTCTTTACTACTACTACAAAGATACAAAGCCGGGAGATGTCCTCGGCCAGAATGTCAGCGATGTCTGGTTCGTGGTCAACGCCACAGATTTCTGGCCCGTAGTAGAATAAATTGGAACTATTTTATTTTTTTAATACTTCCGCTTCTTTCGCCAGTTCCCCGGCGAACTTGAGATAATTGCAGGCTGGGCTGCCCACAGGAATGATATTGCCCAGCACATTGCCGTCCACGATCTCCAGCTCGGCTACAGAAGGCGCCGACATTCGGGGAAGCGTGGTGCTGCCCGGGCAGATGAGCAGACGATTGCCCTTCTCGATGAGAGGCCGGTGAATATGACCGAATACCAAAACCCGCACATCCATCTCCCGGGCCATCATCTCCGCACCCACCAGATCGGAGCCGTGCGAAGCCATGTGCACCAGGCCGATTCTGACATCTTCTACCTCGATCACCTTTCTCTCCGGGAGAAGCTTCTTTAGCGCTGGGCAGTCCGAGTTTCCATGCACCGCCTCCAGCCGGCCCAGGGCCGCCAGGGCTTCGTAGCACTGCACGGAGACAAAATCGCCGGCGTGAAGGATGATATCCGCTTTGCTAGCAAGCGCGGCCACCGCGGGAGGAAGCCTCTCATTCTCTAGATGAGTATCTGATAAAGCGATTATTCGGGTCATCTTTACATCCTGATCTGTTGATTGTGAGCAAAGCTATGGTCTGATTCACCTACTTTTCTTTCCCTGCCGCTTTTGCGCCCTTTTTTCCCGCTGCTTTCGCTCCCGGCCCACTGCCACCGACCCTCGATCTCAAGTACCGGCCCGTGTGGCTCTCTTCCACGAGAGCAACCTCCTCCGGCGTGCCCGCAGCCACAATCCGCCCGCCGGCACTGCCGCCCTCAGGCCCCAGATCGATGATGTAGTCGGCGCACTTGATGACATCCAGGTTGTGCTCGATGACCACCACGGTATTGCCCTTGGCCACCAGGTCGTCCAGGACGGAGATAAGCTTCTTGACATCCTCAAAGTGCAGCCCGGTGGTAGGCTCGTCCAGCAGGTAAATGGTTTTTCCTGTGCCCCTCTTAGCCAGCTCACGGGTGAGCTTGATCCTCTGCGCCTCGCCGCCCGAGAGCGTGGTCGAGCTCTGGCCCAGCTTGATGTAGCCCAGGCCCACGCCCAAAAGAGTGTCCAGCTTGCTCTTTATGGCCGGGATGTTCTGGAAGTGCTCTCGAGCCTCCTCCACGGTCATATCCAACACCTCGGCAATGGACTTGCCCTTGTACTTGACCTCCAGCGTCTCCCGGTTGTATCTGGTGCCCTTGCACTCCTCGCATTCGATGTAGACATCGGGCAGAAAGTTCATCTCGATCTTGATCAGCCCGTCTCCCTGGCACGCCTCACAGCGGCCTCCCCGCACGTTGAAGGAGAAGCGCCCGGCCTTGTAGCCGCGCACCTTTGCCTCTTTTGCCTCGGCATAGGCCTGCCGGATGGGATCGAAGATCTTGGTGTAGGTGGCAGGATTGGAGCGAGGCGTCCTGCCGATGGGACTCTGGTCGATGACGATGACCTTGTCCACCTCGGAGTCGAAAAGAATCTCATCGTGCTCCCCAGGCTCTGTACTTGATTTATAGATCTTCTTCATGAGCGCCCGGTAGAGAGTGTCATAGATCAGGGTGGACTTGCCCGAGCCGGAGACGCCTGTGACCACCGTCAGAATCCCCAGTGGAATGGCCGCATCTATGTTTTGAAGATTGTTCTCCCGGCAGCCCAAAAGGCGAATGAATATATTGCTCTTCCTGCGGCTGGCAGGAACTTCAATTATCTTTTTTCCGGAGAGGTACTGGCCTGTGAGGGACTTTGCGCACTCCTCTATCTCCTGAGGAGTGCCCTGCGCCACCACATAGCCGCCGTGAATGCCAGCTCCTGGCCCTATGTCCAGCACGTGATCGGCGCTGCGGATGGTCTCTTCATCGTGCTCTACTACGATTAGCGTGTTTCCCAGGTCACGCAGCTTCTTTAGCGTCTCAATAAGCCGGGCGTTGTCCCGTTGATGCAGGCCGATGGAGGGCTCGTCCAGAACGTAGAGAACACCGGTCAGATTCGAGCCGATCTGAGTGGCCAGACGGATGCGCTGCGCCTCGCCCCCGGAGAGGGTTCCCGCATTTCGGGACAGGGTGAGATAGGCAAGACCCACATGCTCCAAAAATCCGAGGCGAGAGGAGATCTCCTTTAAGACCTGCCGGGCTATATCATGCTCTTTTTCCGAAAGCTTTGGCGAGAGTTTTTGGAAGAAGTCGATGCTCTCACCGACGGATTGATCGGTTACATCCACAATGGACTTATCCCCAATCTTTACGGCCAGCACCTTCTCCTTCAGCCTGCGGCCGTTGCAGGCCGGGCAGGGAAGGACGCGCATGAACTTCTCCAGCTCCTCCCGCCTATATTCAGACGCGGTCTGACCGTAAAGGCGAATGCTCTGTGGAATTAAGCCCTCCCACTGGCCGTTGTGCATCCAGTAAGCGTCCCCATTTTTCATGCTCATGGAAAACTGGATGCTCTCTCCTGAACCGTACATAAGGGCGCTGTACTGCTCCCCGGAAAGGTCTTTTATGGGGGTGAAGACATCGAAGCCGAAGTGCTTGGCTACTGCCGCCAGATGCTGGCCCCGCCAGCCGTCGATGGCATTTCTGTAGAGCGCCACTGCCCCGTCGGCGATGCATAGCTCCCTGTCCGGTATTATCAGATCCGGGTCGAATTCCATGCGAATGCCAAGACCCTTGCAGGACTCGCAGGCTCCAAAGGGACTGTTGAAGGAGAACATGCGCGGCTGCAGCTCCTCAAAGGCCATGCCGCAGACAGGGCAGGCCAT
>CAYXSJ010000007.1:0-16984 GCA_964467095.1 uncultured Methanotrichaceae archaeon
GCCTGGCCCTGTCCGGCTCCATACTCCACGGTTGCCGAAACGCTGCTCAAAGATCCCTCTTCCGATACATAGACCATCATGGGATCGCTCTCCGGGGAGAGAGAGATCAGGATAGGCTTTGCACCGAGGAAGCCCGGTCCATCATAAGCCCGAGACGATGCTATTTCCTCACCGACGAAGATGGCCTTGAACCGGTACTTTGCACTCTGTCCTGCCATCTCCCGGCATTCATAGGCAAAAGGTTGAAGCGTCCAGTTGAGGACTGTCGCAGCCCCGACAGCCGCGTCCCTGGTCTGCTTCTCTATCCAATCATTGCTGCAGGGATCGTAGACTTGAAGTCGAACCTTGACTGGAACGGTAGAGTTCATCTTCAGCGAGTATGTATAGCGGTCATTCCACTGTCCGGCAGGTGCGTCGACGCCTGCATCCAGGAACTGCACGGAGACGGGGGAGACATGTATGCTCCGGTTATCGAAATCATACCTGCCGCCTTCCACCTGATCATGGACGAAGGATAGGGACAGAGTATAATTGTTATTGACGTGGCTGTCATCGAATTGGACCTGCCACTTGTACTGGTACTTGTTGCCTCCCATAGCAGTCCCCTCTTCCGTGGATTTGAAATCCATTGAGGGGCCGGTCAGCCTGACATTGAGCTCTCCCGGACCCTTGCTGAAGGCGACGGTTGCTGTCATGTCCTGAGTGGAGGTTTCGCCTGAGGAGACGTAAACATTCTCAGGAATAGATGGATTGCTGAGCTTGGGAACCTCTTTCACCACGTTAAAGGTCACATTGGAGCTCCTGGCAGAGAAGTCCCACTTGTCATTGGCATACTCTAATCTGGCCGTAAATGGCGCTATTTTGCTCAGCTCTACATCGCTTCTGTTGAAGAGTGCAGGATCGTTCTCCTGCGTCCATCTGAAGACAACCCTCTCCCCACTGATCTCCGGATCGGATGAGGTGTAAATGATATCGCCCTTCATGGGGTGGCTTATTATTAGCCGTCCCTGCGGATTGCTTTCTTCCATACTGGCAGAGGCATCCTTGACTGTGGCCTGGATGGTGAAGTTGGTATAATCAAGACTCTTATCAATCTTCGGGCTCTCTGCGACGGGCGTGTAGGGACGAAGGGTGATGTTGTAGGGTCCAAAGGTGAGCGGGTCCATCTTGAGGTTGTTGTAGACCAGCATAAAGCTGAAATTTCCACCGTCTCGGTAAGCAGAGAGATCCTCATTAAGCGTGCAAGTATAGGTGCTTTTTCCAGAGCTGCGGCAGTTTATATCATCCGAATTCCAGGTTCTGGATTCGTTGGTGCCGATAGGCCCCGTGATCACCAGATGGCATGCCGGTTTGGGGTCCAGAGCATCCTGGTCCTTGAATCCGGCTGATGCGGTGATACCCTGGAAGAAGTAGGGGGCCCTATCAAATTGGATGCCGGTTGTTGTTGGCGGCTTTACGATGGGGCCCAGGATCTTTTTGGTCTTTGCCATTTGCTGGCCGCCGGCATAGAAGACGAATTCAAAGGTAGCGTTCTCTGTTTCCGTTATGCCGAATCGGTTCTTAAAGTTGTAGGGCCCGAAGCTAAAGGAGCTTTTGCCCATTCCCGTCTGGTCGAAAGAATCCGATTGAATCTCTTTGCCATCGTTGTAGATATTCAGCTTCATGCTGAATTTAGTGACGGCGATTGCTCCTACCCGGCTTGCTGCCTGATCGCTCATCCATGCCTGGGCTGAGTAGGTGAAATCCTCATAGCCGTATTCCGGAGTTACCACTGCATTCCGGATCTCATAGCCGCTCTGGGCGGAGCCTGTTGGGGTGAGGCAAAAAGCAGAAATTATCCCAACTAATAGTAGCAATAGCGTGAACTTAAATCTCTTTTTTCCAGGCTTATTGCATAACAACGAGCACCAATTTGATAAGTCAATGCGCATTTCTGCTTTTAATCCACTCAAAAGTTTCAACTCCCGAAATCCCGAATGTATCCTACCACCGTCCTACTTATAAAGCTTTATTGCCCTAATGTGATGGAGCAGTTTTGACTCTATGGGCGCAACGGGCTGTTCATCCCTGCGATGAGTATGTTCCTAGATGCATTATAGCGGGATCTATGTTATTCATCAGCTGCCCTGGCTTCAGACCTTCATTCACGCCATCCACATATGCCTGCTCGACAGGGGACAAAGTCATACTCTGCAACACGAGTGAAAGCAGCAAAGCCAATCCGATAATCGATCACAATTTCCTTCCAACAGTTGCACAATAAACGACGAACTCTTCCCGTCCATCGATCCCGAGCAATCCAGCCATAAGCTCGTCATCGAAGGCTCCAATTGCACAGGCACCACAATTGATCTGCTCCGCCGCAAGATAGAGGTTCTGGCATACATGCCCGGCGTCGATGTGAACATATCGATAGGCTCGTTCGCTATATCTCCATGCCATGCGATAGATGACGCAAGACCAGATGAAGGTTACAGCCGAGTCCCTTACCATATCCTGCCTGAGACAGGCTTGCGTAAGCCTATCTGCCATGTCAGAACTAATCTCGATGGCCATGAGACGGTGAGAGAATGCCAAATAGCGATAGAGTCCAGGCTCAAGATCGCTCACCCGATTAACCTGCAAATAGGTCTCAAAGGCATGGCGTCCCCCGGCTGATGGAACATTACGAAAAGTGGCGTATGGTTCATGCCGCTGTACGATCCCCTGTGTACACCAGAGAAGGTAGGCCAGTTCCTGCAGGGTCAGAGGATCGCGGGCATACTCTCGAATCGATCTTCGGGATTCAATGGCGGAACGAAGTTCTAGCGGAGGGGTGGATATTTTCCCTGGCTGAGGCAACGAAATGAACCTGCCATCCTCCGGAATAGGCTTTTCAAGGGAGGGAGCAGCAAGCCCCTGGAACTGGTCCGCGCGGGAAAGGCTGTTGTATCGGGTCATCTCCATGAAAATTCGTCCAGTAGGTTGCATAAATCATCGTCTTTCGGTTTTAAAATTAATAAAGAATGCGGTACTCAAGAGAAGGCCGGATGAGGCCTCATTGTGCTCCCTTCCCATCGCCCTTTCCTGCGCAGGGAAAATAAAATTCTGTCGTTCTTTTAACAGATAGATAAACCATCAGGTCTTGGCCAGCAAAATCTCCATTGAGGACACATTCACCGTCTTGCCATCCTCACTCTGGATGGCCTCCGTGCCGATGGTTATGTTCTTGACACTGAGATTGGGCATAAATCGATTCCTGGTGATCTCTGCAGCATCCACTGCCCGTGAGATGGCACGTCCCCTGGCCTTCAGCGTTACTGTGGAGACCGGCTTGTTGAACTGGGTCATTACGGCAAGAACATAGTTCATGACTGGTTTGTCACCGATGAAAATTACAGCATTGTCTTCCATAGAATCGCCCCTCCTTTAGTTTTTCTTGGGCAGGTTATTAACCTTTTCTCTCCAGAATATCGGCAAAGGCAAAATTGGGCTTGACTGCATCAATCTTTACTCGCAGATTCTCGCCCTGCCGCGCACCGCGCACGATGATCGCGAAGCCTTCCACCATGGCCACGCCATCTCCCGATTTGCCTGTGGACTCGATATGCACGTCCAGCATGTCGCCTTTGCGCACGGGGCTGGTGAGCAGCTTCTTGGCCACAACATAGGTCTCTGCGCTCTCCTTTCGAGATGCAGGCGGCGAGTGAGCCTGGACGGATGAGAACTCCTTTCTGACCTCGTTTAAAAAGTCCAGGAACAGGTCGCCCTGAAAGACCTTGACCACAAAGTTGCCTTTCGGCTTCAGCAGCTTCTTGGCCATTTTAAGCGCAGAGCGGGCTAAATCTACGGAAACGGCATGGTCCATGTCCCAGGCACCGGTAAGGTTAGGGGCAGCATCGCAGATCACGACATCCGCATCTCCGCCTAAGGCTTCCTTCACCAGATCCACTGTGCTATCCAGTGTTATGTCCGCCTGAAAGGTTTTCACACCTGGGATAGGGATGATGTCCTCCAGGTCCACGCCCACGATCTTGCCCCCGGAAAGCTTGGCCGCCACCTGCAGCCATCCGCCTGGCGCCGCTCCCAGGTCAACCACGCTGTCCCCTCGCTTGATGATGTGAAACTTCTCGTTGATCTGCAGCAGCTTGTAGGCGGAGCGGGCTCGAAAGCCCTCTTCCTTTGCCAGCCGGTAATAGTAATCTCTCTGATCTCGGGCCATCTAAGAGGTGAGTTGGGATGTCCTGGGATAAAGATTTGCCCCGGGCCCCGGGCGAAGGCGTTATAAACTGCGCCATAGACCTGTATTGCTTGCGAGAGAGGAAGGGCGGCTGCCGCTGGCCAACTTGGCCGGTGTGGAAAGTCCCCCCACCACTGGACACACAGACATCCCGAAGGATGTGGGGCGAGAGCTCCGGCTCTGGCACAGAAACGAGACCGCTCCGCGTTAAAGCGATGATGCCGCAAGGCTGAGGTCGCGCGGGAGGCGGATGAAACGGCGAAACCCTGTGGGTGCAAGCCAAAATAGAGCTGAGAACGCGGCCGTCCAGCCGAGCTCGGGTATGGCGCTAAGCTGAATGCCGTCAAAGAACAGAAGGGGGCTTACTCTCCTCACTCGCTAAAAATTTCTTCTGATATTAGTCATACTGCGGACCCTTGGCCTTGAACAATGTGCCTTTTGATTTAATGATTCTTGCACCACTCCACACAGAACGCTCCTCAATCCTTGCGATCACTTGCTGGTACTTACTCGACTTTAGACCACTTTTTGTTTAATTAGCTGTGTTGCAATCTTCGGAAAGTTTTAAATAATATTGATAATCATAATAGGCAATCCTAAGAAAGGTCGTCTCCGTTATGTGTTTCAGATCATGGGGTATAAAATGGTGAGACCGGGCAAAGACAGGATCAGGCAGTGTGATGATATTCAACATTCTCAAGCACATTCCGGGATAAAGATAGGATCGGAACCTGATTTTGCCTATATTATGAATACAGTTGGGCAGGGAATATTAGTAACAGACGAAGAATGGCGTTTTGAATACGTCAATCCAGCCTTTGCTCGGATCGTGGGCAAACCTCTTGAGGAATTGATCGGCAAGTCGATGGACGATTTTCTAGTCCCCGAGGATCTGCCTATCCTTGCTCGGGAGAGATCCAAGCGGCTAGCGGGTGAGGCCGATACTTTTGAGTTCCGCTTGCGAAGATCCGATGGTGAGGTTGTTTACATACATGCTACCGGTGTTCCCCGCAAGCTAGGAGATAGAGTCGTGGGTTTTATCTCAGTTATTACCGATATGACTGAGCGAAAGAATGTCGAAGGAAAGTTGGCCGAAGAATCAAACAAATTCAAGGTCTTGTATGATTTGGCCTTGAATATGTCTGCGGAGAAGAGCCTGGAGGAAAACATGGCCTTCATCGTAGACAAGAGCAGAGAGCTGTTGAATACCGATACATCCTTTATAGCCCTGCTCGACGAAAAAGGCCAGAGTATTCGCATGCATACCCTTTCAGGTATCTGCACTGAAGCCTTCAGGCAGATGTGTCTGCCTTTGGGCAAAGGATTGTATGGTCTGGTAATGGAGACCCACAAAGGTTACATCGTAGATGATTACTTCAAGAAAATGGATATTAAACATGTAGTTGACAGTACTATCGCGGACGAAGGACTTGTCTCAGGCATGGCGGTGCCCGTACAGATTAAGGACAAAAGCTTGGGCGTTCTCTATGCCTTCAACCGCCGAAAAACCCCATTCACCCAAGAAGATCTGAATACCCTTGCTCTGCTCGGCAACCTGGCTGCAGTGGAGATAATTCGCAAGCATTCTTCAAACGCCTTGGAGAGTCAACTAAATTTTCTGCAACAGCTAATCGATGCCATCCCAAATCCCATCTTTTTCAAGGACACAAAAGGGGTTTACCGAGGGTGCAACACGGCTTTCGAGTCCTTTACGGGTCTGACCAAAGAGATTATGGTGGGCAAGACTGTTTATGAGGCATTCCCTAAAGATCTGGCAGATATATATTACAAAGCCGATAATTCTCTGTTTCAGAATCTCGGGGTACAGATATACGAGACCACGATGGTCCACGCAGACGGCACCAGACGAAATGTGATGTTCAACAAGGCCCCTTTTTTCGACACTAGAGGCCGCTTAGCTGGCCTGGTAGGGGTCATCCTGGACATTACCGAGCGTAAGAAGGCTGAGGAAAAGCAGAAAGAATCAAACGACTATCTGAATAAGATAATCAACTCTATGGGCGACCCAATATTTGTCAAGAACAGGGATCACAGGTTCGTGCTCGTCAATGATGCCCTGTGCAATCTGATGGGGCATCTCCCTGAAGAGATCTTAGGTCGGACAGATCACGATTTCTTCCCAAAGGATCAGGCCGATGTCTTTTTAGAAAAGGACGAGATGGTTTTCGAATCAGGTGAAGAGAACATCAATGATGAGAAGATCACAGATGCTCAGAGTACGATCCGCGATATCACCACTAAGAAGACGCTTTATACGGATAATGCCGGAAATCAGTTCATAGTGGGTATGGTTAGGGACATTTCCGATCGAAAGCAAGCTGAGGACGCACTGCGAGAAACTCGCAACTATCTGGAGAGCCTGCTTAATCATGCCAATGCGCCCATCATCGTCTGGGACACATCTTTCAGAATCACCAGGTTCAATCATGCCTTTGAGCGTTTAATAGGACACAAAGCCGAGGAGGTCATCGGCCAGAGACTTGATATCCTCTTCCCAGAATCAAGCCGCGAAAAATCTCTTGGTAAGATCGAGCGCACCCTGGCTGGGGAGTACTGGGAGTCTGTGGAGGTTCCGATACTTCACAAAGACGGATCGATCAGAATCGCGCTCTGGAACTCAGCGAACATTTACGCAGATGATGGCAAGACGCACTTAGCAACCATGGCCCAGGGTACAGACATCACCGAACGCAAGCGAGCAGCAGAAGCAATCAAGGAATCAGAGCGGAGGCTGGCGGATATCATCAACTTTTTGCCCGATGCCACCCTGGTCATCGATAGGGAGGGCAGAGTGATAGCCTGGAACCGCGCCCTAGAAGCGATGACTGGCATAAAAGCAGAAGAGATCCTGGGCAAAAGCGATTACGAATATGCATTGCCCTTTTATGGAGAGAGAAGGCCGATTCTGATCGATCTTGTGCTCAAATCCAGGGATGAGATCGAAAAAGGATATACAGACCTGAGAAGGCTGGATGGAACTCTGGTTGGCGGAGCATACATGCCGAACCTGAAAGGCGGAGGAATCTTCCTCTTGGGAAGTGCCGCGGCCCTTTACGATTCTGAGGGAAATATTTCTGGTGCGATCGAGTCCATCCGCGACATCACGGAGAACAAGCACGCAGAGGAGGAGCTGCGCCGGGCCAAGGATGCGGCCGAATCAGCCATGCGTGCCAAATCAGAGTTTCTCGCAAATATGAGCCATGAGATCCGCACGCCCATGAACGCAGTTATAGGATTGACCGGGATTCTGCTTAACTCAGACCTCGATCCTGATAAGAGGGAGTGCGTTGAGATCATACACAGCAGTGGCGATGCTCTGCTCGCTATTATCAATGACATTCTGGACTACTCAAAGATCGAGGAAGGCAAAGGAGAATTGGAGAGCCAGCCCTTCAACCTGAGTGAATGTATTGAAAGCTCTATGGATCTAGTGGCATCGAAGGCTCGAGAGAAGAACCTAGATCTCGCTTGCAAGGTGGATGATAATGTGCCGGAGAATCTGATGGGCGATGTCACAAGGCTACGCCAGATCCTGGTCAACCTGCTCAGCAATGCCGTCAAGTTCACAGATGCAGGCAAAGTATCAATCACAGTGACCTCACCGCAGGAAGATGATCGTCATGAGATATGCTTCACAGTCAGAGATACGGGCATTGGCATCCCCCCGGAAAGGATGAACTGTCTCTTCCAGTCCTTCAGTCAAGTCGATATGTCCACCACTCGCAAATACGGCGGAACAGGCCTTGGTCTGGCTATAAGTAAACGGCTCGTGGAAATGATGGGCGGAAAGATTTGGGCTGAGAGCGAGATTGCAATAGGCTCAGCATTCCACTTTACAATTATCGCAGACTCTGCCCCGGCTGGCAGACTCGCCAAAGGGCCAGTATTGCAGTCCCAGGTTTATGCTCAGCCAGATAGTTCCCTACGTCTGCTTCTAGCAGAGGATAACGTGGTCAACCAGAAGGTAGCCCTGCGCATGATCAAGAAGATCGGATATAGAGCAGATGTAGCTGCGAACGGCCTGGAGGTCTTAGAGGCTATGGCGCGCCAGAAATATGACATCGTTCTGATGGATGTTCAAATGCCAGAGATGGATGGCCTGGAGGCAGCCAGAGCCATACGTCAGATGCCACTGGAAAGACAGCCAAAGATAATCGCCGTCACTGCCTACGCACTGAAAGGCGACCGGGAGAAATGTCTTGATGCTGGCATGGACGATTATATCAGCAAACCTGTGGAAATGAAAGAACTAGCAGAGGTGCTGAGCAAGTATCAACGTTATCCTCAAAGCTGTGCAGGCAAAAATGCCATAAGTCCAATTATGGGATGATCGACACGGATCCAGTCTTCAGGCCCACATTCATCTATCACATCAGTCATGTCTCAGGAGTCTGCACTCTTTCCCCAGGAGACCCCCTTATCCTTTATCAACCGCGATATGTAGAGTTTGGCCCACAGGTAGGCGAAAAGGCTCCCGCTGATGTTGCCAAAGACAATTCCCCACCAGATGCCCTCTTGACCCAGTCCCAGGACTATGCCGAGAACAAAAGACAACATGGTTATGAGAATCACATCACGCAGCATATTGAGGAAAAGAGAGGTAAGCCCTTTGCCCGCTCCCTGGAACAGACTGGAGGACATGATGCCTGGGGACATGAAAGGATAAAACAGGCACATGACATGCATAAATGCAATCATTTCTGGAGCGAGGTGAGCGCTATCCGAGGTGTAGGTAAAGAATGTGGTTATCTGCGGTGCCAAAATTCCGGTGAAGATGGCAGTGGCAGCTCCAATGACAAACCCAAGCTTCGTCGAATAATTGTGAATGATAGGCAGATTTCCATATCGTCTGGCACCTATTGCTGCTCCGGCGACCGAAATCTCAGCGGTGGCAATGGCGATCAAGGGAATGGTGGCCATCATTATCACCCGCCAGCCAGCGGTATAAACTGCAACGGCGTCTGTACCTGACACCCGAACCAGCATGCTGTTGATGATAATTGCATCAATCGAGTACAGCAGGAACTCAACGCTTGCCGGTATCCCCACCTGGAGAATATCCGTCATCACGCCCATGCTTGGGGCAAAGGAATTCCAGGAGAGCGATACATAGGTGTCTTTCTTAATGAGCAGCCAGTAAATTTGAACTGCCGAAACCAGAAAAATGGAAATGATGGTCCCCCATGCCGCTCCTGCAATTCCAAGCCCCGCCCAATAGATCAGAATGGGATCTAAAACGGCATTGATCAGCGACCCTGCACCCATGGCATACATGGTGCGTTTTGTGTCTCCCTCTCCCCTCAAAATCGCATATGCTGTGTTCGTGAAGACTATCAATATGCTTCCTGCAAAAACAATATTGCCGTATTCGACGGCCAGGTCAAGAGATACTCCTGCGCCCATTGCCATGAGCAGCGGCTCTAAGAAGTGAAGCAGGAGGACGGTCAATATCACAGATACGATGATCATCAAGACCATAGCATGCATGGTCGTATTGTCTGCGCCGCCTTTATCTGCAGCTCCAATTCTGCGGGAGATGGAAGAAGATACGCCTGCACCCAGACCATTGGAGAGGCCCACCACCACCATGAAAATTGGGCTCACGAACCCAACTGCTGCCAGGGCATCTGATCCCAGGCCTGAAACCCAGACGGCGTTTACCAGATTATAAGCAGCGAGAATCATCATGGCGACGATCATTGGGCCGGAGAGCTTCAAAATAGCCTTTTTCGGGTCTCCGATCAATAAGGAGACGCCTCGCGTCAGCTCTTTTTGATTCTGTTCATCGCAAACCTGGCCGGATACTTCGTTCCCGGCCATTTATTCA
Organism: uncultured Methanotrichaceae archaeon; assembly: GCA_964467095.1. Lineage (GTDB taxonomy): Archaea > Halobacteriota > Methanosarcinia > Methanotrichales > Methanotrichaceae > Methanothrix. Next base: position 10,068 of record CAYXSJ010000007.1, read on the forward strand.
TCACCGCAGTTTTCAGCAATTTTAGGTCTCATTCTTGCGCGGCCTTTTTCATCCCACCTTCATCTCCTTCTCCAGCTTCCTCGCCATGTCCCGTAGCTGTATGGCCCTCTCAAACTCCAGCCTCTCCGCAGCCGCCCTCATCTCCGCCTCCAGCTCGATGATCACATTGGGGATGTCGGACTTGGGAATATGTCTGGTGTCAGTGATCTCCACAACCTTCTCTCTGATGGGCTTCTTGATGGTAGCCGGCACGATGCCCCGCTCCTGGTTGTAGGCCATCTGCAGCGCCCGCCGCTGCTCGGTCTTCTCAACGGCGGCGCGGATGGAGCCGGTCATCCTGTCCGCATAGAGAACCACCCGTGAGTTGGCATTTCTGGAGGCCCGGCCTATGGTCTGGATGAGACTCTTCTCATCTCGCAAGAAGCCCTCTTTATCCGCATCTAAAATGCCGATGAAGCCCACCTCAGGGATGTCCAGCCCTTCCCGCAGCAGGTTGATGCCCACCAGCACATCAAATTTCCCTAGCCGCAGCTCGCGGATGATCTCCGTCCTCTCCAGGGTGTCTATGTCGGAGTGCAGATAGCGAGCTTTGATATCATTTTGGGCCAAAAAGTCGGTCAGCTCTTCAGACAGGCGCTTGGTAAGCGTTGTCACCAGCGCCCGGTCGCCCTTCTCCACCACGATGCGGATCTCCGACATCACATCTCTTACCTGGCCATCTATTGGCCGGATTTCCACGAGCGGGTCGAGCAGGCCCGTGGGCCGGATGATCTGCTCCACCACCTGCGCCGAGGCCTCCAGCTCATAGCTGCCCGGCGTGGCGGACACGAAGATCACATTTCTCATATGCTTCTCGAACTCCTCAAAGCGCAGGGGCCGGTTGTCGTAGGAGCTGGGCAGCCGGAAGCCATAGTCCACCAGGCTCTTCTTTCGGGAGCGATCGCCGTTGTACATGGCCCGCAGCTGCGGCAGGGTCTGGTGGCTCTCATCGATTACCAGCAGGAAATCCTCAGGAAAATAGTCAAGCAGACAGTAGGGTGCCTCGTCAGGCTGTCGGCGATCGAAATGGCGGGAATAATTCTCGATGCCTTTGCAGCTGCCCGTCTCCGAGATCATCTCCATGTCATGCAGCGTGCGCTGCTTGAGCCGGTGAGCCTCGATCATGCCCAGTTGTGGCAACCGCTCCTCCAGCTCAGCCAGAATGGTCTCTATGGCTGCCTTCTGCTCCTCCTCCGGGATCACATAATGCCTGGCCGGGTAAATGAAGAAGTAGTTCATATCCTCTATGAGAAGGCCCGTCAGCCGGTCAACCTCTGAGATCCTCTCCACCTCATCCCCAAATAGCTCGATTCGAATGATGTTATTGAAGTAGCCTGGGACCAGATCGATGGTATCGCCCTTCGACCGGAAGCGTCCGGGAGAAAGGTCAAGGTCGTTTCTCTCAAAGAGAATGTCTACCAGCTTTCCCAGGATCTCTCTTCTGGAGATCTTCTCACCCACCTTAACCTCAAAGCCCATCTTCTGGAAGTTCTCGGGATTGCCGAGACCGTAGATGCAGGATACTGATGCAACGACAATTACATCGCTGCGCGAGAGCAGGGAGGCGGTAGCTGCAAGCCTCATCTGCTCGATCTTGGGATTGATAAGAGAGTCCTTCTCAATGTACTGGTCTTTGGCTGGGATATAGGACTCCGGCTGGTAGTAGTCATAATAGGAGACGAAGTACTCCACCCTGTTTTCCGGAAAGAATTCCTTGAACTCGTTATAGAGCTGAGCGGCCAGCGTCTTGTTGTGAGCAATGACCAACGTGGGCTTTTGCAGCTTTTCGATGACATTGGCCACGGTGTAAGTCTTGCCCGAGCCCGTGACGCCCAGCAGAGTCTGGAAATTCTGGCGGATGCCGCCAGCCCGCTTTTCTGCCGGCAGGCCGGAAATGAGCTTCTCGATGGCCTGCGGCTGGGAGCCGGTGGGTGCAAATGATGAGACCAGACGGAATTTCTCTGAAGAGGATATTTGGGGGCGGGATGGAATTCTCGTCATGTGAATGGATCGCAGTAACAATGCTATGAAGCTATGAGTTTTTCCCTTGCTATCAAAAAGCCCTAATATTCCTATAGCCAAGGAAAGCTGATGGAACAATCGGCAGAGAATTATCCCCTCACTATTGAGGTGCTGATGCAGCAATACATTCCCATAAAGCCGCAAATTGAGGAGAGGCTCACGGACTTCCGACGCATCTGGGAGACTGCCTCGGATGAAGAGCTGTTCAAGGAGCTGGTCTTCTGCCTGCTCACGCCCCAGTCGAAGGCCAGGACCTGCTGGAAAGCCGTGCAGCGGCTGGACAGAAAGTGCATGATGGCAGAGATAAAGCCGGCGCGAATTTCCGAGGAGCTGGTGGGCGTCAGGTTCAACCATCGAAAAGGGGAGTATATCTGCCTGGCAAGGAATATGTTCAGCTCCAGATCTCTCAGAGCCACACTGACAGGTTTTACCAACGCCGTGGCTGCTCGAGAATGGCTGGTGGAAAATGTGAAAGGCATGGGATACAAGGAAGCCAGCCATTTCATAAGAAACATCGGTCTGAGCGAGGATCTGGCCATTTTAGACAGGCATATTCTCAAAAATCTGGCTCTCCTGGGCGTGATAAAAGAGGCTCCCAGTTCTCCCACAAAAAAGATGTACCTGGATATCGAGAGAAAGATGACTGCATTTTCCAAAGAGGCAAAAATACCCATGGGGCATCTTGACCTTCTGCTCTGGTACAGGGAAGCTGGAGAGGTGTTCAAATGAACCACAGAGACCATATCAATAAATCCGGCATTTGAGCCTCATTTATAGCTCTGTCACTTGATTTGTACACATGGGATGCAAGAAATCGTCTATTAATACTGCCGGAGACTTTTCCCATCTAGAGAATGGATGAAGCCAACTGGAATAGAGGAAATGAGACGGGCATTGCTTCGATAGATGGACATTCAGGTAAGAGCCAAAAGTCAAGAGCATAAGTTCTATAAAATTTATATTAGATAAGATATCGAAATAACATGGAGTCAATAACTTGGCGACAATATATCGCAATAATGCAGAAGGTAATGATGCTTTCAAAAAAGCATTACGTTTGTTGTCCTCGGAGGGGCTCGACGGCGCCATGATGGTGGTTGAGCGTGAGCTGGAGATCGATCCCCTGAACTGGGAAGCATGGTCTGCAAAAGCTGATATTTTTTACTTTCAAAAGAGTTATGATGCCAGTATGCAGTGTTGTGAGAAGTCCATTAAGCTGAATCCTTCTAATGCTCTTGCGTTCAATATAAAAGGTAATATTTTATATAAACTTGGAAGATATAAAGATGCTATCGAATGCTATAATAAAGCCATAGAAATTGAGCCCTTATTCGTGAAGGCATGGTATAATAAAAAAATGGCCTCGGAACTCCAGCTCAAAAAATCCGGGCTTAGAGTCCATTGCCAGGTCCCTCGCGAAGCACGCGAGATGAAACGTTAAAAATATTTTAAATATATAATGATTAGTAGATGGGCCCGCGAATACTTATGCCATTCTCATCGATGGCAAGCTGATGCTTTTCCATTGCGTGTTTGGTTGCTCTCATCTTTAAGATCTGGATATATCTCTTCACACCACCTTTGCCCTCAATCATGCCCAGCTCAATTGTCCCGTCGGCCAGGTAGTGCTCTGTTTGGTGGAATTGGGAGAATTGTCCTGAGATTCTTGACTGAGCGGACTCCATAATCAAAAACGAAATAAGTCCTTCGTCTCGGAGACGGGTAAAAAATTTATAAATTTTGTTCCTCATATTGTCATGCTCGGAGATGGAATAGAGGGCATTAAGGGAATCCAGAGCAAATAGCGATAAGTTGTCATGCTTGTCTTTGTAGGAATCTATGACTTCTTCAGTCGTCTTGATAAGATCCAGTTCGCTGTTCATCCACTCGAGCCGCATATCCCGGTAGTCAAATATATGTATATTACTCTCTTTTTTAATCCCCAGGCTATTCATATTGCGAAGGTGGCTCTCTTCATTCTGCTCCAATGTGACATAAAGGGCATGTTCATCGCTGGCAGCTACATGATTGGCCATCATGCTGAATACCAGTCCAGATTTCAAAGTCCCTTCCGCGCCGGTCACCAGTATCACCGAGCTCTTCGGGATTTCGACGAAAAGAATTTCGTCCAGGCCGTTTATGGCATTCTTATGCATCGATCTCATCTCTTGACCAAAAAAGATATCTGCTCCAGGGCTTTGGCAAAATCCTCAACATCTTTTTCGGCGATCTCCCTGCCTTTGGCAGTCAGGCTATATTTCTTGGATCTCATATCCCCCTTGCTGTATTCTGCATGAAGCAGTCCCTCTTCCTCAAGTGTATATAAAATTGGATAAACCGTTCCCTGACTGAGAAAAACATCGCATCTGGAGAATATTTCCTTTATTAGGTCATAGCCGCACATCTTTTTCTCAAGAAGAGAGTACATTATAAAAACTTCCCGATTTGACTTGATAATCCTATCAACAAACTTTTTGCAGTAATCCTCTTGAGATTCACCGAGGTCCGACACATTTTCGACCGTAATTTCCATGGCCAAGAATTACTCCTTCTTATCTCATATCATTACAAACTATAAGAATTTTTTCGTCTACTTGCACGAAAAGCTCAATCTTCATTTGATTTTGGCCGTAGCTCATTCATATTCCGTTCTATCAATGCCAGCTCTTTCTTCTCTATGGCCTCGGGATTCGCCGGCAAGATCAAAATGGCCTTCTCCAGTACTACCCATTCTTCAATATCTCTCAGAAGCCTCAATACGGGGGCAGAGCCGTTTTCGAATATCAAATGCTCAATTCCGTCAAGAAGAACTACCGGATTTTTGCTTTGCTTTAAGAATTTTATAGTTATATCTGCTATTACCTCCAGATCGATGGGATGGATGCTCTGGGGACCGTGATTGCTTATCCAGAAAATTGGCGTGGTCTGCAAGGCGTACTTAAGCCGTATCTCCTGGGGCGAATGCATGGTAAAACACAATCCTTGAGCCCTAAAATGCTTGCATCCTTTGCAGGTGCAGGGCAGCTCGCATCTTTCGCAACCGATGCTCTCACAGGGAAATGAATCGAGATAGTCACAGCCACTGCATCTTCCCTTTACCTGAGAGACAAAGAGATCGAAGCAGAACTCTGCCTTCGGCTCTTTAACCAGATAACTGGACCCCTTCATTAAGTCCTGGCATACTTTGTTGTTTAAGGGTTCGGTCGCCGGCACAACTACAGGTGCTATCTTTAGTCTGGAGAGAATTTCTTTAATCATAATTTTTTAGGCAATGTGAAAATGAATGTGCTGCCTTTGCCGATTTCGCTAGCCACCCGGATGGAGCCTTCATGGGCTTCTATTATTCCCTTGGCTATGGCCAGTCCAAGGCCCATTCGACCTGATTCCTTGGTCAGAGAGCTCCCGCTGCCGGTATAGAACTTTTCAAAAACCCTGCTTTGATCCTTCTTGGCTATTCCAATGCCGTTATCGATTATCGATATGCAGACATCCTCAGGATCGTCGGTGATTATTACTTTTATCTTTCCTTTTTTTGGAGTGTATTTGATGGCATTTGTGAGAAGGTTATTGAAGACCTGTTTAATCCTCCTGCCATCCCCTTCCAGATCAGGGACTGTGTTCTCTACAGACAGAGAAACCGTCTGCTCCTTCAGCCCCGCCAACCTGCCCAGCTCATCGAGAGCCGTCCGGGCAATATCGTCTATTCTGATAGGAGACTTGTTGATCTTCAGTGACCTTGACTCCAATCTGGATGTATCGAGCATATCCTCGACCAGCCGGATCATATGCTCTATCTGCGAACTGATGACCCCGATCTTTTCTCGCTGGATATTTGTGAGTTCGCCCAGCATACCCTCCTGGAACATCTCAATGTAGCTGTTGATCACCGTAATTGGAGTTCGCAGCTCATGAGAGGCTGTGGAGATGAACTCCGATTTTATTTCGTCGTTCTCTTTCAGATCGGCGTAAGCATTCTCAAGCTTAACGTAAGACTCCCGCAGCTCCTCCTCCAGCCGGGTCATCTCGGTGATGTTCTCCATGAAGATTACAACCTTGCTTATGCTCTCCTCATCCTCCTTTAACGGATATATTTTATAGAAATAGAACATGCCTCCAGGATATCTGATCTGATCTCCATCAAAAGGAATTCCTGTGAGGAATACCTCTCGGATTTTGTCGATAATTCCCGTTTTTTCTATCAGCGTGGACGGAATTACTCTGGACAGCCGCTCTCCTAATACATCTCTCTCCCGTTTCGGGATGGATTTGACATAGTAATTCTTGTTGACATAGAGTACCTCCAGCCTCCTATTTACGACAATAATAGTGCTCGGGATGGCTTCAATTATCTCTTCCTGATATCCCAGTACCGATTCAATTCCTTTCATTCTGCGACCAGCGAGTCGATTGAGCCTAAGAGTTCTTTTATCTTAAAGGGCTTCACAATAAATTTCTTGGCACCAGCTAGAAGGCATTCATCATCAAGGCCGGTCTTTCCCACAGCAGAAATGACAATTATCTTTGCGGAAGGATCTATTTCCAGAATTTTCTTTGTGGCGCTGATGCCGTCAAGCTTTGGCATCAATATATCCATAAGAACAACATCCGGCTTGATCTCCCTGTATCTGGCCAGGCCTTCTTCGCCGTTTTCCGCCACATGCACCTCGTATCCATAGGCCTCCAATATATCCCTGAACGCCCTGAGCATTTCGTGAGCATCATCAATGATTAGTATATTCATAATTCACCTCTGATTTTTCGTAATTTGTTTGTCATTTAAGCTCATGATGCGCGTAGTTATTCTTTATTTTTCTAATGCATATATCTTGTTAACTTTCAATTTTTGAAACAAATTC
>CAYXSJ010000007.1:17084-28977 GCA_964467095.1 uncultured Methanotrichaceae archaeon
GAGAGATGATCCTATTAACAAAATTCTTGCAGTAATCCGGCTCCATAGCCTGGTCTTTGCCTGGGCTCTCTCCTGCTCACTGTGGATGCAGATCGCTTTGGTGCCGCAGCAGCATGCTGGCCATAGTTGCGAGAAAACGTGAGGACAGGTAAGCTTAAAAAAGCATAAGATGTAAGCATGCAACCATGCCGAGGAGAAACGATTTTAGCAAAGTGATGATCATCGGATCGGGCCCCATTGTCATCGGGCAGGCCTGTGAATTCGACTATTCTGGAACTCAAGCCTGCAAGGCGCTGCGGGGGCTGGGATACAAGATCGTTCTCGTCAATTCCAATCCAGCCACCATCATGACCGACCCTGCCATGGCCGATATCACCTACATCGAGCCGCTGAATTTGGAGAGAATGGCGCAGATCATTGAGAAGGAGAGGCCTGACGCCATCCTGCCTAATTTGGGGGGCCAGTCCGGCCTCAATTTAAGCTCAGAGCTTGCACACGCGGGAATCCTGGACAAATTCGGGGTGAAGGTAATCGGCGTGGAGATAGATGCCATTGAACGGGGTGAGGACCGCATTGCCTTCAAAGAGACGATGAAGGGCCTGGGCATTGAGGTTCCTAAAAGCACAGCCGTTTACAGCGTTGATGACGCGGTGAAGGTGGCCGCAGAGCTTGGCTATCCGGTTGTTGTGCGGCCCGCCTATACCATGGGAGGTACCGGCGGCGGCCTGGTTTATAATGTGGAGGAGCTATCCACAGTTGCGAGCAGGGGAATTGCCGCCAGCCTCATCGGCCAGATTCTGATTGAAGAATCAGTGCTCGGCTGGGAGGAGCTGGAGCTGGAGGTTGTTCGCGATGCCAAGAATCAGATGATCACAGTTTGCTTTATCGAGAACGTGGATGCCATGGGAGTTCATACCGGCGATTCCTACTGCACCGCGCCCATGCTGACCATTTCCCCAGAGCTGCAGAAGAGGCTGCAGGACTATTCCTACAAGATTGTGGAAGCAATCCGGGTGATTGGGGGAACCAATATTCAGTTTGCCCACGATCCGAAGACGGGAAGGGTCGTTGTCATTGAGATCAACCCCCGCACATCTCGCTCTTCGGCTCTCGCTTCCAAGGCCACCGGATTTCCCATCGCACTCATCTCAGCCAAGCTTGCTTGCGGCATGACGCTTGACGAGATCCCCTACTGGAGGGATGGGACACTGGAGAAATACACGCCTTCCGGGGATTACGTAGTTGTGAAATTTCCGCGCTGGGCATTTGAGAAATTCAAGGGCGTCCAGGACAAGCTGGGCACGCAGATGAAGGCAGTGGGGGAGGTCATGAGCATCGGCAAAACCTACAAAGAGGCACTTCAAAAGGCTATCCGGTCCCTGGAGAATGGACGATATGGGCTTGGCTATGCTCGGGACTTTCATGAGAGGCCGCTCTCAGATCTCATGGAGATGCTCAAGTATGCCACATCCGAGCGTCAATTCATAATGTACGAGGCTTTGAGAAAGGGCGCCAGCGTACAGAAGCTGTATGAATTGACCCATATCAAGCCCTGGTTTATTGAGCAGATGAAGGAGCTGGTGGACCGGGAAGAGAGGATCATCGAGTACAAAGGCCGGATGCTCCCGGACGACCTTCTCATTGCGGCCAAGAGAGATGGCTTTGCCGACAGGTACCTTGCTAAACTGCTCTCTATTCCAGAGAAGGAGATCAGGATTGCCAGAAGCCGCCTGGGCATCGTTGAGGTATGGGAGAAGGTTCCCGTCAGCGGGGTTGAGAATCAAGCCTATTACTATTCAACTTATAATGGATCCCATAATGGCTCATCCGCTCCCAGCGCCACTCCCAGCGAGCCGGATAAGGGAGAAGAGCCCAGCAGAGAGCGCAGCGGGCATAGGGTCATGGTGCTTGGGGGCGGGCCCAATCGCATCGGCCAGGGGATTGAGTTTGACTACTGCTGCGTTCATGCTGCCTTTGCCCTCCGCAATCTGGGATATGAGACCATCATGGTCAACTGCAATCCGGAAACTGTCTCTACCGATTATGATACCTCCGACAAGCTCTATTTTGAGCCTCTGACTGTGGAGGATGTCCTAAGCATCTACGAATGGGAGAAGCCGGACGGGGTGATAGTTCAGTTCGGAGGCCAGACGCCGCTCAATATCGCTCGGGAGCTTGCCGATGCCGGCGTAAAAATCCTGGGCACTTCTGTGGATGCCATCGACCTTGCTGAGGATCGGGACAGGTTCCGCAAGATGATGGATAAGATGCAGATCCCCATGCCGGAATCCGGGATGGCCAGCAGCCTGGAGGAGGCGCGGGAAGTCGCAAATCGGATAGGCTACCCGCTCATGGTGCGGCCTTCTTATGTTCTGGGTGGCCGGGGCATGGAGGTGATTCATGATGAAGAGATGCTGGAGCGGTACGTTCTGGCGGCGGTGGACGTCACTCCAGAGCGGCCCATCCTTATCGACAGGTTCCTTGACAATGCCCTGGAGATGGAGGCTGATGCCCTGTCTGATGGCAGGGAGGCTTTTGTTCCGGCGGTTATGGAGCATATTGAACTGGCCGGCATTCACTCCGGGGATTCGGCCTGTGTGATTCCGCCGGTGAGCATCCCTGACAGGCACCTGAAAACCATCAAGGAATACACGCAGAGGATTGCTAAAGAGCTGCAGGTTGTCGGCCTCATGAACATGCAGTATGCCCTTTGCGATGATCGGGTCTATGTTCTGGAGGCCAATCCAAGGGCATCTCGCACGGTCCCACTGGTCTCAAAGGTATGCAACATCTCCATGGCCAGAGTGGCTACGGAGCTGATGATGGGCAAAAGTCTGCAGGAGATGGCACTCTCAGAAAGGAAGATTCCTCACTTCGGGGTTAAGGAGTCTGTGTTTCCCTTTAATATGTTCCCTGAGGTCGATCCGCTGTTGGGCCCGGAGATGCGTTCAACCGGTGAGGTTTTGGGTCTGGCCGACTCCTTCGGAATGGCATTTTACAAGGCAGAGGAGGCAGCCAAACAGACACTTCCCGAGAAGGGGACTGTTCTGATAACCATTGCCGGCAAAGATCGTGCGGGAGTGCTGGATGTGGCCCAGCAGTTCGCGGGGCTAGGCTTTGATATCAAGGCCACAGAGGGGACGCATAAGTTCCTTGCAGAAAAAGGGGTGAAGACGGATCTGATCCTCAAGCTGCATGAGGGCCGGCCCAATATCGATGATGCCATCAAGAACAGGCAGATTCAGCTGGTCATCAACACGCCCATCGGCAAAGCCAGCAAGTATGACGACTCCTATATCCGCAAGGCGGCCATCAAGTACAAGGTGCCGTATATTACTACTATTGCTGCCGCTTCTGCTGCCGCCAAAGGGATTGCGGCTTTGCGAAAGGGCAGGTCCGGAGTAAAATCGCTTCAGGAGTACCACGCCGATATCAAGTGAGGCATTGGGATAGTAAGGCCTTGGGATTAGGTCGTCGTATATGCGGTGGGTGCCCATGCGATGGGCGCCTGCCGGCTTGCTGCGGGGCAGTTGAATATGCATGCCCTTTAACCTCGATGCAGGCGCAAGGTACGTTCGCTCCATCCGTGATCAGTCGTCGTGTTCCTGAAACTGTCGGGACATCAAGATATCATATTCATCGGAAGTTTAAGTCTGTGCAGCCACAGTAAAGGCATAGATGAGTCGCCAATTTCTGATATAATGGTTAGGTCAAAGCAGAGATGTCCACCTGTCTCGGATTGCGACCTTCTGTCTGTCCATTCTTTGATGGAAGCAGACAGATCGCCTGCTAGCTTATCCTCGTAATGGGCGAGTGGCATGAGCAATACAGGCACATTTATAGTGCCCATGGTATCGATCAGGGCAAACTCGTAGCTGCACTCAATCTGAACCATAAACCTCGCCCCATTCATGGGTCTCACTTTCTGTGCATCATAGAAGAGCTCGAAAAATAGTGCCCACAGATGTTCATTAAGCGTCCTCCTGACTTGAGACCCATTTGGAGATCCGATTTTCGAGATATCTACGATATCGAAGACGTGCAGTAAGGGTCGATATGGATCAGAAAAGCTCACCTCGGAGGTTTGGTATTTAAATTCGCAAGCGATCTCTCTTTCTACCGATCCCTCATTCCGCCTCAAGCAAGCCAGAGCTCTGGCATCCTGGTGTTTTAGGATATTCAGCTTTGGCAGAACTATCAGTCTATCGGAGATTTTCCGACCTTCGGCTTTCGACAAATATGTTCTAGACGAGTCATTTTCCTTGTAGAACTTGTATTTGAACTTTTGAAGTGATTTGGGCGGGATTTGATCATTTGGCATTAATTCAGTCATCCATCCATTTATTTTAACATAGGGTTCGCCTATGTCATCAGGGAGGCTGTTCTCTATATCCATTTGAACGCAGAGATCTCCATTCTCAGACCTTTCCAGGCCATAGGATGGCGCTTCCTGAATAAAGAAATTGAATTTTCCCGAAACCAATTTGTCCGGAATGCTAGCTGGATGAACCGCAAATGCTTCTTCCACCTGGCCTACCAGGTCCACAAACGAGGAGATGGCAGCTTTAGCGACATCCACATTCGCTTTGATGGTCATGTCCAGCCCCTTCAACACCTCATCAAAATCTTTTTTTATTGCAGGGTAGACTGCCACGAACTCAGCCAGCGATGAGAGAAGATCATCCTTCTTCTTCATCAGGGAGACGGGGTTTGATGTTTTATTAAGCTCGACAGTGAACATCAACTTGTCCTGCGGATCGTGATAGCTTCTGGCGTAGGTGAACGAGTAGTCCCAACTCAGAGCAGACCTGAGGGAGCCGTCAGAGTATTCATGATTACCGTTCTGGGAAATCATGGAGGGAGGTGTGGGCAAGGACCTGAGGACCAAAGGAACATCGAAGGCTCCAAGATCTGAACCCAGGACGTGCTGAACGGATTGCTCATTCTCCTTCATGTCGAGGGTATAAGCAAAAGATAGCCAGGAGGAGGCTACGTAGCCTGTTGTTAGCTCTTCTATCTGGTGCTCGAGATGAGAAACCTGATACCAGAGATCAAGCTTCACCATGTTCTCCAGTCCTTCTTGGTCGGATGTTTTCTCTTTATATTTCTCTTGCATTAGTAACGTCAGAAGAGCACGATCATTGCCATCAGATGCAAGTTTTGCGGAAGTCAGAGAGACATCTCTCGCGCTCTCCCCTTTCATAACAGCAGTGCCGTAAAGTCTCGGTCTGTGAGAAACTCCCATCTTTGCCTCAACTGGCGCCTCATCCGGTACCTTGACTTGTGCCGGGAACTGTATTGCTGCCTCTACCGAGTAGGCATTGGAGAGCCTGACCAGCATCTGCTGCTTAAAAGCTTCCCGGGCGTCCTCTTGACCTTCATTTGTCTGGTCTATGAAAAGCGGGATCATCAGCATGCTGATCTTCTCCGCAAGCTTTTCCTTGCAGTCAATCAGCCTGCCAACCAGGCTCCCATCGTCAAGGCTTTTATCGACCAGGACGGCAGAGGACACGACCTCAGGGATAAGGAAGTCGTCAATCGCAGCCAGTAGCTCCTTCAGCCAGAGATCCACATCCACACCCACAAAGTCCATCGTTTTTGTGCCTTCTTTTGTCAGATCGATTGCCTCTCCGCTGCCGGAAGCATAGTCATGGATATCAGCATTAGTGACGGATTCGGGCCTGTTCGAGATAGGCCTTGGAGCGAAGATTCTCGGCGATCCTTTATCATTGATCCTGAATCCTATGGTGTTTTCAGCTATCGTCTGAGCTGGAGACTGATCCAGCCGCATAACCCAAATGGCTGGCTCTGAATCTTTGTACCTATCCAGACCTGTGGCAATCTTCAGCTTGAATGAGCCGGGGACAGACATTGTACTCTCAAATTGCTGAGCGAACTCGGCCAGAGATCTGCCTGCGCCCAACGATCCGGCGGAATCATTGGACGCAACGAGTGGAGAGATGAGCGTACTGATGCTTGTCACCTGACTTTCCTTTGCGAAGTCAGGATGAATGAACTCCTTGCGCTCCAGCTTCAAGGCCACGTAGAGTTTGAAGATCAGGGCGGAATTGACGTTATTGTCAAGATCTATTTCTATTTCGAATTCGAAATTTTCTGGGGGCACAGGCTCAGGTTTGCTCTCACGTTCCATGAACCCAGATATCAGATACGAATCCAGGTAAGAGATGCATGAATCCAGGTAAGAGATTATAGTGGGATCCTTGGGCCCTCCCGGCTTCCAGATCCAATCACGGAGATGCTTTTCGAGCTCTTCATTTTTGCCTGCGGGAATTTGCCTGAGCAGGCTCGTATCAATCGATAGTTTCGTATCCTGCATCGTCGCAGTTCCCAAGAGCTGGAAATATATCCGTGCACAGGTTAGCAGATCGTGCCAGGCAATCTTTTTGAGCTGATTGATTTCAGACGGGCTTGGTTCGGCGTCGAATGCATTTTTGACCATGGTGTAGCGGCTGGGGTCAAAGGTGAACTCCAGAAGGAGTCTCTTTGGCTGCCCGAGACTCGAATCTCCGGGCATGATCCTGTAATGGCAGGAAACACCGGGCCATCGGCTGAGTCCAATCAGTGGATCTGTATAGCCGAGCTGTATTTCGGATCCGTTTTGCTGATCTGCGCCTTTCAGGACGTTTCCGAACAGGTCATGCCAACTGAATCTAGCCTGGAGAGATCCTGCTACTCCTGCATACGGGCTCTCAATTGCAGTTCCCTGGACTAAAATTGGCTCTGGCTTGCATGAAGCCAGCTTCGAATAGGGCACTGCCTGATGGTATAGCCAAAAACCCTCATTTTCTTGGTCGGGCTTGGCAGGACCCATGGGCAGCCCCGAGCCGCTGGCTCTGAAAATGGAGTTTCCATCTATGGAGTATCCGAGCAAAGTAAACATATTCTCAAGGTATAGCTCGCCGAAATCTTTGTCGTCGGAGCTGTCTGGGACAATCTCCGGTATTTTCCGCGTGGCTCCGATCGGAATTGTGCCGGGGGGCATGGCGGCAACCCGGATGCTGAGACCATCAGTCTCATAGACGGGCTCGGCGAAGACAGTGGATCTAGCGGGGTCTATTAGATCGCCGGTTACTGCGCAGTTAACGTAATCGGCGAAGGAGCTGCCTGCTGCGGGATTCGTGGAGTATTCCGGCTCATCATAGATTATCAGAAGAGAGAGCATGGCTTCACCCTTGTCGTTGAAGATCCTGTCAGGCAGGCCTGAACCGTCGGCATCATTTCTATAGTAGAGATAATAGCCTCCAGTCCTGGTTATACTGTTCTCCCAGAGGAGCCTGACGAAACCAATGAATCCGTTCAAACAATTTGCGGTCTGATCGACATTCTCAACCGGCATCACCTCAGCTTTGAGCATATTCGGCGGATGGGTATCCGTCGTCAGATTGACTTTGCATATGAAGATAGTGACCTGGCCGTCCGACTGAAGGCCGCCATGTGCGCTGCCAGCCTGTTCTGGCCTGTAGAGCAGCACCAGGTCTCTGATGGGCTTGGAGCCGGTGCCGGACATATTCAGGAGACGGTCAAGCAGAGAGATACCCTGTTCGCTGGCACCTATGAGTTCGTAGGTCTCCCCGGATTTGCTATTGCTAAACTTGGGTCTCTTTATTCCGAAGTCCACTGAGGTTCCCCAGCAGTAGGACCTCACATTCTCCTGGTCCATGGCTGAGGTGGCATCATTGAAGGTGCCGGTTTTAACTGACATCTTGACCTTGCCAACGCCTGAGCCCAGGTGCAAAGGCAGGTCGATCAGGCTATCTGGCAGTGACCAGATCCTCAGAAGCTGGCGTGAGACTTCGGCTTCGGACACTGTGCAGGGGAGGCGGACCTCTGATGGAGATTGCCAGACTGTCATCGATGGGAAAGTATACTTCCTGAGCTGGCTGAGGAAGGTCTGCTCCTGGCCGATCTTTTCAGTCACTGGGCGCCAGTTATGGTCAAGAAGGTCTTTGACGGCTTGAATATCCTTGACTATCCTATTCTCATCCTTTCCATTGGAATCCTTTATAACAACCTTCAGCTCACTTACACCGCCATCGAATCCCACCCATTGGACAGCCGGCTCAGCATTCTCAATTTCAATTAAATACTCTCCTGGTGCAGAAAGATCCGGCAGAATGAACTGCTGGCCTGTCAATTCATAGAGCCCGGCCATTTCTACGGACTCATCATGCTGTGGCTGGAATTTTATCCTGGGCAGTATGATCCGGCTGTCAGGCACAAGAGCTTTTGATTTTCCTATGTCGGTATTCTCTGCCAGATCTACCAGGGTGAAAGATTTGCTTCCCAGAGCTTTGCCAATGGAAGATGCCACTGATCTGAACGTGTCATTGCTCTGGATTTCATAGGTTTTATCGCCGCCAGTGGCGTCCTTATACTTGATTGCGGCTCCGGTTTGAAGAATTCCTTTTGCATCGGCATTGATGATGATCAGGTCTCTGAGCGTGAAGAGATTTTCATTGTATTCAACTATGGACTGAAGAGTCTGATCCTGCGAGACGGACTGGGTCATCCGCTGATACGGCAGGCGTGTCCCGTGCAGCATATACCTAGAAGCCATGCCGGACAGTTCATTGGGTCCACCTATGCTCTGAAAATGCTGCAACAGCGTGCTCACATTGAGACTCATCAGATGAGGCAGGTTAAGCCAAGCTGCCTCATCTTCCTCTTCCTTTGTGGCCCCTGCCGGCGCCACTTTGGAGAAGATGTCATGATGATCGAGGTTTCGAGTGCTTCTGGCAAGCTTGCCCACTGGCAGGCCAAAGGTCCGGGAAATCGAGTCCAGAGTATCGCCATCAGCAATCTGATAGGAGATAGGCGGCAGCATCAGGGCGTAAAGAGGCGTCAGTGGAGCATTCTTGACTTTATCCTTTTTTGCAAGATCTTCCACTGAAATCCCTGCCAACCTGGCAAGAGATCCGAGGCTGTCTGAGCCGGATGTAACCACATTCTTGCCGGTTGACTGATCAACAAGGCCGAGATCTGTGCCCGACCTGAGCATGCCCTTTACCCAGGCGTTGCGCATTGCCAGGTCCTCTACATCAATTTTCGATCGGTTGGGGCCAATGGTATATTTTCCAGCAACCGAACTTAGGGAGTCACTGGACGATGCCGCGTAGACAATCGCAGGCAGCTTCAGGTTTCCATCTTTCTTGAGCGTGCCCACACCGGTTGACACGTCTGTGATCTCTATGAGCTCATTCAGGGTAATTTTAAGCCTCTCTGCGATGGTACCGAGGGTATCTCCTGCCTCTATTGTGATGACGTCTTTTCTATCATGATACCTTATCGCATTGCCGACCTGCAAAAGTTCCTCGTCGGCGTTGAAGGATGCAAGGCTCTGGGGATCCAGCGAGAAGCTGGCAGCGATGTCAGCCAGGGTATCCCCAGACAAAACTGCATAATCCTCCTCTATCCAGATTTCGCCGGTATTCAGCTTATGCCGGTCGTTGGCCAGAACTATATCTTCAGCATTAATCGCCCCTTCTGCCGAAAGGCTGCAGCCACGTTTTGCAGCCCAATCCAGGATCTTGTTGATGCTGTCTCCGTCCGCAATCTGATACTTGAAGTTCCTCAGGCTGTCTTTTGCGTACTGAATCATCTGCCTGGCTAAAAGCAGGAAATAATCCTGGAAGACAAAAGATGCCATAGACGTGTATTTGACATCGGCGGCATTGAGCCGGAACAGGGAATTCTGTTCGTTCATCTCCTGTTCAACCTGGACTGCCAGGGCATCGAAGAAGGTGCGAAGATTATCAAGCGAGGCCTCATCAACCTTGTTTCTCTCCGAAAACCTATAGTTGATCTCCTCTTCGCCATTAAAGAAGGGAACGTGCAGTATCAGGTCGGGTGGCATGGGGAATACTGTGAATGCTGGGGCATCTTTGCTCATCCCAAGATTCTTTTTTGTCAGATTCCTTATTGTCAGAGCGAACTGGCCTTTCATGAAATTGTCTATCTCTTGAACTGGAATAGGCAGAGGCGCATCCTTTTTGCTGACCAGGCATGTCTCAAGTATGTCGAGGAGATACTCCTCAGATACTACCTTGCCGCTGATGTCTTCCTCTGAGTATCCGGTTCCAGATTCGGGTAGCTTCGCCGCTACGACCCACATTAACACCTGCCTGCACAGATCCCGGAAAGACGCTGCACTGTCGATGAAGAGCATGGCCACGTAGCAGGGCTTGCTGTCGCAAGCTGAGAG
Source organism: uncultured Methanotrichaceae archaeon (assembly GCA_964467095.1). Taxonomy (GTDB): domain Archaea; phylum Halobacteriota; class Methanosarcinia; order Methanotrichales; family Methanotrichaceae; genus Methanothrix. Next base: position 27,307 of record CAYXSJ010000007.1, read on the forward strand.
CGTGGGAACGAATAGGCCATCCAGAGCGATCTTGCTTGTCCTTGCTCTATAGTTGGACCAGTTCAATGAGGTGGAGGGAACTTCTCTTGCAGATAGGAAGCTGCTGTAAGAGGACCTGATCCTGCTGGCACGCTTGAAGTTCAAGCTGCTCTTCTCAAGGCCGCTCTTAAGTCTCCACGGGGCATCATCCTTCTTGGGATTGCTGATGGTGAAGGTCTCTTTGATGCTGGCTGAGAACTTCAGGTCGATTTTAATCGAGAATAGTCCAAGGTTTATCTTGATGGTGAGCGAAATTTGAACTGAAGCTATCACAGATATCGGAATATCCGCATAGGATTCGAAGGTGATCTGGGCAAATATGGAGATACTTACGTTGACTGCTGCCTTGACCACTGAGAAATCGACTGAGCCGAAGAGCTTGCCGGCTATGCCGAAGGTTCCCTGAAGCCAGAAGTAGTAGCCGTCCTGGAGGCCCTTGGGGTCAATGCTTCCGCTATCTGGCGTGTTCGGGTGCCACTGGGCGATCACTCCCTCCAGGATTCCAATGGCGGTGATGCTAAAGCCGGCCTTGAGCAATCCCTTCTCTATGTACTTGCCAACGCCCAGTTGCAGGCCTATTCCAAAGATGATCACAGGATTGAAGCTGCCGTTGACGGCCTTGGGAACCTGATTGGAGGTGGCGCTGGAGAGCTTTCCAAAGTACAGGCCGCCTGCACCCAGGACCGGTATACCCGGAGGCACTACTCCCTGGATCATGAACGATCTGGAGAAGTCCATGTTCCAGGGGAAGCCCAGGTCGACCTTGAAGTCACCGTTGGTGTAGACCTGCAGGGCCAGGATGGGAAGGGTGATTGTAAAGACGCCAACCTCGAAGCTGCGCATGGAGTCTGGCAGCTTCAGCTCAGTCTGCCAGACGCCGACTGTGTCGCTGATGCGCCTGTAGAGTATCTCGAACTCCAGACCACTGAAGATCTTGGCCTTAGCATTCTTGGCCAAAACAATCCTCAGGGCATAGAGGTTGGGGTCGTTAAATATAAGGGCGAGGCTGAGGAGGTAGTTTTCTTGATTCGCCAGAGCATTCTGTGAGGGAATGGCCATGCTTTTCTGCCGGATTTCCTGGGCGGTTTTATCCAGCTTGAGGACGCCAAAATCCATGGCTACCAGCCAGGAGCTATCGGGATTGAAGTAGGGAGAGCCAGGCTTTGCAGTCGAGCCCAGGGGAATCTCATCATCCTTCGGCTCCTTCAGGCTTTCCATAGCCGTGATCGCTTCCTCCACTGAGTTGAAGGATTCCGATCCCATGATGCTCACGTGCTGCCCAAGGGCCAGGAGGCGCAGGTCGAAGTACTTTCCACCGGAGGGAGCCGGCGTCTGCTCGGGCTTGGTCGCATCCCAGCCCAGGCTATCCTTTTTCTCCCCGTTCACGAAGAATGAGCCTGCTATCTCGACATTGACCTTTTTTTCTCCGTTTGGATCATAGGCCACGGATATGCCGTCGATTCTGCCAAAGCCAAGTTCGATGGGGCCGATCGCTATGTTGAAGGAGATCTTCTTGGTTTCGAAGTTGAAGACCAGCTTGAAGTCATTCAGGCGGATCTTATCCAGAAGGTCCCAGGGCGGGACCAGGCCGAACTTGTAGCCGGTAGCCCAGGAGACGAAGGTTTCTATAAT
>CAYXSJ010000008.1:0-14457 GCA_964467095.1 uncultured Methanotrichaceae archaeon
AAAGGCGACCAATAATATCCACTTTATCGTTTTCATTCAAATTCACCACCTTATCGGAGAGGTTCTGGCTAATATGTGACACAGACCTTGAACTTGGCGAGCATTGACATTATGAGGGGGGAATTTCCGGGAACATTGGTCCTGCTTCTGGCAGATATAGCCGCTTGTACTATTTGTTCTCTTTAAGTCTCCGTCCCAAAATTTGCTTACTGCCCAGGACAGTCACAAATGCTATTATTGGCTGAACCTATCCAACTTCTCGTCCTGTTTTCAAGATGCTGTTAATACTACCATACCAAGATATTTAAGATTTATCCTTTTCTTAAATCCATTTTAGGAACCTGTGTTTGCATGGATCCTGCGCCGTTTTCCAATGTTAAATGAACCTGAGCGCTAATTAAATTTAGGGGCAATTTCTAATTTTAATTCAAACTGTTGTTAATGGATTCATCATGTAATTGGCAATACGGGCCAATTTCTTGATTTGCCTCTTCCCAGTTTTGCCTGTTCATCTATGATGTTCTCAGCTCTTCAATTGATACTATTGCTGCAAACCCCTGGATGACCGAAGGCCTCCTGAAAGATAAATCAGATGATGGCGATCCAAAATCGATTGTAAGCTTCTGCCTAACAGTCAGATCAAGAGATCGGAATCTTTTCCCAAGACGACACGTTAGAACTATGACTCGATCCAGATTAAGGTGCATCAAAACAGGAACTCAGTTTAGAAGTCAGATTCATAAACATCTGGCAATGCGCAGCATCAAGCTAAGATCTCTGGATGACCAAAGTCACGCTAAAGATAAATCAGATGACTGCGCTCCAAAATCGATTGTCAGCTTCTGCCTAACAGTCAGATCAAGAGATCAGAATCTATTTCGTTCGCCTTTTTTCGCGAATGGCCAGATGCATAGCCATAGGCGCATGGTTTCCAAGGACTCTGAATGAAATCGCCTTTGCTGGCCTCTTGAGCCGTCTTTTTATGGCTGAACCAAAAGCTCCATCAACCCCTCACACCATTCACCCAATTATGTCTATTCACCCTATTGAATTTCGATATGGCACCAAAGAGATGAAGGATATCTGGGAAGAGGACTTCCGGCTGCGCTGCCTCTTTCGCGTGGAAGCGGCTCTCTCCCAGGCAGAAGAAGAGCTGGGCATGATCCCAAAGGGCGCAGCCGCGGAGATCGCCGCCGCTGCGAAGGCCACTCTCCCGGAAAGGGCCAAGCAGATCGAGGATGAGATCGGCCACGACATGATGGCCACCGTCCTGGCTATGGCGGAGTGCGCTCCGAAGTTTGGTGAGTGGATTCACCTGGGCGCCACCTCCAACGACATCCTGGATACGGCCACCGGCCTACAGATAAAGGCCTCTTTGGATGTACTGCAGCCCAAATTGAAAAAGCTCCTGGCGCTGCTGCTGGACCTGGCCATAAAGAATAAGAGCCTGGTCTGTGCCGGCAGAACGCACGGCCAGATTGCTGTGCCCACCACCTACGGCCTGCGATTCGCCATCTGGGCTTCGGAGATCGCGCGCCACATCGAGCGGCTGGAGCAGCTTCGTCCGCGTGCGGCTGTCGGCAAGATGAGCGGTGCGGTGGGCACACAGGCCGCTTATGGCAAGATGGGAATGGAGATCCAGGCACGAGTTATGCAGCACCTGGATCTTACGGAAGTGGACGTATCCAATCAGGTGGTGCAGCGCGACCGGCATGCAGAAATGATCTGCTGGATGGCGCTTGTCGCGTCAACCCTGGACAAGATATTCGTTGAGATGCGCTCTTTGCAGCGCACTGAGATCGCCGAGGTCGAAGAGGGCTTCGGCAAGAAGCAGGTGGGCTCTTCTACCATGCCTCACAAGAGAAATCCAATTAAGTCGGAGCAAATCTGCGGCCTTTCCAGAGTCGTGCGAGCACAAATCCTACCGGCTTTCGAGAACATTCCTCTCTGGGATGAGAGGGATCTGACCAACAGTAGCTGCGAGCGGATCGTCTTCCCGGAGGCCTTCATCTTCACAGACCATCTCATCACCCTGGCCACGCGCACCCTGACCAACATCAGGCTGAGGCCGGAGAACATTGAGCGCAATCTTACTTTGCTGCACGGACTTAATATGGCTGAGAACGTGATGGTAGAGCTGGCCAAGAAGGGAGTGGGCCGCCAGCAGGCGCACGAGATCATGCGCCAGAGCAGCATGGTGGCTTTCGAGCAGAAGAGAGAGCTCGCCGACGTTCTTTTGGAGAACGAAACAGTCATGCGCCACCTCAATGCCAGAGATATAGATGCGCTGCTTGATCCGCACCAGTATATCGGCACAGCAGTGGCTCAGGTAGAGAGGCTCTGCGAGAAGCTGCAAAAGCTCTATCTGGCTTGATGACTGCAAAAAGAAGAATAGGATGAAATGAAAAAATCATTCTCCTTTTTTGCGATGATCTCAATGCCGTCTTGGGGCCGTAGCTAGAGTGCTCATGTTTATGCCTGCTGTATTCCTTCTCAAGCCCGGCTCAATTGAAAGGGACAAGTGCGGCCGGATCTTGGATGCTCGATCCTCAGTGACTATCATAATCATTGGGCAGCAAAAGATCATAGTAGACAGCGGCCTTAAGGGTGAAGAAGAGCAGATTCAAATGGCATTGGCTAAGCTTGGCATAAAGCCGGAGGAGATCGACGGCATTGTCAATACTCACTCTCATTCCGATCACTGCGGCAATAATCATCTATTTTTCCGAGCGAAGGTCCTGTCAGCGAAAGAGGGGGATATCATTGCACCCGGCGTTTGGGTCCTGGCAACTCCCGGCCACAGCATGGACAGCATTTCCGTCGTAGTTGAGACGAAAACGAAAGCACTGCAAATGAGAACAATAGTAATAGCAGGCGATGCTCTCCCTACCCTTGGCAACCTGCAAAAAAATGTTCCGCCGGCCTTTCATGTTGATCATGACCTGGCCGTGGCCAGCATGCAGAGAATAATGGCACTTGCAGATTATGTAATTCCTGGGCACGATTTTCCGTTCTCCATCCGGAAAAAAGCTTATGTTCCACTTCCATTTCAAGATAGAATCCTGTGAGCGAAGTGAAGTGCAGGCTGCAAGCTCCCTGATTAAATTCTGGCAAAATTGATCTGGTGATATCTTGTATATGAAGGAGAGATATATTGAGAAATCTAAGATTAGGCAACCTATAAATACTTATAAAATGTATATGTTATGCGAATGCAGCTAAAATTGACATCAAAGGAGAGGTTAGTTCTTTACGGTCTTGCCAGATATCCGGGGCTCAGTGACATAGATCTCGCTTCTAATATAGGCGTTGATCGCTCAACGATCTTCAAGAGCAAAAGAAAGTTTAGAGATTGGAAACTCATAAAACTTTTGAATGTGCCTTCCGGAGAAGCTGTAGGTGCCGAAATCCTGACCTCCGTCTTCGTTAAATACAGTCCGACCGCTCCCATTGAGGTAAGAAAAGGATCAGCCTCTTACCAGAATTGGGTGAGCTATCCCAACTGCGTTTCGCACATTGCAACAGATACCGATTCAGTATCGACCTTCTACTCCAGAAGCCTTACGGACTTCCGGGTGAACTTCGATCCTATAATCGATGAATACTACCGGAACGGTTTTGTGGAGAATATCCAATACTTCCATTATCCCTTCCAGGTCTCCAGCTACTCGGCTGATGCCGCCCTGGCGGTAAACGGCCTGTTTGATCTCAATATGTCCGATCATCCTGAGGAGACAATATCGCCCAAGGCTGTTTTAACCGAAGACTCCCGTCTCACCGAAAAGGACAAGCTCACCCTCTACGCATTTGTGAAATATCCCATGCTCTCCGACCTGGAGCTTTCCCGGAGGACGGGCATCTCCCGGCCGACAATCTCTGGAAAGCGAACCAAGTTCTTCCAGACGGGCCTATTGACCCGCGAGGCCTACGTGGATTGGCAGAAGATCTGCTGCGAGCTGATGTCATTTTATCATGTGCACATCAGTCACGGTCATGATCATGAGGATCTCAACCAGGTCTACCAGGCCTTCCGCAGGGTCGGAGCACCTCTGTTCAGCTATCTGCAGCCGGGAGAGATCTTCGGCGCCTTCCTGTCCACAGGCTATCCGGATTTAAAGAGCCGCATGGATAAGGAGCTTCGCGCTCTCTCTGCCCAGGGCCTCATCAAGGAGCGGCCAATGCTCGTAATCATGCCGCTCACCGAGATCAAGGCCAGCAAGATCGATTACGCACCCATGGTAGCTAAAATGCTGGACATAAATAAGGAGATCTGAGGATTGCATTGCCTCGCGAGATTGCCGTAGTCTGCTCTCGGGCAGATCCGGCAAGCCTCAATATTTATGAGCGTCTACTGGAGCTACTGCCCTGGCAATGCAGGGAGGGCTACAGGTCTAATGGACGCTTTCATCTGATAGTTCACGATGAAAAGCAGACTCGGCTAAGCGGACTGGATAATCGGCTGGCCTGTTTGGGCCTGAAGCCGGAGATGGTAGTCTTTGCCAGCCGGCATGAGGCCAAAGCCGGTTTGCCCTGGATGGGAGGGCATTTCACAGGGATACTGGAAGACGGCCAGGGTAAGCTCTCCGCTGCTGCGCCCTGCGGCCTGCGCTCATTTTTGCATAACATTGCCCTTCCCGGCTTCGCGATATCAGCCGAGGCCACTCATCACGGGCCGGTTGACTTGAAGACACCCTGCTTCTTTGCCGAGATCGGCAGCACACTGAAAGAATGGCAGGACAGGCAGGCAGGGGAGGCTGTAGCCAGAGCGATTTTGGCCCTGGAAGAAAAGGACCTTCCCATTTTTCTGGGATTTGGCGGCGGGCACTATGTGGCCAGGCAGACTGATCTTATGTTCAAGGCATCTGTAGCCTTCGGGCATCTATTCTCCAATTACCAGATTGCAGGAGTAAATCGCGAGGTAGTGGAGGAGGCAATCCGCAAATCGAAGGCTATTTATGCCTATCTTGACCGAAAGTCTCTCCGCTCTGAGGAGAGAAAGAGAATTGAAGGGATTTTAGCTGAGCTGGATATGCCGGTGCTGAGAAGCCGGGAGATTCGAGCCAAATTTCCTCAGCAGGAAAAGGATCATGCGTTGGGCTAGACTTGAGGATTACGATTTTCACCACAAAGACGAATAAACAGCAATATATTTCTTATACTCTCTTTAAAATACTTTAATATAAATTATTTATGCAATAATCTTGTTATAATCGTGATTTATTTCTATATTTTCCCACAAAAAGTGTATAATGACAAAAAAAGATTTATACTAAAAGATCACCATTACAGTATATCAAAATAAATTAAGTTTAAATAACTGCTGAGTGGTAAAAATGTCAGGAAAGCAAGAAAACTCCCATGCAAACAGTATCTCTGCGCTGCAGGAGAGAGCGCTTGATCTCATAGGCTCAAGAGGATGCGGCCTGTTTCAGTCGGAGCTGCGCCGCCTCCTGTCCATAGACAGCAGCAAGTGCTCGAAGATAGTAGTCAAGATGCAAAGCTCAGGACTTATCTACAGAGAGAAGGTTCCTGCCAGCAGCACATATCTCATAAAGCTCACCCTGCCTGTCCAGGAGATCTCTTTTGAAAAGCCTCCCTGCGGCAACATCGATAGCTACTTAACTGAGTTCTATCTGCTCTATCTGCTGCGTGGCATCTCTGGCTAGGTGCCGCAGGGGCTTTTTCCGTTGAGGGCATACTGGGAGATCTTGCGTCCGTTCAACTGCATGATGGCGGCAGCAGCGGCCATCATTGGTCTCGCCATCGCCGGCGGCCTGGAACCTGAGACGACAGCACTGATTTTTCTCACGGTTTTCCTGGTGACCGGGGCGGGAAATACCATCAATGATTACTATGATAGAGAGATCGATGCTGTAAATAGGCCCGGGCGGCCTATTCCCAGCAGTCGCATAGGCGCGAGGGCGGCTCTTTTTTATTCTCTGGCCCTATTTGCCGCAGGCTGCTTTTTAGCGGGACTTGTGAACCAGATCTGTTTGGCAGTGGCTGCCTTCAACTCTGTGCTCCTTTATCTTTATGCCAGAAATCTCAAGGCAACGCCGCTGGCAGGGAACGTATGCGTCGCCTTTCTCACCGGCTCCACCTTTCTCTTTGGGGGCGCGGCTGCGGGAGCCGCAGGCCTCTTGGCCAACCAGGTCCCATTTTTGCTCTCCTTTCTGGTCAGCATGAGCCGGGAGATTGCGAAAGACATCGAGGACATGGTCGGCGACCGGCAAGGCGGAGCGCGGACGCTGCCCATCCTGGCAGGCGAGCGCGCCTCTGCAGGGCTGGCGGCGGCCTTTGCACTGGCAGCGGTGGTGCTGGGCTTCTTTGCACCTTTTGGCCGGGCCTATCTGGCCATAGTGGCAATAGCGGATCTGTTCTTCCTGCTCTCTGTGCTGAAAATTGCTCGAGGGGATGCTACGGGCTGTCAGAAGGCGCTAAAAAAGGGAATGGCAGTGGCGCTGGCGGCATTTTTGGCTGCAGCCCTGCTACAAATGGACCTCATATAGGATAGTGAGGTTTTGGCTCTTTGTTGAAATGCCTACAATCAATGACAATATAACAATCAAGTAAAGGAGATTTAGAAAATGTTAGCCCGGCCAGATGACAGCCTGCTTCCGCCGAACGGCTTTCGATGGCATTTCTTTGTGCCTTTGTGGTTAGTCGTAGCTGCTTGGTTATAATTATCTGCTAATAGTAATAGCGCAATGCAGCAATTTCCCTGGTCCAGTCATTCCACATATTCATAATGCCTGTATCCCTGATGATCTATCCTGGCCAGGGCAAACTCTCTGGAGGGCATGATCACGCTCTTTTCCATCTTGCCTTCGTGAAGCTTCTCATAGTCCTGCAAAGATATCTGCATTCTCTCCTGCAGCCGCTGTACCAGACCTCTCAGGGGCACGGATCCAGCCTGCTGCTGCACGATTGCCGAGAAGAAGAGGGCTGAGCATCCGCTGCCATAGGCTCCGAAGGACAACCTCTCTCCTCCATGGATCTTCTGCATTTCCAGGAGGCTTGCCAGGCCCAGGTAGATCGATCCGGTGTAGATGTTTCCTACCTGGCGAGAGAGCGTGGCTGTATCCCTGACTTTGGCCTCGAATGCCTGCAAAAATTGCTTTGACTTTGCAAAGCGCCGGGCATACTCCGCCTCTGCCGCCTGATATTCTCCGAGGTCTTCATAGTCGTGGGCATTTGGCTCCTGTCCCAGTTCCTGCTCGATCTCGCTATATCTGCGGCTTTGTCTCCAGTCGTGTCTGAAAATGGCAGCCGAAGCGTATTCGACCATTCTGGGATAGGGAATATGAAAGAGAAGATGATCTATGAAATCAGTTGTGCACTCGCCTGCACCTGGAGTTATTGCCGCCAATCGCTTTGCCCTGGCAGCAAATGAATCAAAAGCACCCTCCATGGCATCCAGATAGCATTGATTGCTGTGCTTTCCGTTTACAATCGCGACTTTGCAGCCCACGGGCCGGAAGAAGTCGTTCTCATCCCTGGAAAACGAGCCATAGATCTGCTCTAAGGCCAGCAGCCGGGGATTCTTTTTCACGAGCAGAGCCACGCTGCCCGCCCCCTGCGTGTACTCTCCCGATGATCGAAGCGGGTATTTGGCCACATCCGAGGCAATGACAATGCCCACCTTGCCATCCTCTTCAGCCGCCACCCAGTAGCTAAGGCTCTCCAGGGCAAAGGTTGTGCCGATGCAAGCAGCCTTAAACTCAACGGTGCTGCATTCTTGAAAGGAGCCCTTTCCGTAGATCTTCTCCAGCATGCCTATGACACCAGTTCCCATGGCCTTGGCCTCGTCCAGGGCTGACTCCGTTCCCACGTAGATCTTGCCGATCTCTTCCGGACGAAGATCATCTCGCCTCATCAGATCCAAAAGAGACATGGCAGCCATGGTAGCTGCATCCTCATGTGCATCGGGAACTGCCATGCGTTCAATGCCGATTCCTTTGATCAATTTGCCAGGATCGATGCCTCGATCTGTGGAGAACTCTCCGGCGAGGGGAAGAAAGAGCCTGGGCACATAAACGGATAGATCATCGATTCCCACGGCCTTTCCAGCGCCTATCGGCATACCTTTAATATTCCTGGTCAAGATTGGCATCTCCTTGCTGCTGGCCATGGGTGGCTGGATATTATTTCAGGTTTTTGCTGCCTCAATTTTCTTTTTCCTTTTTCCAATTTCGCGCTTAACATATCCTCCCGAGGGCAAGCAGATGTTTACTTAGAAAAATATATCAATTAGAAGCGCCAATTGTAGTATTGAATTTTAGGAGTGAGTGACATATGGCAGACGGTGATGTATACAAAATAGTGGAACTGGTCGGGACTTCCAAGACGAGCTGGGAAGATGCAGTTAAAACCGTTGTTGACAGGGCTACTAAGAGCCTGAGAGACCTTCGCATTGCTGAGGTAAAAGAGCTGGATGTCCGGCTGGAGAATGGAAAAATCGCGGAATACAGGGCTAAGGTCAGGCTCTCCTTCAAGTACGAAGGAGAAGACTAGATTTAGTCCAATAGGATGATATAATTCAGCTCCCTGCCATCTAAAAGACCGGTCGCAAATCTTTTTTCCCGGTCTCTATTATTCCTCTTTTCACCCGGGTCTGTCTCCTGCCAATTTTCTAATCTAATCGCTGCCTGCTTCTGCCGCCAGCTTGATCTCGAAGAGCTTCGGCCACAGCTTTCCAGTCACAAATAGCCGATCTTCTCTCGCATCGTAAGCAATGCCGTTGAGCACATCCACTTTGCTGCCCGAAATATCCTTTTCCTGCAGGATCCCTTGCAAATTTATTTTGCCTTTCACCTCGCCGCTCTCAGGAGAAATTATCACTATCCAATTTGTTGGCCAGACATTGGCATATATCTGCCCTTTAATATACTCCAGCTCATTTAAACCCTTAAGCGGTGTGCCGTTGGCTGTGACCTTTATTTCCCCTGTTTTTGCAAAGCTCTCAGGATCAAGAATTTGCAGGATGTCTGTGCCATCGCTCATGATCAGGCTCTTGCTGTTGGTGGTTATACCCCAGCCTTCCGTCTGATAGCTGAAATTGCCGATTCTTGTCAGATTCTCCTTGTTGTAGACCAGGCCCAGGCCCGACTGCCAGGTAAGCTGAATGATCCGGTCTTTCCAGAGGGCTACGCCCTCGCCGAATAGTGTGCTCTCCAGATGTGTCTGCTGCAAAGCGCGGCCTGTTTCCAGATCGACGCGGCAAAGAGTTGATCGCCCGTACAATCCTGTTCCCTCGTAAAGCACCCCTTGGTCATAGACCAGGCCTTGAGTAAATGAGAGGCTGTTATGAGGATAGACATTGACGATCTGGTAGCCAAAGACGGGGATGGCCCCGGCCTCGGCTGAATGAGAACTGCCCGAAGCTGCAAAAAGCATAGTAACCAAGATCAAAACAGCCGGAAGGGCCAAGAGAATGAATCGGTATGGGTAGGTTTTTTTAATCGGCAGTGCAATCATCTTCGTCATGGAATCGAGAAGGTACTTTGGCCCGGGGCTTTAAAAGATTTTCCGCCATCAATCTGAGATCATGATAGAAGGAAAAACCTAAATGCTAAGAATAGTATTATCATGTCTACGGGAGATTTAATGGAACCGCAAGAGCTTCGGCTTATGCTCAAGGATTTGGAATCGGACTTAACCGATAGGAAAGCATCTCTATCCGATCCGGATCGAATAAGACAAGCCATATGCGCCTTTGCCAACGACCTTCCCGATCATCGAAAGCCGGGCATAATATTTATTGGTGCTAATGATGACGGCACTTGTGCTGGGCATTCCGTTACCGATGATCTTTTGCTCAGATTATCTCAAATGCGAGATGATGGAAAGATTCAGCCCATTCCATCGATAACCGTAGAAAAATTAATGATAGATGAATGCGAGATGGCTGTAGTAATAGTAAAGCCGTCTCTTGCACCACCTATACGCTTGAGCGGCGTTACATGGATAAGAGTCGGCCCCCGTCGAGCTATTGCTACGCCCGAAGAAGAGAAAATCCTTGCTGAACGGCGGCGCTCTAAAGATCTGCCATTTGATCTTCATCCCGTTCATTCTGCCACGATCAAAGATCTTGATCTCGATTTATTTGAGCGAGAGTATCTTCGACTGGCAATTGCACCGGAAGTCCTTGCCCAAAACATGCGCTCTAAAGAGGACAAGCTGAAAGCATTGCGCTTTTTAGCTCCTGATGATGAGCCGACCGTGTTGGGGATGCTAGTTCTCGGCACGGAAATCTTGCACTTTATTCCCGGAGCCTACGTGCAATTCCTGAGATTGGAAGGTAAAGAGCTGACCGATCCCATTCGTGATCAAAAAATGATCGACGGGCCTTTGCAGCAACTTTTAAGAAGGATCGATGAGGTATTAGAAGCTAATAATTCCGTGTCCACATCATTGATATCTGAGCCCCTGGAAATCCAACGCCCGGAATACCCTTTACCTGCTCTTCAGCAATTGGTCCGAAATGCCATTCTCCACAGAACCTATGAAGGGACCTATTCTCCAGTGCGCATCTATTGGTTCTCGGATCGTATCGAGATCCATAGCCCTGGTGGACCTTTCGGCCAGGTCACTCGTGAGAACTTCGGCCAGCCCGGCGTAACTGACTATCGAAATCCTCATCTTGCTGAAGCCATGCGAGTCCTGGGATATGTTCAGCGCTTTGGCCTTGGCATTCAAATAGCCAGGCAGCAGCTTGCTGCAAACGGAAATCCTCCGCCTATTTTCATTGTAGAGCAAAACCATATTCTGGTAACGGTCAGGAGGTAACAGTGAGCGCTCCGATAATTGCATTTTTTAACAACAAAGGTGGTGTTGGAAAAACATCACTGGTCTATCACCTATCCTGGATGTATGCTGACCTGGGATTGAATGTATTGGCTGCAGATCTTGATCCACAGGCCAATCTAACGGCAGCATTTCTGGAAGAGGAGCGGCTGGAAGAATTCTGGCCGGATGGCGAGCACAATAAAACAGTTTATGGTAGCATAGAACCGCTCCTACGTGGTGTAGGTGATATTTTAGAGAGCCCTCATGCCGAGGAGATTGATGAGAGAATTCATTTGCTTGTAGGAGATCTCGCGTTATCTCGCTTTGAGGATGAGCTGTCTCAGCAATGGCCTTTATGCCTGGATAGAAAAGAGCGAGCCTTTCGGGTCGTATCTGCCTTCTGGCGCATAATTAAGCGAGTAGTGGATGAACGTGATATCGAGATTGTTCTGATTGATCTTGGACCAAATCTAGGCTCAATTAACCGCTCCGTTCTCGTTGCCTCCGATTATTTCGCAGTTCCATTAATACCGGACCTCTTCTCCCTGCAAGGATTGAAAAACATGGGCCTATCCATTCGGGCTTGGCGAGAAGAATGGAAGGATCGCAGAGAACGAAACCCGGTTGTAAGTCTCGACCTGCCGGAAGGGCGAATGGAGCCGTTGGGATATGTCATAATGCAGCATGTTGAGAGATTAGGCCGTCCAGTTAGGGCTTATGAACGCTGGGCTGAGAAGATACCAATGGTTTATGCAGAATATGTTCTAAACCTAGAAACCAACTCAAAAATAAAAACAGATGCTAACCAGCTAGGATTGATGAAGCACTATCGCAGCCTGATGCCCATGGCCCAGGAGGCGCACAAACCGATATTTCACCTCTTGCCAGCCGACGGGGCCATTGGATCGCATCAGAATGCAGTCTTTGAAGCCGAAAACAATTTCGAGCAGATTGCTATGGAGATTGCCAGGCGCTGTAGCGTCAGTTTTGAGCAAGATCATCATTAATCGCGCTCACAAAAATATAAAAAACTGGTGCATGAGCGCTTTCCTGGAGAAGAGCGATGGAATTGATGCCATCGCCGTCTGCTTTAACACTAGAGCATACCAGTCCTATCAGGATGTTTGCCGGAAGTGTGCAGCGGTTTTCTGTTTTGGCTGGCCTTTCTGTCTCATCAAAGCCTCAGGTCAGTTTACAAAGTATATGCCTATCGCTACTGCCACGAAAGAAATGCCCTTCTGCTTCAATGAACTCCAATCTGTTTTTTCGTTCATCGCGTTTGCCAGCTTGGGCGTGAGAATTCCCAGGCCCATTATGAGTAGCACAGTCATGATGGGCTGAAGTGCTCCTACGCTTGACACCAGGGTAACCGATCCGATGGCGTAGGCGAAGATGGAGAAGATGATTCCCAGGAATTGGAATGTCTCCTCTGAGATCAAAGCTCCCACAGCCATGCCACCCTGGCTAAAAAAGCTTTTGACTTCGCTGCGGATGGATCGAATGCCCATGAATGGCAAGACCACCATAAGGCTGCCCAGAGATGACCAAATATAAATATTCCACTCATCAAGGGAGATGAGTAGATACTTGAGGGCAAGATAATAAGCGGCTGTCAAGACCCAGTAGGATAGGAAAGGCTTAATTGCAGGAGAGAGGACACTGAGAAAGGGCTTGCTTTTTAAGCCATTACTGTTCGAACCATTACTGTATAAACCATTGCCATCAGACCCATTTTTTTTGTAGGATATCAGCAGAGTGCCAAAGAGAAGCATTAGCCCCCCTGCACAGTGTTTTAGCTCCATCACCTCTCCTAAAAGGAGGACGGAGCCTATGAATACAAATAAGGGATACACGTATTCCATGGCGGTTACTTTAGAGGCTTCTTCAAGCTGTAGGGCTTTCATGTAAAAGAAGGCGGGAAATACCTGCAAGCTTCCGAAGAGCAGAGCTATGAGAGATTCCGGGTATACGAAGTTGGCTCCTACTATCAAAAACACGGGAATAGCAAAGAGTTGCGAAGCTAATACCTGGCATACGATGTACGCATTGGAGTCGTCAGTGTAACTGCTAAGCAGGAGCTTATCCAGCACTCCTGCGACAGAGAAAAAAATCGTACCCAAGAGTGCAAATGTAAGCCATTCCAATTCAAATCCCTCCGCTGGCAGGATGCGTTTTTTAAGATGCTCAATGATGGCAGTTATGTAGCGAGCTGCCTCTGGCTATTAATCCTAAATCATTTTAGTATCAATGCATGACTAGTTATACTTACCCAAGTTTCTAATCACGAGACATGATTTATAAAAAATTTTAATATTATAAAATTTTTCTAAAAATTAAGCGCGCCCTACTGTCAAAATATGGATCGTATGAGTATAAGTAAAGGAGGGTGGGCAAAAGTCGAGGTTATAGGAGGGAGAAAAACGGCTCAACTTTTGCCAAGGGAATATACGACCATCAACGAATATATACTTTTCGCTTTAAGTCTATAGACGAAGTACAATATATATTCTAATTAGCGTTCTATACGAAAATGGAGCGGTTTGTAATTGAAAAGGAAAAACGATTTGTGCCGCATCCTGTCTTGTTCATAGACCTCGGATCATGGGCTGAAAGTCGGCATACTACGCCCTTAACGGCGTGTATTTATCAGGCCGAATATTCTCGCAGCCAATCCGGTGTTTTCCGAAATGCACATCTTTCAAAGACGGCACCCCTCTGGCTCTATTTTCTCCTCGATTACTCATCCCCGCTGGATAAGCTTTCTCGATCGGTCTTTAGCCACTGAGAGCTGTGGTTCGGTCATCCTGTCTACGCCCCATCAGCACAGAATGCGGCAAACTATCTATTCAATCGTTATAGATTATCTAGTTTTCGGTCCAGATTACATTCGCCCCGCGCATTCCTCGAACTTATCCCCCCGAAAGGAGAAGGGATCACATGGACTTCGAACTGCATCCCGCGATCACTCTTTGCAGCAGAGCCTTCCACATTCTTGTGGCTCCCTTGCAGATGCTGACACAAGCCTTAAACGACCATCTCGACCTGCAGAGGTTCGAGGTCCTCTACATCTGCGGCAACTACTCTCGCATCTTGAGCGGCCTGGACCGCAGATTCACATCCTTGCAGGTAAGGAGGGCATTTACCGTCTTCCAGCTTATGACTGTTTTGCAGAACAACCGTCACACGCTGCTGATCATAGAGCATGATCCTCTGCTTTACGAGGATGCGAAAGAGATGGTGGAGTATGTATCACAGGCGATGAGAGAGGTGGCGAAGAGCAGCACCGTGCTTCTCTACTCTCCCGCATCCGACCCATTTTTGGAGATGATGACCAATTATGCCGATAGAGTATTTTACTTCGCAAAAGGGCCCGGCACTGCGGCAAGGCCTTCTGCAAAGAGTTGTCGAAAGGCGCAAGCGAGCTCGACTGGCGGCCAGACCACCCTGGAGGTCTTCTGATGGGCCGGAGCTTTGAGAGCGTACGCATGGGCGTACAGGAGGTCTCCGTTCGCTGGGCCAGGGCGGGAAGGGCTATGAAGAAGGAGGATCAGGCTTATGCACTGGAATTGGCACAGATGGCCAAAAAGCACTCCAGCGAAGCATTTTATGCTCTGGACGATCCTTTAGAGGCGGCCATATTCTCCGTCCTGATTGAGCTTCTCAAAGAGA
>CAYXSJ010000008.1:14557-28157 GCA_964467095.1 uncultured Methanotrichaceae archaeon
GACGATCCTTTAGAGGCGGCCATATTCTCCGTCCTGATTGAGCTTCTCAAAGAGAATGACAAAAGGCAGCAAAATAGCCAAGAACGCTGAAAAATAGAAGATTGGAATATTCTATTTGATCTTTGCCTCCACCATCTCTTCCCTCAGCTTGCATAGGTTCTCTGCGCCGCGCACATAGAACCAGTAGTGCACAATTACCAGCAGGCCCCATCCAACCGGGGAGTAATATATTGCCCAGGCAGGAGTAATCGTGACCTTGCCCATCATGTTAAGGGCCAGCCAAATAATGTTCACTACCAGATAGATTGCGATATGAAGCTGGAAAAGTTTCATCTGGTCTGAGACATGAGCCTCTCGAAAGAGCCTTTTATATTCTTCTAAAGTACCAGCCATATTTTCCACCTATCCATAATTAATTGCGTTTGAAAGATTTAAAGTTAATGGATCTGATGGCGGCCTTTGTCAGGGGGTGAATTCAGATTTTATTTGTTTGCACTGCTGCATCTTTTCCATCTTTTATTCCCGTGGGGAATCATGCGTGGAACTTCATTCATGTACGCGGTGTACTCCTCGCCGAACTGTTTGAGAAGCCTGCTCTCCCAATGAAGCGAGCCCATGAATAGGTAGACAGAGGCTATAAGGTAAACCAACAATAAGTTCTCGGTCATAAAGGGTGTGAGCCACATGAGAAGAAGGCCGGAGAGCAGAAAAGGATCGCGGATCCGGCAATAGATCCCTTTTATTCCCAGGGTAAATGCATCCGGACTATAAGGTTTGGCAAGCTGGGCACGAATAAGGAATCTGTGCGGCGCGTCCAGAAAGGCCCTCAGGGAATATAGTCCCACCAGAAGCTGGGCCAGGATGAACAGCCAGAACCAGGGGTCCGGAATTGCATATAGCAATGGGCCGGGAAAACGGATGATCAGAGCCGCAAGAGGAAGGATAGTAATAATTGCAGTAATGCTGAAGAGCGCAGGATACCAGGGATCTACCCTGGAGCCGAAGTGCCTTCTCGCTATCCTTTTTGCCGGCAGGCTGGCCAGAAAGCTGTGCAAGGCTGCAAAGCCGACAAGATAAAGAGCCTCATAGAGGGAAAAGTAATCCAAAGACAGGGCCTCCTATACATCATTGGCCAATACGCTAATAGTCAATTATGTTATCGGTCAATATGCCGCTTTAGAATTTTACTCCAGAATTTTTTCCAGGCAGTCCAGGTTTTATGTAACGCATTCTTTGAGCCTGTCCTCGGAGTAGGATGCAAGCCGATAGGTATGGCTGGGGGTGCTGCCCAATCCCAGGGCAACGGTAGGATAGCCTATTTTCATAAATCAAAGAATGTCCGAGAGCATCTGCCGGCGCGGACCTTCCTGATCCCGGAGATAGAACCTGGGGCGAAGCCTTCCACGGACCCTCACTCTTGCATAGACGAGGATTTTATCTTTCTGCCCGGCCTTTTCCGCCAGTAAAGCCTCCAGAGTCTCCGTTTCTTTTTCCGTCAGCTCTATCTCGCCCTCACGGCCGGAGGCCCAATCAAAGATGCGGACCTGGGCCTGCGTCTTGATATGCAAAAAAGTGCCCTTTTCTCGACCCTCTTCCGAATTTATCCGGCAGGCATACTCCACAGGCCCCTCGTACTCCCGGCATGTCTCATCCGGCCGGCACAGCCCCAGGTCGGCTATTCCAGGATCCGGATAGCCTTTGCTCTGTCGCTGCATAGCCCTGCATTTGGGGCAGTTCATCTTCAAAAACCACTCCTCAAAGATCCTTTCCTCGACAGCAGCTACATCCGACCAGAGCTGTAATGCATTTTCCCGGCTGTAGCCTGCCTGTCCCAGAAATGCGGCCAGAATGGCGGCCGTTCTGTGTTTGCCCTTCTCGCCGGCAATCCTGGCAATTATGCCTTTGATGCAGGGGGGAAAGCTGGAGGGCATGGCCGGCTCACTGGCAGTCCATAGCATCTCCTCGCGTCGGTCAATGGCCTGAACGGTTATGGTTATCTCCTTTCCCTCAGGTGGCAGAGGGCCGTATCTTTTAGAGGGCATCTTTATGCTCTCTTATGGCCTCCCACGAAATAAGCCTGCGTGTCCTTATCAGGCCGCGCCTGCTGGGGCACTGGAGCCGCTCCCTTGCGGGACTCATAATTCATTCTCTCTTTGAGGATGCATCTGCTGCCCCGCAGGCCTCCCAGCGGGTTTTTGGGAGTGCCCATGGAGTTCATGCAGCGGGCCATGACAGCTGCGCCTCGGGCCAGGCCGTCATCCACGAAGACCACGTTCTTCTCAGGCTGCTCGTACAGCCCCAGCTTCTCTATCTCCTCCAAAATAAGGGCAGGCTTGTTGCCGCTGATTCCCGCCCGTCCGGTAACTCCCAGAGCCGTATTTCTGGTGACGACTCCCTCTTCGATTCCTACCTGAACAAGCCGGCAGGCTACGCGGGCCATGGCAAGATCCAGTGTGCCGAAAAGGATCTTCAGGTTCCTGGATTTGTAAAGGTCTGCTCCAATCTTGGAGAGCTTTAAAAGATCGCTGCCGTTCACACCTACATCACAGCCGATGAGAACGACGTTATTCTGGGCTGCAGCCTGAGGGCACACGGGCACGAGACCGTATTTGGTGCGGCTTGCCGGAACCTTCTCTATTATTACCAGCTCGTTAATCTGATTTGCGTACTGCTGCGCCTCTTTTCCGTAGTCTGGCCTGGTCTTGCCGTCAAAGATATCCAGAGTGGCGCCGGTCATCTTGTCCACCAGACCCGTTCCCTGGACAACGGCATCGGGAATGGCCCCAGCCAGGCCGAGAAGGTTTCCGATGGTGTGGGCATAGGGCAGCTCTTCGCTGGTCACCCTGCCGTCCAGGGTGGTGCCGAAATCCATGGAAAGACAGGGATTTCGAAAGTCCACATCCGTCCAGCGGCTTGCCTCTTTTATGCCGGCTGTGGCCAGCTCGCCTTCCATCTCATTGGCCACGACTTCCACGCCTGTCGATCCTTGCGGCGGGAAACAGGAAGCCACTGCGCCCATGAAGATCACCTTCTCAATCATGGTGTAGCGCTTGAACTTTTCCAATATGTTGTGAATGCTCATGGCCGGAGTCATGAGCCGGGGCGGAACGCCGGCCATGAGGCAGCCCTGAGCCAGTGCCTGAATAAATGCGCCCACCTGGTCGGGCGAGTCCAGCTCGGCCACGACTCCAGTGGAGCGCACCACGAAGTTCAGATCGGTCTTGATGTCCAGGCGGGCCTTCTCATGGCTCTCTATGAGCGTGTTTTTCACCAGATCGGCAATAGACTCCTTGGTAAGGGCAGTACCGTTGATGGTATGAGCGAAGACCTCTTCTCCTGCCTTGGGCCCGCGCACGTCTCTTGTCATCTTCACTGTCTTATCGACGATGTAAGTCTTGCCGGTATTCATGTCCGTGGCGGTTAGAATGCACTTGGTAGTGGTGTTGCCCACCTCTACTGAGGCCACGATGTAGAACGGCTTGGTGCGCAGGTCCAGGTAGTTGAAGCGCGGGCTACTGGCAATGCGGGGCGTTGGTTTGGACTTGAAGAGGCGGCCGAAGTTCATGGTGATAGGAAAAGGATGAGGTGAGATTAAAGCTTTGGGTGCGAGGATTTTTGTGTGGCGTCCTGAAAAGCATGAGACAATCCGTCTAACCTAACAAGACCATCCGTCTAACCCAACATAGCCTTTAAATAGAATCATCCCCATTTAAAGCTTGAGTATTTTCCGTTAGCGCACCTCCTCTCAACCGAAACTCATCTGCTATTTGAGGAGAGCGGCAATTCAGGTGAAATGAGCATGGATCAACCGAGTACAGATCAATCGAGCACAGATCAAACCGAGAAGAAAAAGAATGAATTAGCGAATAAGTCAGGGCGGATGGCCATATTGCAGGAAGATAAAGCGAGAGAGGCCCGAAGGTGGCAGCGCAAAAGGGAGACGATCAAACGATTCGCCGGGACGAAATGAGATAAAGACAGCATCGCATCAGCCCCTCCTAATCGGATTATCCGCATTAGATTGTCGCAATCGTCTATATCTATTGCGAATCCTACGTGAATGCGGCGATCCGAGGCAAAATACTGTTTTATTCTCCCTCCTTTGCCCGGATCACCCTCTACTCATCTATACCGGATCATACAGGCTCTTTGCCCGGACCCGCCAGCATAGCCATCAGGGTGAAGCTGCAATATCCTGCGACTTTCAGCATGACAAAAGAAATATATATCTGATGTGAGCATGTAGGTGCAGGTGATGGGACATCCAGTATCGACCGAGACTGAAACCCCTTCTAAGATGCCCTTATCACCCATTCACCCTTTAATCCTTTACACCATCCGTGGTCACGGTGAAGACCGCCTCGCCGTCCGGCAAGTTTGGTGAATCCACCAGGCGGGCAATTCGCTTATCGCCCTTGGACTTTCGCAGGTACAGTCTGAAAGTAGACGTGTGCCCCAGAACGTGCCCGCCCACGGGCTTGGTTGGATCGCCGAAGAAGGTGTCCGGCTTGCTCATGACCTGATTGGTCACCAGAATCAGGGCATTGTTCAGATCGCCAAAGCGCATCAGGTCGTGCAGGTGCTTGTTCAGCTTCTGCTGGCGATCCGCTAAAGTGCCGCGTCCTACGTACTCCGCCCGGAAGTGGGCCGTCACGGAGTCCACGATGAGCAGGCGCACGGGCCGCTCCGAGTCCTTAACCTTCTCAGCCAGGTCCATGGCGCTCTCCGCCAGAAGGATCTGGTGATTGGAGTTGAAGGCTCTGGCCACGCTGATGTTCTTTAGAAATTCTTCCGTTTCCCAGACCCGGCCGTCCGGCGCAGGGGGCAGGCCCTTGACCATCTGGGCGATGCGCTCCGGCCGGAAGGTGTTTTCTGTGTCGATTATAACGGTCGAGCCGTTCAGGCCGCCCATTTCCGTGGGCAGCTGCACGTTTATTGCCAGCTGGTGGGCCACCTGAGTCTTGCCCGAGCCGAATTCACCGTAGAGCTCCACAATGGACTGTGTCTCCATTCCCCCGCCCAAAAGCTCATTGAAGCTCTTGCTGCCGGTGGTGACCTTGCCCACCTGTTTTCTGCGCTCCAGGATTCTGTCTCCCGTCTCAAAGCCGCCCACATCCGCTGCTTGTCGTGCCCCGGCTATGATCTTGGCCGCTGTTGCTTCGCCTACCTCGGCGGCGGTCACCAATTCGCCTGGAGAGGCAACAGCTATAGCTTCCACGGAGCTAAAGCCTGCCTCGCGCAGCTTTTCGGCAGTGGCCGGACCCACACCCGGCAAATCTTCCAGTAATTTTGTCGGCATCTTCCCAGTTCCTCAGAAATCCTCAATTATTCTTCAGATTAAGGATCGCATATCTTCTTTAACAACGTTATCCAGGCGGGGCGAAAGTAATCCTGGTGCGCCATCCGCAGGACAGCTCCAGCTCATCGTTCCAGCCGCTCTTGGCCAGGGCATCGATCAGTTCTGCTTTATATCCCAGATCCAGGTCCTGCAACTGATCTACATGCTCAGCCCAAAGAGCCACTTTGATGCGGCCAGTTTCATCGGAGATGTAGATATTGGCCACGCGTCCGGTTTTTCCGTCATCTCTTTGAAACTCCCTTATCTCACCCAGACCCGTCACAAAGCCGCAGACGCTGCAGAGCATGCCCGGCTTCAGCTCAGCAATGGGAGTCATCTTCTCTGAGAACTGCACCTTTTTGCTGCTCTTTCGAATTGTGCTGTAGTTGCCGGTCTGAATCTCCAGCGATCCATACCTCTCCCGGCATGAGCCATTCATGACCTCCAGCGTCTCGCCCTTCTCCAGAGGCATTGCAGCCTGCTCATTCCAGAGAGTAAGCCTGATCTTGCCGGTCTCATCTCCTAAAAGCACGGTCAGGACCTGTCCTTTGCCACCATCTTTGCGCTGGAACTCCCTGATCTCGCCGGGGTCGACAACAACACCCAGAAGGCTGACCTCGCCCATATCGCTCTTGATCTCTGCAATTTTATAAGGCTCGGTCCTTGGCAATATGTCCAGATCCACTTCTTCGATGCCGCCGCTTCTGCCCAGGCTCACCTCAGTTCCCGCGTAGCCCTCTTTGGCCAGACCCCTCACCTTGAGGCACTGGTCAACCTTCAAATCTCCAGAGCGGACCAGCTCCACGGTCTCATCCCAGAGAGCGACGCGCACAGATCCTGTCTCGTCGGCTAAAGTTAAATTGGCGACCCGTCCCAGGGACCCGTCAGAGCGGGGAAACTCGCGAATCTCGGAGACGGCGAGCACCCGGCCAGTGAATGTGACATTTCCCGTCTCCGGGCGGATGCTGCCAATCTTGGTCAGCACCTCGGATGCGCCCAGATCTCTGGCCACGAGCATGGCCGCAGTCCTGCCATCGCATAAGCCAGCCATGAGGGCTACCTTCTCCTCAACCCTGGCCTGGAAATCCTCCGGCGTTATCTGATCTGCCACCTGCCGGTAAATCTCCTCTACTTGCTCGTCCATCCCAGATCACCCAGATCATCCATGAACTGCTGCATAGCGCTCTTCCAGATACTTCAGATAGGGAGCATGGCAGGAGGCCAGGAAGGCGTTACAAACCTCCTCTGGATTGCCGTCCGCCGCCAGGTTTCCGTTCTCAATAAGCATGGCCCGGTGTGAGACCTCCTTGACAAAATCTACGTGGTGGCTTACCAGGAGAATGGTGGTGCCATATTCAGCATTGATGCTCTTTATGGCATTGGAAACCTCTCGCAATGTGATGGGATCGATATCGCCGAAGGGCTCGTCCAGGATCAGGATTCTGGGCCTGGCAGCCAGCAGTATGGCCAAAGATGCCCTCACCTTTTCACCGCCGGAGAGCTGCTCGGGCAGATTCCACATGACCTTTGGATCCAGGGAGAGCAGCTCGAAGACCGGTTCTGCGAACTTCTTCGCTTCGGTCGTGGGGAAGCGAGGGAACAGATCCTTGAATATGTCGCGCGTAAGGCCCAGGGCCTCCAGTGCTGCTTTGGCATCCTCTTCCGACATATCGGTCATGGTATAGATGACATCAAGCACCTTGTCGCTTATGCCCAGCTCCTCTGCTATTGTCCGGGCATGATCTATCACATCATTGCCCTTAACTCCCAATTGATAGGCGATCTGATCGAGGATGGTCTCTCCCGCATAAAGGGCAAACTCCTGATACATGATGCCTAAAGTCCGGCGCACATTCATTCTCTTGGGCGAGTAGGCAATCATGTCCACCCACTCATCATCATAACGATAGCATACGCAGCCTTCATCCGGCAGTTTCACGCCCTGTATGATCTTGAGAAGTGTGGTCTTGCCCCCACCGCTGCTTCCTATGATAGATGTGATCTCGCCCTCGTTTATATCGAAATTGAGGTTCTCCATGGCCAGGACATTGAGGACCTCTCCCGTGCTGATCTGGCAGTTCCTCTTGGATAGACCTCTCACCCGGATGATGGGCTTGGCATTGGTCCTGACTGCCAGCGGCTGCATCTCTCCAATGCCTTCCATGAATTTGTCCAAGACATCTCTGGGCTTGCCGTCGGCCACGATCTCTCCCTTCTCCAGCCAGATCAATCGATCTGCCAGATACTCATGAATCTCGGGCAGGTGGGATACTACGATTATGGTCAGGTTAAGTTTGCTGTTCACGTTCTTGATGGCATCAAGCACCTCTTGCTTGGTGGCCGGACAGGCCATGGTGGCCGGCTCATCCAGCAGCAATATTTTGGGCTTCTTGGCCAGTTGCCTGGCAATGAGAAGCCTCTGCTTCTCGCCGCCGCTGAGGATAGTAGCCAGATGCTGAGCTTTGTCCCCCAGGCCCACCAGACGCAGGTAGTACATGGCCTCCTCGTACATCTCATTATAGTCCACGTCCTCGGGAATAGGCAGAACCTCAAAGCCGGTCTTCCTGGAGTGAACCCTTCGCACCACGTTTTTAAGGGCAGTCTCAGTCCACAGAGCGAAATCTCTTTGGAGATGTATGGCAGTGACGGCCATCTGCTCTCTTCTCACATCGTCGCTGGAATCGGGTGTTATGGTGATGCCATCCAGGAGGATCTTGCCGGAATCAAAGCTCTCCATACCTCTCAGGATCTTCATGAGAGTGCTCTTGCCACCCCCGCTCTTTCCCACCAGCCCCAAAATTTCACCCGGCCTGGTGGCGAAGCTGACATTTTTAAGAGCTGCGATTTCCCTGTCCTTGAGCCTGTAAGTCTTGGACAGATTTTCAATCTGGAGCAAAATTATAACCTCCTATCTTACTTTAGTTCCAATTTCCACAAGTTGCCTGGGCTCCAGCAGCACGGCCTTGCCGGCCCTATCTGCTGCCAGGAGCATGGCTTGCGATTCTATGCCGAAGAGCTTGGCCGGCTTCAGATTGGTCAAAACGACCACCTGCGTGCCTACCAGCTCCTCTACGGAGTAGGCCTCTGCAATGCCTGCCACTACCTGACGGGTCTCGTCTCCGATATCGACCAGGAGCTTAAGCAGCTTTTTTGAGCCCTTGATGGGGCCGGCTTCCTTAATCTCGCCTATGCGCAAATCTAAAGATCCAAACTCCTCAAAAGAGATCTCACCTTTCTTTTCAGCAGCCTTTTCCGCTGCCTTTCCCTTACCTTCGGCTTTTTCTACTCTCTCTTTAAAGACCCTGTCCAGCTCTTTGACGGATGCCTCTTCCATGCGAGAAAAGAGTATCTCGGGAGTGCCGAGCCGTCCACCCTCGACCAGGGGAACTAAAGCCTCCTGAAAGGGCTTTTCCGCCACGGACCCTTCCAGGCCCAGTTGTTTCCAGGCATTCTCCATTTTAGAGGGCATGATCGGCTCCATGAAAAGGACCAGCGCCTTGGCGACCTGCAGGCAGCTATGGAGAACGGCTCCGGCGGCGGCCATGTCAGTCTTGACCAGCTTCCAGGGTTCATGGCTCTGGAAGTAGATGTTGCCATAGTCTGCGAGAGTCATAACGCTGTCTGCGGCCTTCTTGAACTCGTACTCCTCCAGGCCGGATATAACTTCGCTGCAGGTCTGCTCTATCCTGGTCATGACCTCCTGGTCGATCTCGCCCTGGGGGACCCTTCCCTCGAAGTTCTTTACTGTAAAGGTCAGGGCGCGGTTGAGGAAGTTTCCGAAGGCTCCCACCAGCTCGGTGTTTACCTTATCGGCAAAGATCTTCCAGGCGAAGTTGACCTCCTTGTTGTGAGCGGTGTAGCTGGCCAGATAATAGCGCAGCAGATCGGGATGAAGGCCCTTTTCCAGGTAATCGTCTTTAACCCAGATGACATTGCCCCGCGATTTGGAGAATTTCTTGTCATCGATTTTGAGCATGCCGCTGGCCACCACTGCAGAAGGCAGGGTGTACCCGGCTCCTTTGAGCATGGCCGGCCAGAAGATGCAGTGGTGGTAGACGATGTCCCCGCCGATGAAGTGGATGATCTTCGCCCCGTCCTTCCAATAGCTCTGCCAGTCCCGGCCGTTCCTGGCACACCACTCCTCGGTAAAAGCAATGTAGCCGATGGGCGCATCAACCCAGACATAGACCACCAGATCGTCGTGTCCGGGAAACTTAACGCCCCAGGCCATATTGCGGGTTATGCACCAGTCCTTCAGCTCCTGGCGGACCCACTCCATAGCATAATTGCGGGCGGATGCGGTTCCCTTCAAAGTCTCAAGATACTGGAGCAGAAAATCCTTGAACTGCGAGAGCTTGAAGAAATAATGGATCTGCCTGCGATACTCAGCTTTTCCGCCGCAGACCTTGCAGACTGCGTTTTTGATCTCTCCGGGCTCCAGATGGCGGCCGCAGCCCATGTCGCATTCATCGCCGCGAGCGGGCTTTCCGCAGTAGGGGCATTCCCCCTCCACATACCTGTCCGGCAAGAAGCGCTCGCATTTGGGGCAGTAGGCCAGATCGATCTCCTTGGGATAGACATGGCCGCCGTCCATAAGGGCTCTGA
Organism: uncultured Methanotrichaceae archaeon; assembly: GCA_964467095.1. Lineage (GTDB taxonomy): Archaea > Halobacteriota > Methanosarcinia > Methanotrichales > Methanotrichaceae > Methanothrix. Next base: position 24,501 of record CAYXSJ010000008.1, read on the forward strand.
CCATTTCTTGCGTGCGATTGTGACAGGCGGGATCGTCGGTGTCGCCAAATAAGTCGAAGTCGACGCCCATCCCTTTGAAGACCTCGTCAAAGTGCTGGTGATATCTGGACACGAGCGCTTTGGGCGTCGTTCCCTGGGCTTCGGCATTGACCACTATGGGAGTTCCGTGGGCATCCGAGCCGCAGACGAAGAGCACCTCTTTGCCCATCTTTCTCAATCCTCGAACGAAGATGTCCGCCGGTACATAGGTTCTTAAATGGCCTAAATGACAGGGCCCATTGGCATAGGGCAGGCCGCAGGTTACAAGGATAGGCGATGACAATCTAGAACACCGCCTCTGCTTATGATGAAACAGGCAGATATAGGTTTCCCAGCCTGGCGGTCTCGCCGGTTACTATGAAAAAAGTTCCCTGGATAGTTCTTGGATAAAATGTATATAATTGAATGACAAATGAAGTCAATAGTATTAAATTTGCTATCACATTAGAGAAAATAGAATTGGATACGATAGAAATTACGGGGGTATCAGATGAGATTAATTGTTCTAGCCCTTCTGCTGGCTTTGGCCTTCGGCACGGCCCAGGCTGCTCCGCTGCAAGGCGGCGATGTAAACGCGACAGTGGTGCTCTTCGGGACAACCAGGACGCCACTGGTTGACGAAAATTCAACTCAGGAAATCCTAAAGGTCGATGTCGGCCTCATGGGTGCTGAGAATGCCACATACCAATTGGTGGATGCAGATAATAATATCTACCTGCCCGGCCTGTACAAGCCACTCTCTTCCGGAAAGCAGCTTGTTTACTTCCTGGTTCCCAAAGACAGCCTCTTCAAGTTCATAAATGCAACTCCTGAGGGCGGAAATCCCATTTACATCAACTGGTGGGCGACACCCAAAGGCAGCAATGACAAGCTGATAGTAAGATACTACGGAATTACCGATTGGCTGATCAATCCCGATGAGCAGGGAATAGTAGTTCAGGTCCGGGTGCAGAATAACGGCACTCAAAATCTCATTGTCGGCCCGGAGAACTTCACCCTGCTGGATCAGTGGGGCTGGCCCTACCTGCCTACCCTGGGCTTTGATCAGCAGATTGTAGATCCGGGAAATGCCACAGACCGTGTCCTGGTGGGCTTTACCGGCGTCTCGCTTCCCAGCCGTCCTGCGGCCCTGGCATATGACTATGGGGCAGCCAACCAGATCGTGATCATGTTTGAGAGAGACTACGTGCCGCTCTCAGATGAGCTGGCCTACGGCACCGATGCCGCTACGAGCACTGCGAGTGCGGCCACAGTAGAACCGGCGCCTACCGCGGCTCTGCCTGCCTCCGATCAGGCCGCACAGAGCGAGGCTGCGCAGGCTCCCGCTCAACAGAACGCAACCAGCAAGATCAGCTCCATTAGGGATAGTGTAGCAGCCACCCAGGCGCGGCTCGCAGCCACGAGAGAAAGTCTGGCTGAAAAGACACCGGACACCAATGAAACAGCCAGTACACCAAGCGGTGCCTCAGATAGCTCAGCAGGCATTCCCACAGATATTTGACTGATTGCTTTACAAATCGATTGACTGTTGCCAGGGGATTTCCCCGGGCATTTTTCTTTGGATTATTCGAGGCAAAGAACCAAAAAGCACCAAAAAGAATATATCATAACATTGGAGGTATGTTATAGATGAGATGGCTGGCTCTGGCTCTGTTCATGGTCCTCGTACCTGGAATCGCCATAGGTTATCCTCTGCAAATGAGCAATGGTGTCGTCAACTGCACCATCTTCGGCTCCTTTAAGGACCCTGGTTTTTCCGGATACTCTTATTCCGACTCATTTTCGGTCCTCATCGTGGATGCTCGTCTGACCAGAATAAACGAAAGCGATAAAACACCAATTCTAGCTGCCTACAGCCTCACCGATGGAAACGACCGGGTCTTTCAGACCAGCACTCAGTATATAAAAGAGCTGCAGCCAGGCCGCCGGCTGATTGGCTTTGTCGTCCCGAGGGAGACCATTGCTAAGAGCCTGACTATAGATCTGTCCAAGGACAAGGCGGGAGGGGAACAGTTCTCGGTTCGCTTTCCAGAGCTTGTCAACACCAGCAACGAAAATGTGACTTTGCTCTATTATGGAATACTTCGGTCCAGCATAAGCTCCAATAAAAAGACGATCGAATTGGATTTAGCGATAACCAATAACGGCACGAAGAAGCTTGCCATTGATGCCGGCAATTTCACATTGAAGGACCAATGGGGATGGAAGTACGATAGCAAAGAGTATGACACCTCTGGAAAGAAGGGCATGTCTGCGATGGTGCTGGAGCCGAATCAGACCATTAGATCCGGCCTGATCTTCAACTACATCTCGCCGCTGAGCAGACCGGCTGAGCTGGTCTATAGGTATTCCAATAACAGCTCCCTGACAATGAACATAGATACCGAGGCGGGCCTGGGCGTCGCCGTCCCGGACACAAAGGAGTGCGTCGATTGCGAGAGCCCGGAGGAGGCCGCCTCCAGCCTGGCCGGTTCCATCAAGGCCACCAAGGCCCGGCTTGCCAAAGTCAAGAAGATAAACAGCACAGAAGAGAGCGCTCCCAAAGGGCGGGATGAACTGTGAGGGCAAGAGCATGGTCTTTTCTCCCTGGCATCTCCTTCCTTCCATTTTTTCCGCACTCCTGATAATTATTCTCGCCTTCCTTGGTCGGCGGGATGAGCGGAACGGTTGGCGGAGCGGATTTCACAGAAGACTGAGCTATATAATGGCCCTGTTTGCTGCTCTTGGGCTGGCGGGCTACATCTATCAGGGCAGTTTCCGCTTCTATCCTTTGGATCAACATGTCCTGCACTCCTGGCTGGGCTTGATCGCTTTTCTGCTCTCCTTATCTCTTTTCCTGGATGCAGCGATAGCCCACAGGCAGGCGGCAGGAAAAATGCACTGCAAGATAGGCTATGCTGCGGCTGCATTCGCCTTGCTGGCCATTTTGAGCGGCCTTCTATTGCTTTCCGGAGGGATCGTGAGTCGGGAGGAAGCCATAGTACCGTCTTTGACGCCTTCGCCTGTGATGACGAATCTTCAAGAGAAGGCCACCAGCGTTCTGCCGGAGACTGAGGCAGGCGAATATCAGGGCAGGAGGCTGGTGCCCATATCCGAGCAGGGAAACAATGCCATCTCCGGGACGCAGCATCTCGACCGGGAGGCTTTGCGGCTGAATGTCACAGGACTGGTTAGGAATAATTTAAGCTTCAGTTACCAGGATTTGCTTGCGCTCCCAGCCTATTCGGAGCTTGCCTACATGCCCTGCGTGGAAGGATGGGGATTTGATGCCAAGTGGACGGGCTTTCGGGTGTCGGATCTGCTCAACCTGTCCGGCCCCCTTCCACAAGCAAGCTATGTGGTATTTCACAGCGCGGATGGTTATTCCACCGGCCTGCCTCTGGACTATTTGCGAGAAAATCAGATCCTGCTGGCATATGGCATCAATGACGTTACCCTGCCGGCAGAGCGGGGCTTTCCCTTGCAACTGGTTGCTAAGAGCCGGTACGGCTACAAATGGGCCAAATGGATTACCAGCATCGAGGTCGTGGATAAAGAAGAAAGAGGCTACTGGGAATCAAGGGGTTACAGCAACAGCGCTAAAGTGGGTGAACTTGCTTTTGGGTGACTGAAATCAAC